>DASPXS010000215.1:0-2823 GCA_035637175.1 Haliangiales bacterium | reverse complement strand
CTTTGGCAAAAAAGTCACGGCGCGGTTGCCCGTTCAGGTGTTGAATCCGGGCAGCGCGACGTTGGCTGTCAAAATTCCGCATCTGCTCGAGGCGCCGTCCTGGTCGTTGGAGCCGGGCGAGGAATTCATGGCTTTGTGGGGCACGGGCTACGGCGCCGGCCGCGCGTTCATCGAAATCGAGCATCGGCAGGCGATGCTTCAGCGTTACTGGACGAAGCCGGGCCAGACACAGCAGCAAATCAAGCAGGCGGTGACCGAGGCGATGCGCGGCGGATTCACGTTGCACGTCACCCAGGTGCGGGAGAACCGGGCGTACCTCGAATCGCGTCACGTGGATGTGCCTTGGAGCAACAAAGAACTCGACATCCAATGGGAGCATTTCACTTCGAAGCTGGAACCGAACCAGAAGGAGACCTGGACGGCCGTTGTCAAAAACCGACGTCCGAAATCCGAAATCCGAAATGCAGAACGGGCCGTCGCGGAAATGGTGGCGACGCTTTATGACGCGTCGCTCGACCAGTTCATGCCGCTCTATTGGCAGCAGCGGTTCCCGGTCTTTCGACAGGATTACTCGACGGCCGGCGCGTCGTTCGAAAACACGGTCAAACAATTGCAATGGCTGAGTGGTCAATGGGACCAAAGTTACGTGAGCGTGAACCTGCGCTATCGCGAGTTTCCGTACGATTTGGTGGCGAACTACCGGGAGTGGGAATTTCAAAAAAGCGAGTCTCGCGGAATCGCCTCGCGAGGATACGGATTGGCTGAAACCGAAACAGTTCGTGCGGGTGCGCGACTTGGTGCGCCTTCAGCGATGAGTGCGCAGCCGGCCATCGAATCGAAGGCCAAGCTTGCAGAAGGGTTTTTCGCAGCCGACAAATTCGAGATGTCGGGGAAAACGCCTGCTTCGTCTGCGCCCCCGGGCAAAGGCCCCGACCTCAGCCAGGTCACGGCGCGCAAAAATCTGATTGAAACCGCCTTTTTCTTCCCGCAACTCACGTCGGACACCAACGGCATGGTACGCCTGACGTTCACGATGCCGGAAGCCCTCACGGAATGGCGATTCCTGGGTTTCGCGCACGACCGAAAACTCCGTTCCGGCTATCTTGAAGGGAAAACGGTCACGGCGAAAGATGTGATGGTGCAGCCAAACCCGCCCCGTTTTTTGCGCGAAGGCGACGTGATTGAATTCACGGTCAAGGTTTCCAACCAGACGACGAACCGGCAGAGCGGGAAGGTGCGGCTGACGTTCAATTATGCTTCAGGCGACGAATCTGCCGACGAGGCGCTGCGACTCGAAGCGATCGGCGAGCGCCCCGTCACCCAGTCCCTCTCCGCCGAGGGGGAGAGGGTGCCCGCCGGGCGGGCGAGTGGAAACCGTCGCGTTGGATCAACGCTCGAACTTGGCTTCGACATTCCGGCGAAGGAATCGCGCAGCTATTCGTGGCGCATCCGAGTGCCGGACGGCATCGGGTTTCTCACCTACAAAGCGGTCGGCGCGACCGGCACCGTGTCCGACGGCGAGGAAGGTTATTTGCCGGTGTTGTCGCGGCGCATACTCGTGACCGAATCGTTGCCGCTGCCGATTCGCGGGCCGGCGACAAAGAAGTTCGAGCTCGCCAGTCTGCTGAAGTCCGGCAAGTCCGACACGCTGCGCCACCAAAGCTTCACGGTGCAGATGGTGTCGAACCCTGCGTGGTATGCGGTGATGGCGCTGCCGTATCTGATGGAGTTCCCGCACGAGTGTACCGAGCAGACTTTCAACCGGTATTACGCGAACGCGCTCGCCCGTTTCATCGCCGGCTCGGACCCAAGGATTCACCGCGTGTTCGAGCAGTGGCGCAACACGCCTGCGCTCGACAGTCCGCTGGAAAAAAACCAGGACCTCAAGAGCGTGGCGATTGAAGAGACCCCATGGCTGCGGCAGGCGGAGAGCGAGAGCCAGGGCCGGCGCAACGTCGGCATTCTTTTCGACGACAACCGGCTCAATTACGAAACGGACAACACGCTGCGGAAACTGGCCGATCTGCAGTTGCCGGACGGTTCGTGGCCCTGGTTCCCCGGCGGGCGCGGCAACGATTACATCACGCTTTACATCACGACCGGTTTCGGCCGCCTGCGCCATCTTGGGGTCGATCTCAAGGTTGACCTCGCGATTCGCGCGCTGAACCGGCTCGACAACTGGATGGAGGAACATTATCGCGACATCCAGAAGTGGCCGCATCCCGAAGTCTATATTCCCGGCGCGACCGACTCGCTCTATCTCTACGGCCGCAGCTTTTTCCTCAAGGACCGGTCATTGGCTGGACCCCACAAAAATGCGGTCGAGTTCTTTTTGAACCAGGCCCGCAGGCATTGGCTCAAGGTGGACAACCGCCAGTCGCAGGGCCACCTCGCTTTGGCCCTCAAACGATTCAACGCTTTCAACGCTTTTAACGATTCAACGCCCAATGACATCATGAAATCGATCAAGGAACGTTCCGTGACGAATGAAGAGTTGGGCATGTTCTGGCGCGAAACGGAGTTGAGCTGGTGGTGGTACCGCGCCCCCATCGAGACCCAGGCCCTCATGATCGAGGCCTTCGACGAGGTCATGGGAGACAAACAGGCGGTCGAGGAGTGCAAGGTCTGGTTGCTCAAACAGAAACAGACCCAGGACTGGAAAACCACCAAGGCCACCGCCGACGCTGTCTATGGCCTCCTGCTCCGCGGGCGCGAGCTGCTCGCGAGCGATAAACGGGTCGAGGTAAACGTCGGCGGGATCAACGTCCTGGCCGGTCTTGACCGACCCAATCCGAAATCGGAAATCGGAAATCGGAAATCGGA
>DASPXS010000214.1:0-7219 GCA_035637175.1 Haliangiales bacterium | reverse complement strand
ACCGACCGGGCTATCGGAGGTTCTTCTGATGATGAAGGAAAAGAATGAACTTGAACCCGTGGGCAGTCGTCGCGGCGGTGATCGCCGGTCAAACATTCGCCACCAACCATCTGTTGGCTGATGACACCGCCGATACAGTTGACAGCCTCAAAAAACAAATCGAACAACTGGACCAGAAAGTTCGCATCCTCGAACGGAACCGGGAACTCGACATGGAAGAAAAAGAGGCCAAAGCCAAAGAAGCCCTGAAGATTTCGGTGGACGAACGCGGCTTTGCGGTCGGCTCGGCCGATGGCAACAATCTCATCAAACTGCGCGGGCTGCTCCAGGTGGACTCACGCTTCTTTCTCAAGGACGCCGCGGGCAACAACAACGACAGCTTTGTCCTGCGCCGTGCGAGGCCGATTTTTGAAGGAACCGTCTTCCGGGACTTTGATTTCCAGTTCGTGCCGGAGTTTGGCGGCAGCTCGGTGCAAATCCTCGAGGCGAACATCAACTATCGCTACAGCCCCGAATTGCAGTTGCGGGTGGGCAAGTACAAGTCCCCCTTCGGCCTGGAGCAACTGCAATCCGACCCGCAGGCCCTGTTCATCGAACGCGGTTTGCCCACGGGCTTGACGCCCAATCGCGATCTGGGCGTGCAGTTGTGGGGCGAGGTGTTCGACGGCATTTTCAACTACGCCGCCGGCGTCTTCAACGGCGTCGGGGACAACCGCAACTCGACCAACATCGACATTGACGACGACAAGGAGGTTGCCGGGCGGATTTTCCTGCACCCCTTTAAGAAGACGGACCGCTTCCTTCAGGGACTTGGGGTGGGCAGCGCCGGCACGTATGGCAGCGCCCACGGCGCGGCGGCGCTGCCCGCCACCACGGGCGGCACACTGCCGGGGTTCACCACCGATGGCCAGCAACAGTTCTTTGCCTACAATCCGACCAACGGCGTGACGATTGCCGACGGCAAACACTGGAGATTCTCCCCGCAAGGCTACTACTATTACGGCCCGTTCGGGCTGTTGGGCGAGTATGTGATTTCTTCGCAGAACGTGCGCAACACGGTCAGCGGGCAAATGCGCAACAAATCGTGGCAGATTGCAGGTTCCTATGTCCTGACCGGGGAGGACGCCTCTTACAGGGGAGTGACTCCGCGGCGGCCTTTGGGCTCCGGCGGCTGGGGCGCTTTGGAACTCACCGGGCGTTACGCCGTGCTGGACGTTGACCAGGATGCTTTTCCAGTTTTTGCCGACGCGCGAACTTCCGCGAGTTCTGCCCGCTCATGGACGGTCGGCTTGAACTGGTGGATAAACAAAAACATTCGCGCCACGGCCAGCTTTTCGCGTGCTACCTTCAGCGGTGGCGGTGGCGCGGGCACCTCCGCCCCGGCCATTGTCACCCGCCAGCCGGAAAACGTCGTGCAGACCCGCATGCAAATCTCCTTCTAACCAACCGAAAACCTGAAATCGAGCTGAATATGAACTCAAAGAAAACAGAATCCCTGCTCCGGAAAATTCTGGTTGTTCTCTTCCTTTCCGCGGCCTGCGCTTCGGCCAAAGACATCAGGTTGTTGAACGTCTCTTACGACCCGACCCGCGAGTTGTATAAGGACTTCAACGCGGCGTTTGCCAAACATTGGCAGGAAAAGACCGGCGACAGCGTGACCATCCGGCTGTCGCACGGGGGCTCGAGCAAACAGGCCCGCTCGGTTATTGACGGACTGGATGCGGACGTGGTGACGCTGGCGCTTGCTTACGACATTGACGCGATTGCCGAGAGAGCCCGCTTGCTCGCCAAAGACTGGCAAAAGCGATTGCCGAACAACAGCTCGCCTTACACCTCGACCATCGTGTTCCTCGTTCGGAAGGGAAATCCGAAAGGCATCAAGGATTGGGACGACCTGGTCAAACCGGGTATCGCCTTGATTCCGGCGAACCCAAAGACTTCCGGCGCGGCGCGCTGGACTTACCTTGCGGCATGGGGATTTGCCTTGCAGAAATACGACAACGACCCGGCCAAAGTGCGCGACTTCGTGGCGCGCTTCTATAAGAACGTGCCGGTGCTGGACACCGGCGCCCGCGGCGCGAAGACGACCTTCATCGAGCGCGAAATCGGCGATGTGCTGGTCGGCTGGGAGAACGAAGCGCACCTTGCGCTTCGGCAATATGGCGCGGGCAAATTCGAGATGGTCGTTCCTTCCGTCAGCATTCTGGCGGAACCCACCGTAGCGGTGGTGGACAGGGTGGCGAAAAGGAAGGGCACCGAAGCCGTCGCCAAAGCCTATCTGGAATACCTGTATTCGGACGAAGGGCAGGAAATTGCCGCGCGGAACTTTTATCGCCCGCGCTCGGATAAGGTGGCCGCCAAGCTCGGCGACCCGTTCGCTAAAGTGAAGCTGTTCACCATTGATGAGATCTTCGGCGGCTGGCAGAAGGCGCAGAAAGAGCACTTCGCTGACGGCGGCACTTTCGACAAAATCTATCAACCGGCAAAATAACCATGGGCATGCTCACTGAGATCAACCGGGGCGAAACGTCAACGGCTCCGCCCGCCAAACGATCCATCGCCGATTTGCTGGCACCATTGAATCGGCTGGCACAGACTTCACCCAACCTGATTGCCAAACCGGGCGGCACGTTCCCGGTCAACGAAAAGAACTGCGAGCTGCCCCGTTACGTGTTTCTGGGCCCGAAAGCCGGCGATGAGCCGGTTCGCATTGGACTGTTCGCCGCCATTCATGGCGATGAACCGGAAGGCAGCCATGCGCTGATTCAATTTCTCACGTTGCTGGATCACCATCCGGAACTGGCCGCGGGTTACTGCCTGTTTGTCTATCCGGTCTGCAATCCGACCGGTTTCGAGGACAACACCCGTTACTCGCGGCGCGGCCGCGATTTGAATCGCGAATTCTGGAACAACTCCAACGAGCCGGAGGTCCAACTGCTCCAGCGCGAGATTTATCACCACGCCTTTCACGGCATAATCTCTCTTCACACGGACGACACCACCCGGGGGATTTACGGTTTCGTGCGCGGGGCGACGCTCACGCAACACCTGCTCAAACCGGCGCTGCGCGCGGCCGAACTGGTCCTTCCGCGCAATTACGACGAAATCATCGACGGTTTCGAAGCGCGAAACGGCATCATTCGCGACGGGTATCAGGGTGTCCTGAGCGCGCCGGCCGGCGTGCGCCCGCGCCCGTTTGAAATCATCCTGGAAACGCCCCAGGCCGCGCCACGATACCAGCAGGAACGGGCGCTGGTGGCCGCGATGCAGACCATCCTCGCGGAATACCGCAAGCTGATGGCTTACGCGCCCAACCTCTGATCTTGCGCTTCCCACGGATCGGCCCGGGTTTCTGTGATCTGCGGCTTCCCGTGTGGAAATGATCGTCCGTCAACGGCGCGCCCGATGGCGCAGGAAGGAACGCCCGGGGCTTTGACCGCACCCCGTGGGATGCGTTAACATCATGCCGGCCGGCGCCGGTTGAAGGTCGATCCGTGCCGGCTGCATCATTGCCATTCAGGACGACACAAGTAACGCCGCGTGAGGGCACGCGGCCTACAGACCTGGAAGCTGGATTGGTTAATGGCAGATTTTCACCAAAACATCGTGCCGACATTCACGCGCCTGGAAGGGGAAGACCTGGCGCGCATGGAAAAGAGCCTGCAACGCCTGGGGCGCCGGGTGCCCATCGGTGTTATCATTCCGGCGCTGTTTTCCGACCTGGTGTCGCCCGCGATGCAGAACATCATCCAGCAACTGTCGCAGATGACGTTCGTCGCCAAAATTTACCTCAGTCTGGACGGCGCCACCGCCGAGGAATACCAGCAAGCCAGGGCAATTGTCCGGCCGATTGAAAAGAACGGCGTATTACTGTGGAACGACGCTGCCGCGGTGCAGGCGGTCATTGCGAAGATCAACGACGTGCTCCCGGTCGGCCCGCGTGGCAAGGGACGGGCCGTCTGGACGGCGCTGGGCTACGCGCTGGGCAGGAGCGAGGTCTCGGTCATTGCCTTTCACGACGCCGATATCCTCACGTATGATCGCGGCTTTTTGCTGCGGCTGCTTTTTCCCGTGGTCGATCTGCGCTACCAGTTTTCCAAAGGCTTTTACACGCGCTACTCCGACCGGCTGCACGGGAGGGTGTCGCGGTTATTCTACTTTCCCTTCGTGCGCGCCTTGCGGGACATTTTGAGCAAACTCGATTTTCTGGAGTTCATGGCCGATTTCCGCTATCCGCTCTCGGGCGAATTTGCCACCTTCACCAGCATTGCCAACGAACTCCGGTTTCCCTCCGATTGGGGCATCGAAGTGGGCATCCTGTCCGAGGTTTATCGCATCTCCCGCCCGCACCGGATCTGCCAGGTCGAAATCACCTCGCGCTACGATCACAAACACCAGGAAATCGGCGAAGACGCCGGCTCCGGTCTGGTCAAAATGGTTTCAGACATCGCCCGGACGTTTTTCACTCAACTGGCCTCGGGCGGTTGCATCCTGACCCACGACTTTCTGCTGACGCTCAAGCACACCTACATGGCTCACGCCCGCGGTCACGTGCGCATTTATGAGTCCTATTCCAAGATGAACAACCTGCGCCAATTCGATCTGCACCGCGAGTTGGGCGCGATCGAGGCCTTTGCCGGCGGACTCGAGAAGGCTTTCCAGGAATTCCAGCAACATCCCTACGGCTCGCCGCTCATCCCGGAATGGCGGCGCATCGAAGTGGCCGTCGATGGCATCTTGAACGAATTGGTCGAAGCGTTCGATAGTCCCGGCCTTAAGCCGGGTAAAACCGAATCCTGAAATCCGCGATGAGCACAGAACGGCCGCAAGCATACCCTCGTTCCGCGCACTCCCCGGGATTGCGGTCCGGCTCGAGGGACAAAGCGCCGGCTGGACGGCCAGCGCTGCGTCGCAAAACGAGGGTGAGTTCAAGGAATGGTAGCCGCCGAGGTAAGGAGGCGGATTTTGGCACGAAAAACACTTCCGCCTCGTAACCTCGGCGGCTACGGCTCTCGCGACGATTCTTGAACTCACCCTGGTCGCAAAACGCAACCTGCCAATTCTGATATTGTGCCCCGGCCTGCGGGCCAGCTACTCTCCGGCGCGCAAACCATGCCTAAGAAGAGATTCAACGTGTTGCCGGGTTTCAGCCTCACGATGGGTTTCACTCTCTTTTACTTGAGCGCCATTGTCCTCATTCCCATCGCCGGCCTGTTTCTCAGGGCCCTGGAAATCAGTTGGGCGGACTTCTGGAAGCTGGCCACCACCCGGCGCGCGCTGGCCGCCTACCAACTCACGTTCGCCGCCTCGCTGCTGGCCGCCCTGGCCAATGCCGTCTTCGGCACCGTCCTCGCCTGGGTGCTGGTTCGTTACGAGTTTCCGGCCAAACGGTTCATCGACGCCCTGATCGATTTTCCCTTTGCCCTGCCGACCGCCGTGGCCGGGTTGACCCTGGCCAATCTTTTCGCCAACGGCGGCTGGCTCGGGCAATGGCTCGTGCCGCTGGGCATCAAAGGCGCGTTCACCCCGCTCGGGGTGGTGATTGCGCTGACGTTTGTGGGAATGCCTTTTGCCGTCCGCACCTTGCAGCCGGTGTTGGAAAGCCTCGAACGCGAGGTCGAGGAAGTGGCGGCCACGCTCGGCGCCAGCCGGGTCCGCACGTTCTTCAGCATCATCGCGCCGACGCTGCTGCCGACGATCATCACCGGATTCGCTCTGGCTTTTGCGCGCGCGGTGGGCGAGTATGGCTCGGTCGTTTTCATTTCCGGCAATCTGCCGTTCAAAACGGAAATCGCGCCCTACCTGATCGTCATGCGCCTGGAGGAGTATGATTACACCGGGGCGGTCGCGCTTGCCGTGGTGTTGATGGTGATTTCCTTCGTCATGCTCTACGTCATCAACTGGCTCGAAAACTGGTCCAGCCGTTACGAATCCTGATCATGGCCGGCGCTCCTTCCATCGACACTGAAACCATTCATCGCCGCGCCGGCCGGAGCCAATCGCAGCGCGCCACTGAAGATCCCACCCTGATCAAATGGACGCTCATCACGGTCGCGCTCGCCTTTTCGATGGTGTTTCTGTTTCTGCCGCTGGTCAACGTGTTCGCGCAGGCGTTTTCCAAGGGAGTGCACGCCTATTGGAACTCGCTGAGCGAGCCGGATTCCTGGGCGGCGATTCGCCTGACGTTGATCGTGGCGGCCATCTCGGTTCCGTTGAACGTGCTGTTTGGCATGGCGGCGGCCTGGGCCATCGCCAAGTTCGAATTCCGCGGAAAATCGCTGCTCACCACGCTCATCGACCTGCCTTTTTCTGTTTCGCCGGTCGTGGCGGGTCTGATGTTTGTTCTGTTGTTCGGACTGCAAGGTTACTTCGGCAAATGGCTCGAGGAGCACAATCTCAAGATCATTTTTGCCCTGCCCGGGATCGTTCTGGCGACGGTCTTTGTCACGTTCCCCTTCGTGGCGCGCGAGCTGATTCCGGTCATGCAGGCCACCGGCTCGGAACAGGAACAAGCCGCGCTGACGCTTGGCGCGAATGCCTGGCAGACGTTCTGGCACGTGACGCTGCCTTCGGTGAAGTGGGGCCTCATTTACGGCATCATTCTCTGCAACGCCCGCGCCATGGGCGAATTCGGCGCCGTCTCGGTCGTCTCCGGACACATCACCGGTCAGACCGACACGATGCCGCTGCGCGTCGAAAAGTTGTATAATGAATATCAAGGCGCGGCGGCCTTCGCCGTGGCCAGCCTGCTCGCTTTGCTGGCGTTGTTCACCCTGGGCATCAAAACGTTTCTCGAATGGAAACAGGCTCGCGCCTACGAGTTGGCGCAACGCGTCGGAAGCTTGAAATAATGTCCATGGTAAGCCTCCTTTCGTTTTTTCGCATGCGTTGGGACCCTGAACCGCGGAGGTGGGTGCGCTGTCGCGATAGCGTCTTGGACTGCGGCAGTCCACTGCCGCTTTTTTGCCCCCAGACCAGATCGAAAAGCGCCAGAGGACTGGCGCAGTCCAAAACCTGGCGGCCCTTTGGTCGGTTCCTGGGAAGAGGCGGGGCGCGGGAAAACAGGCCGCACGGCGGCCCACGAATTTCGAACCCGACAGCCGTCGCGGCCGCATGAGCATCGAACTGAAAAATGTCAGCAAGCGCTTCGGCAACGTGGCGGCCGTGAACAACGTCAGCTTCGCGGTCAATGAAGGCGAACTGCTGGCGTTGCTCGGCC
>DASPXS010000213.1:0-2739 GCA_035637175.1 Haliangiales bacterium | reverse complement strand
CAACGCCTGCAGGGCGCGTGTGGTGATTTCATCGGTATGCAACGACGCTTCGCGTCGCATGGCCTCGATGCCGACCGCCAGATGGTGCAACTCCTCGCGTACCATCAATACCTGGTCTTCACGCTCCTGTTCGGCAGACTTCTGCCGCTCCTGGTCGCGTTCGTAGTCCTTCCGATACTTGTCGCGGTTCGCAAAAGGGAGCGAGAAGCGAAGCGTGAACATACCCGATCGGAACTCCCCATCGCCGCTGTATTGGCGGCCCTCGACACCAAGGCTCACGTCGGGCAGGCGCGTCTTGCGCGTCAGTTCGGCGGCGGCGGCGGCTTGTTTGATTTCCTGTTCCAGCACTTTGAGCTTCGGCTCGTTCAGGAGCGCCAGGGAGACAAGCTTTGCGCTCAAGGGAATCGCGGGCGCAACCGGCGGAAGTTTCAACGAGGGCCAGGTCGAATTGACTTCCCGATTGAGCAGCCGATTGAGCGCGAAACGTTCGTGTACAAGGCGGTTGCGGTCGGTGCGGAGCGTGTCGTTGCGTTTGGCCACTTCGTTTTGGATTTGCAACGTGTCGGCGACGACAGCCTGTCCCGCGCGATATTTGTTGTCCGTCGCCTTTTCCGTGGCCTGGAGCCACGCGACATCCTGTTCGCCGATTTCCACCACGCGCTCGGCGAGCGCTGTCACGACAAGCGCCTTGGTGATTTCGCTGCGCAATTGGCGGGCGCGATAGTTTGCTTCCGCCTCGCGCATCGAGGTCTCCGCTTTGGCGACGCGCCGGGTCAGCCTGGGTCGGCCCCACAACGGGAGCTTCTGCTCGACGCCATAAGCAAGGTTGCCGTCCTCGGAAGGATCGAATCCGCGTGGGCTATAAACACTGCCGCCGAACATCGCCATCGGGTCTTCCCAGGTGCGCACGGCCTCCGCGTTGAGGGCGGCGGAGCGAACGCGCGAGTCGGCCGCTTTCAGCGAAGGATTGTTTGTGCGTGCCTCAGCGACGAGGCGATTGATGAAGTCGGTGGTGATGACAACGGCATGGGTTGCCTGGACGGGCTTCGCATCCTCTGCGCCCAGGCCATTCAGCACGCTGGCGGTGGCAACGAGAAAAATTCCAAAAAATTTCATAGAACATAGAACGGGTGAACACAGACAACGTGGGACAGACACGGTGCGCCGACGACGGCTATCGACGGGCACACCACGGGCGGGACGAGGAGAATCTCAGAGCAGGTAACGGCAATCCCTCTGGAACAGCGGAATCGCTGTCAGCGAAGCGGGCGAAGCAACCCAAGGCGGCAGTTCGTCCGACGAACTTGAAGGCAGCGGCTGGAGGGGAACGACTGACGCTGCCAGCGCCTGCCACTCATTTTGTGAAGGGGAGGGGAGGGCGGGCGCAACCGGGGCGGCAGGCGCGTATGGCTTCGCGCAACAGGCCGGTGTTGAGCAGTGCTTGAAGTCGCAACCAGTGCAACAGCAACTTGTCTTGGCGGCACGCGCGTTCTCGTTCGCGTTCGCGCCGGTTGGCGCTGCGAAGTCGCCCTGCCATGCGAGGACGAATCCCAGCATGAAGACGATTGCCGCTTTTATCGGTCGCGATGTCATTGCATGGGGTTGGTCAGATTCAGATCGCCAATCCTTACGTAGCCTGCCAGATTCTCCGCCGCGAGGGAAATACTTCTTCTTCTGTTCCGCAGTCCAGTGACTGCACTCTATTTGCCGCAACAAACCGAACGTGTTAAAAAAGAATCAGCTTCGCAGGTGTTTTCCCAGCCGCCGCTCGCAGAGGTCGAGCAGCGATTCAGTGAGCCGGGTTCGTTCCGGGAACTGCGTGCTCAAATAGACATGCCGCGCCAGCGTGAGTGTGGTGTAGGCCCGGATCCCCGGACGCGCTGAAATTCCCGTCAGCTCAACAAACCTTTCTTCCATCGCGTGTTCCCGATCCGCCAGGGCCCGCGCGTCGCCCAACTGGCGCAGGCTCAGTTCGATCAGGTGCCCCAAAAAATTTCCCGCGTCAAGCGCCGGGTCGCCCTCGCAATACAAATCAAAATCGACCAGAAAAAGCCGGTTCCCTTCGACCAGGACCTGGGCCGGATAAAAATCGCGATGGATGCCGCACTTCCCCGTCGGCGGCGCTGCGGCGCCAAGCCGATCGCACGCCTCCAAAAGCCGTCCAATTCGTTGGCCTAATTCCGGCTTTGTTTCGGCCACGCGCGGCAGATGTTCGCGCAGTATTTTCAATTCATCCGCCATCGTATGACTCCTTTCCGTTGGCACTCCGGCGGTGTGAAGTTTGTGAATTGCTTCCGCAAGCCGGCGTGCCAGCGCGACGCCGCCGGACTCCAGCAACACGAAAGTCGCCTCCGTTCCGGTGACCTTGCGCTGAAGCCACATCCGGAACCGGGGAATGACCCCGACCGGTTCCGGCACCGAAATGCCATCCGGACTCTTCGCGTCAAACCCGCCGTTCCAGACCGCGTCCAACGTGCGGTAACCTTCGTTTCCGAATCGCCGCACCCGCACTTTGCCGATGAGCCCGACCTTCCGACGGGAACCGTCGGGCGAGTTGACCCGCACGTCGTATTCAATCACGCACCGCCGCCCCGGCTTGTGGCGCGTGACCGCAATCGATTTCACCCGGACCATGCCGTCCCCGCCGGTCAGTCGCGGCAGGCCGCGCTTGAATTCCGCCTGGACCTCCTCGGGATCGAGCGCCAGCGCAACGGTCGGCAGTTCGGAGTCCGCGGCGGC
>DASPXS010000212.1:0-24265 GCA_035637175.1 Haliangiales bacterium | reverse complement strand
AGCATGGGTTTTGTGGTCAATGGGTTTGGCGACGGCTACTACGATTTGATTGGCAAGCCAAGCGTTGATTATTTTGATCGTTCGACATCATTTGGGACCTATCGCACCCAGGATTCGGTGGACACGCAGGCGGGGTCGGTGGAAATCGAGAGCACATTGGGCGACCTGGCGCTCAACGACACCATTCGCCAAAAATACGCGGCGTTAGATTTGCAGGAATACGAAGTGGGCGGAACCGAAGGGGGCGAATGGTTGAACTACACGCGCAGCTTTTCGAACGGCAATTACCGGGTCTATTTGCGCGAGGCCAGTCGGGCGCCGCAGGCCGTCTCTCTCGACAAAGTCATCAGTGACCCGGCCCAGACCAACCAGACGACCACGGCGCTGGGGGTTTTCAATGTGCCCAGCACGGCGATGATCAGCAACTACCGTTACGTGTCCCTCACGGACACCAACGGAAGTCCCGCGGTGTTGAATTTGTCCGGCACCAACACGCTGCGGTTGACCCTGGGCGGGCCGCAAACCAACGTCACCCAGCAAACGATGGCGCTGAACTACTTGTTGTTCGTGCCGGTCCCTGCCACGGCGCCGGCGCCGACGTTGAGCCAGCCGGTCCGGAGCGGAAATGATCTCGTGTTTCTTTGCCAGACCACCAGCGGTTTCCTTTACACCGTGCAGTACAAGGATTCCCTTGATCAAACGAACTGGATGGATTCCGTCACGTTCACCGGCGACGGTTCGTCCAGGGCGGTCACCAACGCGATCGTCGGCGCCAGCCGGTTTTTCCGCGTGAGCGTCCATTAGCGGCGGCGGCAGAAATATTTGAATCGCACCGGGCCCGACCAGAGCGGGCAAAACAATCCGCGTGGTGGGTCGATTCGAGCGGAATCGGCCGGGTCACCCTACAAATGGTGGGTGGTCTTCATGCTCTGGTTCGTCTGCTTTTTTAACTACGCCGACCGCCAGGCCCTGTCCGGGGTGGCTCCCAAACTGAAGGAGGAGTTCGGGTTCACGAATGATGACATCGGCCTTATTGGATCGGCATTTATGTGGGTTTATGCCGCCGCGGCGCCGCTGGCGGGATTCATCGGCGACCGGTTTCGTCGCAAGGACCTCATCCTCGGGGGCTGCCTGTTCTGGAGTTCCATCACCGTAACCACCGGTTGGTGCGGAAAGCTGTGGCAGTTCGTTTCGGTGCGCGCGCTGGAGGGGTTCGGCGAAACGTTTTATTTTCCGGCCTCGATGTCGCTGGTGAGCGACTACCACTCGGCGGCGACCCGGTCGCGCGCCATGTCGCTCCATCAATCCAGCGTTTATGCCGGGACGATCCTGGGCAGTTGGTTGGGCGCCTGGTTCGCCGCACGTCTGGGATGGCGCAGCGGGTTTTATTTTTTCGGCGCCGCGGGCGTGGTCGTTGCGCTGCTTCTGTTTTTTGTCCTGCGCGAACCGCAACGCGGACAGTCCGACCCGCCGGTTACGACTCCGGAACCGTCGCCCGGCATCGGCGTGGCGCTGCGGGACATCTTCCGAACGCCAACGGGGATTGCGCTGATGGCGGTGTTTGCCGGAGCGAACGCGGTTGCCGGCGTCTTCCTGTTCTGGACCCCGACTTTTCTCAAAGAAAAATTCCATTTCGAACTGGAGACAGCGGGCTTGAGCGGGGCGGTTTACATCCACCTGGCGAGCGCGTTCAGTGTGCCGCTGGCCGGCCTGGTGGCGGACCGCCTGGCCCGGCGCCTGGCCGGCGGTCGCATGCTCGCTCAGGCCCTGGGATTGCTGGTTGGCGCCGGTTTTGTCGCCCGGGTAGGTCTCACCGACAGTGTCGGCGTTTTGATCTTTGCAATGGTCTGCTTCGGGCTTTGCAAGGGATTTTACGACGCGGGAATTTTCGCTTCACTCTACGACGTGATCCCTGCGCGTTCGCGCGCTTCGGCGGCAGGCGTAATGAACACGGTCGGATGGATCGGTGGCGCGGCGGCCACCCGGCTGGCCGGCTGGTATGCCGATCATGGCGCGCAAGGAACTGCGGTTGCCAATCTGAGCCATTTCGTTGCCTGGGGGGGACTGATTTATCTCGTCGGCGGAGTTGTGCTTCTTCTGCTGGTCGTTTTTTTTGCCGGACGGGACGTGCTCCGTTAGGTCCACCAAATCTCCCGCCGATCTGGCGGCGATGTTTTGGTGGTTGCTCTATCGCGCCGGCTCGGTTAAAAATCCGGCAAAACCCGCACGACGTTATGCGCCGATTCACACTGCACCGCGCGCCGGCCGCAGGACAACGGTCTTTGAGGCCAGGCTTTACCCTGATCGAACTGCTGGTGGTCATCGCGATCATCGGCATCCTTGCCAGTCTGCTCCTGCCCGCTCTGGCCAAGGCGAAAACCAAAGCGCAAGGCATCGCCTGCATGAACAACCTGAAGCAACTTCAGTTGGCACACCTGATGTATCCGATGGACAACGACGACCGGCTCACGGCTCCCGGCAACTCCCGGGATGAACCTTACCAGTGGGTCGGGGGTTGGCTGGGCTGGCCGGGACCTTGGCCTTCCGACAACACCAACCTGGCCATGATCATGAATCCGACAAACTCCTGGTTCGCGCCCTACCTGCAATCTGCGGGGGTTTACAAATGCCCTGCGGACGTGAGCCAGATCAGTTTCACGCCCGGCGGACCCAAGTATTCACGCGTGCGCAGCATGAGCATGAGTCAGGCGATGGGTGGTCCTGGAGAATGGCTGCCGCCGGGCACCGGCATGTCGGGGAAACAGACTCGCTACAAGACCTTCTATAAAAGCTCGGATCTCGCCGCTCCCGGCCCCTCTCAGCTTTACGTGCTGCTCGACGAGCACCCGGATAGCATCAACGCCGGCGGCTTCGCCAACATGATGGTGGAGGACCCCGCTGCGGCGCGGATCATTGACTATCCCGCCAGCTATCACAACGGCGCGGCCGGCATCTCCTTCGCCGACGGACACGCCGAGATCCGAAAATGGCGGGACGCGCGCACCGTCGAGCCGGTGAAATTCTATGACATGCGTCTCAATGTCCCTTCGCCGAACAACCAGGACATGATTTGGTTGGCGGAAAGGACTTCCATCCGGCTAAAATAACCGCGCCGGGCGGGGCGTCAGTTTTCGAGCAGCTTGCGGCAAGCGGTGCGCAGCCGCTTCAACCGGGCCGCCGACTTCGCTTCGAGATAACAACGGATGAGCGGTTCGGTGCCGCTGGCGCGAAAGGCGACCCATTCGTGATTTGGCAACAGAAACTTGTAGCCGTCTGTGGTGATGAGCTTTTCCACCTGGAAGGAGCCGATGGAATCGAGACCGGCGGCGAGCCTGTTTAACAGAGCTTCCTTTTTTTCCGCCGGGATCTTCAGGTTGAGTCGGTCGGTGTGGAATTCGCCGGTCTGCTTTTCCAACCCTTTTAAAATCTGCCCGAGCGACTTCCTTTCGGTGGCAACCAGTTCGGCCATGAGCAGACAGGCGAGAATGCCGTCCTTTTCCGGGACATGACCCTTGACGCTCAGGCCGCCTGATTCCTCGCCGCCGACGATAATCGGCTCGCTCTCCATCAGGGCGCCAATGTATTTGAAACCGACCGGAGTTTCGTAAACTTTCACGCCCAGCAGTTCGGCGATCGCATCGACCTGGTGGCTGGTGGGCACCGTGCGCACGACGGCCCCGGTCCAGCCGCGGTTCTTCTTGAGGTGATAAAGGGCCAGGGCGAGCACTTGATTGGGTGTCAGCCAGGCGCCGCTCTTATCGACAATGCCAAAACGGTCCGCGTCGCCGTCCAGGCCGAGCCCGAGCTGCGCCTTGCCGCCGCGGACGAACTTGCTGACCTCGGCCATGCCTTTGGCATTCGGTTCCGGATGATGCCCACCGAACAACGGATTTATTTCCGCGTGGAACCGCGTCACTTTTGCGCCGGCTTCCTCCAACAGCCGATCGAGATAACCGCGGCCCGTGCCATACATCAATTCAACGGCGATTTTGAGTCTCGCCGCTTTCAGGGCGGCGAAATCGACCAGCTTGCGCAGTTGTTTGAAATAGGCCGGCCGTGGATCAAATGTTTTGCACGCGAAGGTTCCCACCACTGCCGCCTTGAAACTCCAGTTTTGCGAAACCAACCGGGTTATGTTTGCTTCGATTTGCTTTGTGACCTCGGGCGTCGCCGGCGCGCCGTTCGAGGTGGAAAATTTCAGCCCCTGATATTCAGCGGGATTGTGGCTGGCGGTCAGGTTGACGCCCCCCAGGGCCTTGCGGTGGCGGATGGTGTGGGCGATGACGGGCGTCGGCGCGTCGCGGTTGCAGAGCAGGGGAGCAAGGCCATTCGACGCGAACACTTCCGCCGCGGCCAGAGCGAATTCGCGTCCGAGGAAACGCGTGTCGTGACCCAGAATGACGACCGGTTTCAGGCGGGACAACTCCGCATTGTGCGTTGCGCGTTCCGCGTTCAACCAGTCCGCGATGCCCTGAGCCGCGAGGCGGACGTTGTCGAACGTGAAGTCGCGGGCGATGAGTCCGCGCCAGCCACTTGTTCCGAACTTGATCATGGTTCGTTGAACCGTTGAACCGTTGAATTATTGAACGGGTATTGGCGAAGAGTTCGACGCTGGGCCGCACCCTTTTTGACGGTGGACGTTTCAACGTCGCGTCACGATTTCCAGTCGAACGCCCGCTTTTTCAGCGCGTAGAGGTAACCAACGAAGAGAATGCCGAGAAAGGAAACCATGGCGCCCAGAATCAGATTGGCGTTCTCTTTGAGCATCTCCCGGTAAACCACCGCCCAAGGGTAGAGGAAAACGACCTCGATGTCGAAGAGGATGAACAGCATGGCGACCAGGTAAAACTTCACCGAGAGCCGCGTGTTGCCTTCACCGACCGGCAACATGCCGCATTCGTAAGGGATGTTTTTCGTTCGGGCGACCTGTTTGAGCCGATTTTTGTTGGCCCAACGGCCGATCAGGACCGACAGCACGAGAGTGCCAAAGGCGAACGCGATCGCCACCAGAGCCAGAATCAACACCGCGAGGTATTGGCTCAATTGCGAATCCATGGCACGAAGTTAGGAAAAGCCTTCCGCTTTTGGCAAGCGCAAAGCCGGCGGGGCACTCGGGGCAGGGCGAGGGTGCGTTCAAGAAGGGTAGCCGCCGACGTAAGGAGGCGGATTTTGGCACGAAAAACACTTCCGCCTCCTAACCTCGGCGGCTACGGCTCTTGCGACGGTTCTTGAACGTGCCCTGGGGCTCGGGGCCGCGCGGGGCAAACCGATTTGCGCCTTGCCTTTTCGCCGGCTGTCCCAAAGATGTGCCCACCTGATTATGGGTTCTCAAGCCACCGGATCGACCCGGATGATCGAGTTTGCGGCGTGGGTCGAAGTCAATAAGAATAAGCTGCTCATCGGTGCCGCGATCGTGGCGGCGGCCATTGGGGCCTATGCGTTTTACAAATGGCATCGCGACGAAACCGAGGCGGAAGCCAACGCGGCGTTGCTCAAAGTGGACAAGCCGGGCGTGCGCTCGGAGCTCGCGCCGGAACCCGGCGCCCAGGCTTTCCTCCAGGTGGCGACGGCGCATCCGGGCACGAGCGCGGCGGGCCGGGCGCTGCTGTTCGCCGCGGGCGCATCGTTCCGGGAATATAAATACGAGGACGCGAAAACACAGTTTGAACAATTCCTGCGCGATTACGCGGAGAGCCCGCTGGCGCCCACCGCCGCCCTTGGCGTCGCCGCCAGCCTCGATGCCATGAACAAAACCAATGAGGCCCTGCTGGCCTATCAGGATGTCGGGAATCGTTTTGGCGGCGCGGCTGTCGCCGCGCCGGCGAAACTCGGGCTTGCGCGGCTCTATGCGGCCGCGGATGGTTCTGCGGCCCAGGCGCTCAAGATTTGCGAGGAACTGATGCGGCCCAATGCCCGGTCGGTCTGGAGCGCCGAGGCGGCAAGTCTGCGAAAACAGTTGTTGTCCCGGTATCCCGAACTGGCCAGAACCAACGCGCTGCCTGCGGCAATTTTATCCGCCGCTTCCAACGCGCCCGGGACGAATCTGCCAACGGTGACCGCGACGAACGCGGCTCCCGACAGGCCGGCGGCGCGTCCCAACTGAGCGATGAGCCGTCGGGACCATCGCGAAATTCGCCGCCTCGGCCCGCGGCCCGGCGGGGCAACCGCATGGGTGACGGCAAAGTTTTTTGATCAAGCTGGGCGAATAATTTCCGGGGTGGAACCGGCGGCGACCGGCGCTATTCAGCAGTAAACTCATGAAAATCGCGATTATTGGGACCGGATATGTGGGCCTGGTGAGCGGCACCTGTTTTGCCGAGGGTGGGCACCAGGTGGCCTGCGTCGATTGCGACGCCGCGAAAATCCAACTGCTGAATGAAGGCGGTATTCCCATCTACGAGCCGGGATTGGAGGAGTTGGTCAGGAAAAATGTGAACGAGCACCGGCTCAGTTTTACCACCAGCACGAAGGACGGAGTGGAACAGTCCGACGTGATTTTCATCGCGGTGCCGACGCCGCCGTTGCCGGATGGAGCGGTCGATTTGAGTTTCATCGAGGGCGTCGCCCGCGACATTGCCGGCGCGATGACGGGTTACAAAATCGTCGTGGACAAAAGCACCGTGCCGGTCAAGACGGGCGAAAAGGTGGCCGAGACCATCAATCGCTATTGCAAGGCCAGGGCGGAGTTCGACGTCGTGAGCAACCCGGAATTTTTGCGCGAGGGTTTTGCCGTGGAAGATTTCATGCGGCCGGACCGAATCGTGGTGGGCGTGTCGTCGCAGCGTCCGGTGCAGGCGATGAAGGAAGTTTATGCGCCCTACCAGGCGCCGATCATCGTCACCGACATCAACTCGGCGGAGTTGATCAAACACGCGGCCAACTCATTCCTGGCGCTGAAGATTTCCTACGTCAACGCCCTCTCGGTCATTTGCGAGTCCACGGGCGCCAACGTGCAGGAAGTGGCCAACGGCATCGGCATGGACGTGCGCATCGGGCGCCGCTTTCTCGACGCGGGACTGGGCTTCGGCGGCAGTTGCTTTCCGAAGGACTTGAGCGCGTTCGTCAAGATCTCCGAACAACTCGGCTATGACTTCCGCCTGCTCAAGGAAGTTCAGCGCATCAACGCCGAACAGATGGAGCGTTTTGTCAAGAAAATCGTCGATACACTCTGGGTGTTGAAAGAAAAGAAAATTGGCGTGCTCGGGTTGGCCTTCAAACAAAACACGGACGACGTCCGCATGTCGCCGGCGATCGACCTGTGCCATCGCCTGAAGAAAGAGGGCGCCCGGTTGCGGGTCCACGATCCCAAGGCAATGGAGAAGGCAAAAGCCGTGCTCGACGACGTGACTTTTGTGTCCGACATGCATGCCGTGGCAGACGGGTGCGACGCGCTGGTCGTCGCTACCGAGTGGCCGGATTTCAAAAAACTGGACCTGGAGCGCGCCCGCAAAGCGATGACGCATCCCATCCTGTTCGACGGCCGGAATCTATTTGATCCGAAGGAGATGGAGCGGTTGGGATTCATCTACAAGAGCGTTGGGCGGTGAGGGAGAAATCGTCCTCGTGCTCGTCGGCGTCCTCGAAGCCAAGCCATCCGATCGAGGACGAGAACGAGGACGAGAGGATCCACCTGCAAAATCCGGGCTACCTTTTGGCAGCAAGTATGAAACGTCGTCCGACAGACAAAAGGCCCATCAGACATCCGTTGTCCTCCGCGCCTCGGCGCTCGATCGAAGTCGCGGCCGGGCTCGTTTTTCGCGACGGCCGCTTGCTGATTACGCAGCGGCGGGGCGACGACCATCTGGGCGGCTTGTGGGAATTTCCCGGTGGCAAACGGGAGCGGAAGGAGACGTGGGACGGCTGCTTGCGACGCGAATTGAAGGAGGAACTGGGAATTGAAGTCGAGGTGTGTGAACTGTTCGGCTCGATCACTTACGCTTACCCGGAGAAAACGGTCCACCTGAAGTTTTACCGCTGCCTTTGGCGGAAACACGAACCGCGCGCCCTGGGTTGCCACGCGTTTGCCTGGGTAACGGTTTGCCGACTGGCCGAATACGCTTTCCCGCCCGCAGATGAGCAACTGCTGCAAAAGCTGGTTGCCTCGCCCGAATTGTGGAAGTGAAAAGGCGTTGACGCGTCAGGCCGCAGTTTTAACGGTTCAACGGCATCCTCACACCTTTCCGTAGAAGTCCTCGATGACCTTGCGGAAGGTGTTTTCCTGGCCGATTCGGACGATGCCCATCTCGCGCCTGGCGTTTTCCACCGAATCGCTGGCGTGTGCGGCGTTGACCATGATGGTGGAACCGAATTCACGGCGGATCGAACCGGGCGGGGCTTTCGAGGGGTCGGTGGGGCCGAGCACATCGCGAATTTTGCGGATGGCTTCGTGGCCTTCGTACACCAGGGCAATGCATTTTTCCGTGCCGGGTTGATTCAGGGCGATGGCATCACACTCGCTGGGAGCGCGGCCGGACATGAACTTGACGATGTTCTCGAACTGTTGGTCGCCGGAAAGCGGGCCGAGGAGATCGCCCAGCGCCTTGACTTCCCGGGTGGGAATCCGGAGACCGAGTTCCTTTTCGAGCACCGCTTTGGCCTCCGTGGCAACGGTGTCGTTCAGGCGGCTGCGGAGGATTTCGCGGACGGGCCCGTAAAATTCCATCGCTTCGGCGGTGCTCATGCGGTGCAGTTTGATGGCCACGATGTAAAGGCCGGTGCGGGAAAAGAAATCGATGACGTTGCCGGGACGGCCCGTGGGGAAGCGGAAATTGTCCGGCTTGATCAGAACGAGAGTGCGCTCCGGCTTTTCGTTCGGCGGATAGGCAATTGTATCTTCCACCAGACCGCCATCGTGATCCGAATAGCGCGCCCACAACTTGAGTTTCCACTGGGCTTCTTCGGCGTTGGGCGAAGCCAGCACGGCCGGCTCGAAGTAGCGAACCTGGCCGTGTTCGTCGAGGATAAGATCGCCGTAGGTGTCGCGGATGGTCTCGCCGCCGCGACGGTCCGGGCTGATATTGCCGACGACCGAGCGGACTTTGCGTACGGCATCCTCGCCCTGAAACACCAGCATCATCGCCCGGCGGCGCTTTTTGATTTTGGCGTCCGGCGAGAGGTTTTGGAGGATATAGTCGCGGATTAACTCCTGAATGCGCCGGTCCTGAGGGTCGTTGCCCGAGACGATGACCTTCGAGTATTCCTGGACCAGTTCCGGACTGGGGGCGAACATTCGCGCGGCGGCCATTTCCAGGCCGGTGCGGCTGATCAACCGCGCCAGAATGCCTCCCGTGCGCGACTTGTGCAGGGAATAGGGCGTGATGATAACGTAGGCCAGTTCTTGCGGCATAGTGGAAAAATCCGTCCGCTCAAGCAGGCGGAGTTTCCGGCGTGGCGGCGGCGGCTTTGGGCGCAGCCTTGCCCCCGAGGATTTTGAACATCACCGTGCCGCAGGTCGGGCATTTGCCCTTGATGGCTTTGCGGCCGTTCTTCATCAACTCCTCGACGGCATCAACAATCTCTTTCTTCGCTTTGCACTTTACGCAGTATCCTTCGGCCATAAAAAAGCTCCTGACAAAATACGCCTGCGGCGGTTGTTCATGTCCTTTTAGCTTACGGGCCGCCTGACGCATAGGTCAACTGGAAAACCAGCCGGCAAGGCCCGAAGGGTTTACGACGTAACTTATTTGCTAGGAGTATGATACACTTTTGCGACGAGGCGAATTTCGGAGATCGGCAAACCGATTCGACCGTTGAATTGCCTCCGGCTCTAAAGCTGGCGGAGGGCCGTTTTGAGAATCTTGCCGGTGGCGTTGCGCGGCAGGGCCGGAAGAACCGTGATCCGGCGGGGCACCTTGTAATCAGCCAATCTGCTGCGGATAAAGTGTAAAAGCGCCTTCTCGTCGAGCGTCACACCTTCTTTGGCGGCCACAAAAGCGACGGGGTGCTCGCCTTTGCGCGGGTCGGTTTGGCCGATGACGGCGGCCTCTTTCACGCCGGCGAATTGATAGATGACTTCCTCGATTTCCCGCGGATAAACGTTGATGCCATTGACCAGCAACATGTCCTTCTTCCGGTCGGTGATGAAGAAATATCCGTCGTCATCGCGATAACCGATGTCTCCGGTCAGCAACCAGCCGTCGCGGATTGTTTTGGCCGTTTCCTCCGGTTGGTTCCAATAACCTTGCATGACATTGCCGCCGCGAACACAAATCTCGCCAACCTGCCCGGCGGGAAGGATGGCGCCGGCGTCATCCTGGACGCTCACTTCAACGCCGGGAATCGGCACGCCAATCGAGCCGGCTTTCCACGGGCCACGGATGGGATTCAACGAAACGACCGGGCTGGCCTCGCTCAAACCGTAGCCTTCAATCAGCGGAACATGGAATTTCTCATTGAATTCCTTCAGGATTTCGCCCGGCAAAGGTGCGGCGCCGCTGATACAAAGGCGAATGGGCATGTCCGCAGGGACCTGCGCATTGGCCAGCGCCCGGAAAAACTGCGGGATCGCGGGTAGAATGGTCGCCTGACGGGCAACAATCTCCTGGATGACATTCTTGGGTGGGTGCAGCGATTTGACGAGCACAACCGAGCAACCGGTCGTCATGGGCAGCAGGATGCCGACGGAAAGCATAAAACTGTGAAACATGGGCAGCAACACCACGAACCGGTCCAGCGCGACCGTTTCCAGCACCTGCCGGCAACTCTCCACGTTGCACAGCAGATTGCCCTGCGACAGCATCGCGCCTTTGGGCCTGCCCGTGGTGCCGGAGGTGTAAATGATGAATGCCAGGTCCGATTCCTTCCGCGTAGCGGCAGCCGGCTCGACCGTCGGCCGGATCGGCATGGGGATGAAATCATCGACCCGGAAAAATTTCAGGCCGGGCAATTTCGCTGACAATTCCGATTGGTCTTCCGGCGTGACCGCACCGGTGATCAATACGCCGGCGCCGGCGTCCGCCAGGATGTAACTCACTTCCGCGGCTTTCAGGAAATTGTTGATCGGCACAACGACGCCGCCGGCCTGGAGGACGCCGAGAACCGCCGAGATGAATTCGGGACAATTCTTGAGCCACAGGCCGACGCGGTCGCCCGGACGCACGCCGAAGTCCCTTTGCAGGCGCGCCGCCATCCCGCTGGACTGGTTCCGCAGCGTTTGGTAGGAATACTCGGCGTCACCCCAGAAGACAGCCGTTTTGGCCGCATTTTTTTCCGCCGATGCCGCAAACGCCGTGGCAAGGTTCATGGATGCACCAGGGGTTGACGTTGGGAGATTGAATCTTGTTTTCAAGGCGCGAGTCAAGCTTTTGCTCTGAACGGCGCATCTTTTTCACCTTTCGTTTTGCGCCGGGCTCGCGTTTTACTTTCCGTGTGATTGACACGGATGAAGGGCTCACCCAATGCGCGGCCCGGGTTCGCGCGGCGGATTGGCTGGCGCTCGACACGGAAGCGGACAGTCTGCATGCCTACCCGGAAAAACTTTGTCTCCTCCAGATCAGTCTGCCGGGCGCGGATGAACTGATCGATCCGCTGGCGGCGCTTGACCTGGCTCCGTTGCTGGACGCGTTGCGCGGGCGCGAACTGATTTTGCACGGCGGGGATTATGACCTGCGGTTGTTGCGGCGGACTTATGACTTCGTGCCGGGCACCGTTTTCGATACCATGCTGGCGGCGCGCCTGCTCGGTTTGGTCGAGGTCGGACTGACAAATCTCGTGGAAAAGTTGTTGGGCGTGCATTTGGAAAAAGGGCCGCAAACCGCCGACTGGGCCCGCCGCCCGTTGACCGAACGCATGATCAACTATGCCCGCAACGACACCCGTTATCTGAAACCGCTGGCGGATCGGCTCAAGGCCCAATTGCAGGAGAAGGGGCGGCTCGGCTGGCAGGAAGAAAGTTGCGCCCGGTTGGTAAAGGACTGCGCCGAACTGCGGTTAACAGATCCCGACCGGGTCTGGCGCGTCAAAGGCGCCGACAAACTGGACCGCCGCGGTCTGGCCTTGTTGCGGGAATTGTGGATATGGCGCGACCGCGAGGCCGTGGCGTCAAACAGGCCGCCCTATTTCGTCCTGCGACATGAAACACTCACGGCCCTGGCGGACGCCGCAGCGCAGGGAAAAGCGGTCCTGTCGCTGCTGCCGCCCCGGCTTTCGGAGCGGCGGCGGAACGGGTTGCTGGAGGCGATTGAACGCGCTTTGAAGTTGCCTTCGGCGCAATGGCCGCAACGCAACCGTTCCTCGGGTGAGCGGCCGACTCTGGTCGAAAAACAGCGCTACGAAATTTTGCGCCAAGGACGCGACCGACGCGCGGCCGAGCTGGGAATTGATCCCACCTTGATCGCCAGCCGCGCGGATCTGGTTGCCCTGGCGCGGGACTGGAGCCGGCACAGCGCCGGGTTGATGCGCTGGCAGCGCGAGTTGTTGGATTGGACAATGTAGCCAAGGTGGATAGTGTCAAGTCGCCCTAAAAATTGAACGTACGTTCAAAATTTAGGACATCCGGCAACGTAGTGGAGGCGGAGAGCGTCACGGGGCCGTGGCCGGTGCCGCCGGCGCCTTGCCGAGGCTTTGGATCCAGCTCCCGCGTCCGGCGCGGTATTGGCCGTGGGCCTGGTCACCCAGTCGGGCAGCGACGGCCGAATCAACCTCCGTTTGGAGCGCCTGCAGCGCGGCCGCCTGCTGTTGCTGAGTCAATGACGCGTCGTTCAGAATCTGACTGCGCTGTTCCCGCGCCGTTTTCCGGAGATCATACACTTCGCCAGCCGTTTGTTCGGGCAGGCCAAAGTCCTGCGTCAATTGAAACAGCTCGTGGTAATCCCGGTTCCACCAGTCGCGCCGGTATTCCTGGTAGCGCGTTTCCCCCAACGTTTCCCGGATGGCGGCGAAGACGTGGTCATTGCCCGGGTCGGGTTTGCCCTCTGCTTTCAGCACCGCCAGGTTTTCGTCATGCGCCCGCCACTTTTTGAAGATTTCCCGGAACTCTTCCTCCGTGGGTTTGAATCCCACCATGGCCTGGCGCAGATTGTCGGCCGTCCATGAGGTGTTAAGTTCATACAACTCGTATTCTTCGGGCGTGAGCAACTGAGACAGCTCAGCCTTTTCCTGGGCGTAACGCTCGATAATCCGCTTCAGCTCGCTCGGGTCATCGGTGGGAGCGTTCCAATCGGCCAGGCTTTTCACCTGCAGGTCCAGCCCATCATATTTACTGAGGAGTGCCGAAAGCTCGGCCCGCTTCGCCGCCGGCAGGAAGTTCAACTCCTGCGCCGAATCGTCCGCTTCGATGACATATTTGGCCCGTTCGCCTTCGTAGTCGTTGCCCAGCAACGCGCTCAACACCGCGTTCATCTCCCGGTCGAGTTCGGTCTCCCGCGTTTCCAATTCCTGCATCTCAGCCAGCGACAGGCGTCGCCGATCCGCTGTTTCCCAAAATTTGAACGGGCCGCGCCGCCCCGCGAGCAACGAGGCCCGGCGCGATTCATAGGCCTGCGTGACGTCGGCGATGATGATATCGCGGATGGTCTGATCGGGCACGCCGATCGCGCGCATTTTGGCAATGTAGGTTTTGTAGTCCGCCGATTCCACCTGCCGCCAGTTGAATGCCGGCGCAGACTGTGCCTGGCTGGTGCCGGACGAGGTCGGCTTCTGTCTGACGGATGGCGGGTTGACGGCGTGCGGCGTTGCGGCCCGCTGTTCCCCGGGTTTCTTCCTTTCCTGCGGACGAAAGACCTGAAATGCAACCACGAGCAACAGGCACACGTTCAGCGCCAGTGACCCCGCCAGCAGGCTTTGCCGCGTCATGCCTGACGTGTAGAGCAATCCGGCTGTGAATTCAAGGGACTTTGGGGCCGGTTTGAATCACCCCTCAGGTCACCGCCTCGAAAGCAAAGCCCTTCAAATATTCCGTCTCGGGAATGGCCGGAATGATCGGGTGGTCGGGTGATTGGCCGTAGGTTGCCACGCGCCGCAGGACTCTTCGCGCGTCGAAGGCCGCGGCCAGAATCACGTCCTGAAACATCACCGCGTCCACATGGTGCGAACAACAAAACGTGGCGAGCGTTCCGCCGGTCTTCAACAGTTTCAACGCGCGCAAGTGAATCTCCTTGTACCCGCGCAAGGCGTCCGGCACGGCGGCGCGATTGCGCGTGAACGAAGGCGGGTCGAGGATGATGCAGTCGAAGCGGGGAACGACGGTTTCGTGCGGCTTTGCCGCCGTTTGCGCTTTCAACCAGTCAAAAACGTTGGCGGCCTCGAACGAACATTTTTCCGACAGGCCGTTGGCGGCGGCATTGCGGGCGGCGGCGGCGACAGCTTCCTCACTCTGGTCGATCCCGTGAACGTGCGCGGCCCCGGCCCGCGCGGCGTGCAACGCGAAGCCGCCGAGGAAACTGAAGCAGTCCAGCACCTGCCCGCCATGGACCAGGGCAGCGACGCGCTCATAATTGACCTGTTGATCGAGATATAATCCGGTCTTTTGCCCGCCGAGCAGGTCCACCTCAAACTGCAGGCCGTTCAGCCTGGCCGCGAGTTTGCCGTCGAATTGGCCGGACAGAAGGCCCTGGACCTCGGGCAACCCTTCAAACCGGCGCGAGGAAATGTCATTGCGCTCGACGATCGCGCGCGGCGAGAAGATCCGTTTGAGCGCGCCGACAATCATCGGTTTCCGGCGGTCCATCCCAAGCGAAGAGGTCTGCAAGACCAGTACGTCCTCATATTTGTCCACCGTCAACCCGCTGAGAAAATCGCCCTCGGCATTGACCACGCGGAACGAGGCTGCGTGGGGCAAATGCCGGGTGCGCACGGCAAGCGCCGCGCGAATGCGCTCCTCGAAAAACGATTCATCCACGCCCACGCGCTCCGCTGCGAGCATCCGGACGTTGATTTTGGATTTCGAGTTGTGGAAACCGATGCCAAGAAAACGCTGGCGATGATCCTTGACCTGGACAATCTCGCCGTCGTCGGCGGGCCGCGTGAGTCGGAGGATCGAACCCTGATAAATCCATGGGTGCCCCGCCAGCACCCGGTCGGCTTCTCCAGGCTTGAGCAAGACAGTCGGCAAGGGATCCATAAGTTTGTAAACAGTGGGCGAACGACATCGTTCGCGGGTGGCGATGAAGCCAGAGTTGCGCGCTGCGGGAAAGAGAAATCTCGTCGTACCAGAGTGTGGGCGGGAGTGAAGGCTCGCTGGTCGTGTTTCACACTTTGCAAAGTGTGGAACATTCGTCGAGGGTAATTTGCCACGTGACGGTCGCGGTGCCGGACCGGTGGACACGCTCCCGGCGGAGAACTTCTGCGGCCCCAGCGCTGTGACCGTCGCTCCCCCGACACGAGATCGCCGGGCTCGGAAACGCGTGACAATTACTTTTCGCGGCCGAAGCGTGACATTGACTAGCCTGGCCAAGTTGGCAAGTTCGACGACAACTGGACTCGATGCGGCGTGGCCGCGACCCATGGCCGGGTGTCCCGTGCGCACTGCTCATTGGGTGGGGCGAAAGGGTGGTCTCGGTCGGGTGATGCTGCGGCCCGAAAATTGACGCCAGCTGCGAAAATACTCATGCCCGGCGCGATCAAATACGAATCCGCTTCCGTCAGCGGCGACGCCCGCCGTCGCGTCGCCGGCTGGATATTCAACGTGCTGCTCACTGCGGCGCTGTTTTTGGCGGGAGGCTGCGTTTCATCAAAGATCAAATCGCCGCCCGCGACGTTCCGCGTGATGACTTACAATATCCATCATGGCGAAGGGACCGACGGCAGGATTGACCTCCTGCGCATCGGGGAGCTGATCAAACAGGAACGGGCGGATATTGTGGCGTTGCAGGAAGTGGACAGAGGCGTTCAACGCACGGCCCGGCGCGATCTGCCTGCCGAACTCGCCGCGCTCACCGGCATGTCGGTCGTCTTTAGCAATAATTTTCATTACCAGGGCGGTGAGTACGGGAACGCGGTGCTGACGCGCTTTGCCGTGCTGCGATGGGACAACACGCATTACCGGATGATTCGGCCGGGCGAACAACGAGGTTTGTTGCAACTGGTGACAGAAATCCATGGCCGACGGCTGCTCATCCTGAATACCCACATTGATTATCGTCCCGACGACTCAGAGCGGCTGATGAACGTCGAGGAAATCAAACAGATCACCAAGAAGTATGGCCTGCCGGTCATCCTCATGGGCGACTTCAATGACATGCCCGGCAGCCGTACACACCTGAAAATGAAGGAACAATTTCTGGATTGCTGGGAACGGATTGGCGGGGGCAGCGGCTTCAGTTATTCAAGCGACAAACCCCGCAAACGGATTGATTACATTTTTACGTCGAAAGACCCGGTGTTGGTTCCCCTTAAAATCTGGGTTCCCCAATCAGACGCTTCGGACCATTTGCCGGTGGTGGCGGAGTTCCGGGTTCAGTAATGATCACACGTCGCAAATTTGCACGCCTTGCTTGAGCGAAGCCAGGACGTCGGGACGTGCCGGTTGAAACTCCTGCGCGACATGCCCTTTGAACCCGGTTTCGACGATGGCCTTCATGACGGCGGGATAATAGAGCTCCTGCGTGTCGTCGATCTCGTGCCGGCCCGGCACGCCGCCGGTGTGATAGTGGGCGATGTATTGGTGGTTCTCGCGGATGGTGCGGATCACGTCGCCTTCCATGATCTGCATGTGATAGATGTCGTAAAGCAGTTTGAAATACTCCGAGCCGACGCGTTTGACGAGTTCGACGCCCCAGCGGGTGTGGTCGCACATGTAATCCTTGTGATTCACCTTGCTGTTCAACAGTTCCATGCAGATGACGATTTTATGTTTCTCGGCCAGCGGCATCAGGCGTTTGAGGCCGACGACGCAGTTCTCCAGGCCTTGTTCGTCGGACATGCCGCCGCGGTTTCCCGAGAAACAAATGTAATTTTTCAGTCCCGCATTGACGGCTTTGGGCAGGTTCACCTCGAATTTTTGAATGAGATCGTCGTGATGTTCCAGGCGATTGAATCCGTAAGTGATGCCGTCCACGCCGCTGGCCATGGCGCAAGTGAGGCCGTGCTCCAGCAAGGTGGGCCAATCCTTCGGCTCGAGCAGTTCGATGGATTGCAGGCCCATCTGTTTTCCGGCAATGCAGAGGTCTTTGAGCTCAACTTTGGGATAACACCATTTGCAGACCGAGTGGTTGATTCGGCCCTTGAGGGCTGTGGCAGCGGCGGTGTCGGCGGCGGCCAGTCGTTTGGCGAGACCGACGGCGAGGGAGGCGGAAGTGGCGCCGGCGGCCATTTTGCCGAGGGCGGAACGGCGGGAAATTTTGGTTTTCATAAATTGGACGGAGGTTGATGGACGTGATTTGCATGAATAATACACCCCACGGTTCCCCGGGAGTCAAACACGAATCTGACGGGCTGAACGCAGGGGGACCCGCCCCGGTAATGAGGTCCGCGCTTTTTGGCGAAATGCAGGCAAAAAAGCTGGCAAAGAAACGGCGTCAACGGTTACGTTTCCGGCGGCATTTGTGGGTACGACCCAACAAAAAACACCGTTGCGCGTGTTGATCATCGAGGATTCGGAGTTCGACGCGCGCATTCTGGTCAACACGCTTCGTCAGGGCGGTTATCAGCCGACCTTCCAACGCGTGGACACGGCCGAGGCGCTGCGGGCGGCGTTGAAGGACGAGCGATGGGACATCATTCTCTCCGATTACAACATGCCGAATTTCAGCGCCCCGGCGGCGCTCGAGATCGTGCAGGAGAGCGGGCTGGATTTGCCGTTCCTGATTATTTCCGGGGGCATTGGCGAGGATGTGGCCGTGGCGGCCATGAAGGCGGGCGCGAATGATTACCTGATGAAAGGCAACCTGGCGCGCCTGGCGCCGGCGGTGGAACGCGAGCTGCGCGAAGCGGAAATTCGCGCCGCCCGCCGCCGCGCCGAGGAAGCGCTGCGCGAGAGCGAGCAGCGTTACCGTCTGCTTTGGGAAAATTCCACCGACGCCGTGGTTTTGATGGACGCCGCCGGCGCCATCCAGTTCGCCAACCCGGCGGTGGAAGAGGTATTCGGATACAAGTCAAGCGACCTGATCGGGCAAAACTTTTCCTTGCTGCTGGCCCCACGAGTGCGGGCCGAGTATCCCGAGTGGTTGCAGCGTTCCCTGTCATCCGACAGCGGCCGGACGCACCAGCAGCCGAGTGAAGCCATCGGCTGCCGGAACGACAAGGGGGAGATTTTCGTTGAAATCGGTTTCGCCAACATCGGACTGCAAGGAAGCAAATACCTGGTGGCTTTCATCCGCGACATTACCGAACGCAAGCGGGCGGAGGAGGAGAGCCGGCTTTTGCAGAGTATTTCACTGGCGGTCAACGAGACGCAGGACCTCGACTCCGCGTTGGGGCTGGTGTTGCGCACGATTTGCGAGGCGACCGGCTGGGCGCTGGGCCAGGCCTGGCTGCCGAACAGCGATCTCTCGCACCTGGAGTGCAGCCCCGCCTGGTACACCACCATCAACGGCGCGGACCAGTTCCGCGCGGCCAGCGAGGAATTGAAATGCAAGCCGGGCGAGGGCCTGCCGGGACGTGTTTGGCTTTCAAAACAACCGGCCTGGACCCCGGACCTGGGGCGCGAGACGAGTTTGCCCCGGGCGGCCATCGCAAGCCAGATGGGCATCAAAGCCGGCGTGGGCATCCCGGTGCTGGCCGACGACCAGGTTGTGGCAGTGATCGAGTTTTTCCTGCTCGAGACCCGCGAGCAGGATGAGCGACAACGCAAGCTGATTTCCGCCATTGCCGCCCAACTGGGCGGCGTGATCCAGCGCAAGCGCGCCGAACAGGAATTGCGCGAAAACGAGGAGCAGTTCCGTGTCGCCCGGGAAATCCAGCAACGTTTGTTTCCGAAAGCGGCGCCGCGGGTTCCCGGCTTTGACATCGCCGGCCTCTCGCATGCCGCCGAAGCGACGGGCGGGGATTATTTCGATTACCTGCCGATGCTGCACGGTCGGCTGGGAGTCGTGGTGGGCGACGTGACCGGGCACGGCATCGGGCCCGCCCTGTTGATGGCGGAGACGCGCGCCTACCTGCGCATCCTGGCGCGTAATCGGGAGGACGTGGGCGAAATTCTCACGCGCGCCAATCGGGTCCTGGCAGAAGACATCGGTTACGAACGTTTCATCACGATGTTGCTGGTCAGTCTCGATCCGCAACGGCGGACCTTTACTTACGCCAACGCCGGACATCCGGCCGGCTATGTCCTGGGCGCGGCCGGCCAGATCAAATCCCAACTCAAACGAACCGGCCTCCCTTTGGGAATCAAGCCGGATATGGCCTATCCTCAAGCCTCCGCCACCAACCTGTCGCCGGGAGACATCCTGCTGTTGTTGACGGACGGCATCGAGGAAGCCATGTCACCCGACGAATCCATTTTTGGAACCGAGCGCATCCTGGAAATTGTCCGCGAGAACCGAAAGAAAAGCGCGCGAGAAATCGTGGATGCGCTTTACGCCGCCATCCGCCAGTTTGCGCAGAACGCGCCGCAACTTGACGACGTTACGGCCGTGGTGGTCAAGACGGTCTGAACTCCTGATCGCCGCCGGTTCGATTCGAACCGACGGTATCTTAATCCAACGGCATTGCCCCCGACCCTTCGCGGGAGAGGAGCGAGAGCGCGGGCGCCGCTTCATTGACACGACAACGCCCGCTTCGTAACTTCGCACGATGTTCGAACTTGTCGCGCCTTACCAGCCGGCCGGCGATCAGCCGCAAGCCATCGCGAAGCTGACCGACAGCATTTTGTCCGGCGCAAAACATCAAACACTGCTGGGTGTCACCGGTTCAGGCAAGACCTACACCATCGCGAACGTCATCAAGAACGTTGACAAACCGACGCTGGTGATCTCGCACAACAAAACGCTCGCGGCGCAGCTCTATGCCGAATTCAAGAGTTTCTTCCCCCGCAACGCCGTCGAGTATTTCGTCAGCTACTTCGATTATTACCAGCCCGAGGCGTACATTCCGCGCACGGACACGTTTATTGAGAAGGATTCAAGCCGCAACGAGGAGATCGAACGGCTCCGTTTGTCCACGATGAGTTCGCTGTTCGCGCGGCGCGACGTGGTGGTGGTCGCGAGCGTGTCGTGCATTTACGGCATCGGCAGCAAGGAGGATTACGAGGCGATGGTGATTCCCATTCGCGTCGGCCAGGAGATTACGCGCGAACAATTCCTCGAGCGGGTCGTGGACCTGCAATACAACCGCAACGACATCGAGTTCGCGCGCGGCCAGTTTCGCGTGCGCGGCGACACGGTCGAGCTGTGCCCGGCGGGCAGGGAAGACGCGTTGCGGATTGAATTTTTCGGCGACCAGATCGAGCGCATCACGCGGTTCGACCCGTTGACCGGGCACAAGGCGGATTCGTTGCCCCATGTCACGATTTATCCCGGCAAACAATTCGTCACGCCGATGGACAAGATCAAGCGCGCGGTGATGACCATTCGCGAGGAATTGACCGGGCGCATCGCCTGGTTCGAGGCGCGCGGCAAACTGCTGGAAGCGCAGCGCGTCAAGATGCGGACCGAGTATGATCTCGAAATGATGCTGGAAATGGGCGTCTGCTCCGGCATCGAGAATTATTCGCGCCACATCAGCGGACGTCCGCCCGGCTCGCGGCCCTACACGCTGCTTGATTTTCTGCCGGAGGATTATCTGCTGGTGATCGACGAATCGCACGCGACCATTCCGCAAATCGGCGGCATGCACGCCGGGGACATGGCGCGCAAACGGGTGCTGGTGGAATACGGCTTCCGTCTGCCGAGCGCGCTCGATAATCGGCCGCTCAGCTTCGAGGAATTTCAACAGTTTCAAAAGCAAACCATTTACGTGAGCGCCACGCCGGGTCAGCGCGAGCTCGAATGGTCGCGCGCCAGGGTGGTCGAACTGGTCGTTCGCCCGACGGGCCTGATCGATCCGAAAATCACCATCAAACCGCTCAAAGGCCAGATCGACGATCTCATCGAAGCGGCGCGCAAACGGGTGGAACAAAAGGAACGCATCCTGGTCACCACGCTCACCAAACGCACCGCCGAGGAGCTGACCGACTACCTGCGCGACATCGGGATCAACGTGCGCTACCTGCACAGCGAGATCGACGCGATTGAGCGGGTCGAGATTTTGCGGGCATTGCGCAAGGGTGATTTCGATGTGCTGGTCGGCATCAACCTGCTGCGCGAAGGACTCGATCTGCCGGAAGTTTCACTCGTCGCCATTCTCGATGCCGACAAGGAAGGTTATCTGCGGAGCGCCACCAGCCTGATCCAGACCGCCGGCCGCGCGGCGCGCCATATCAACGGGGAAGTGATTCTGTACGCCGATGTGATGACGCAGAGCATTCAGAAGTTTCTGGCGGTCTCGGATTATCGGCGGAAGAAACAACTGGCTTACAACCAGGAGAACAATATCACGCCGCGCAGCGTCAGCCGGCCGGTCGAGGAGAGCCTTTCGGCCCGCTTCGCCGGCGCCGAAACCGCCGCGGCGGTGATCAACGATGCCGGGGGCAATTTTGACGTGACGGAAACGCTCCGCGAGTTGGAAGAATCGATGATCGAAGCCGCGAACAACCTGGAGTTTGAAAAAGCCGCGTTATTTCGCGATCAAATCGGCGAGTTGAAGCGCACCATGGGCGGCGGCAAAGCGGAAGCCCGGCCGCGTCCAGTAAGCTACCAGAAGCGGAAGCGGCGGAAGTTGGGGGTGTGAGGCCCTGTCTGTCGCCCGTCGTCGGCCGGGCGACAGCAGGCGCGAACAATTTTGAAGTTCAAGGCTCGAAGCCTTCCCTTTTGACCCGGGAGAACCGCGCCGGTGAAAACTGCTGGCTCTCATCATCATATCCGTTGCCGCATCAATTCGACGACAAATCCTCCGGTGTCTGGGACAGCAACCGGTATTTCCAGCCTTTCTGGCGCAGGATCATCTGCCAGAGCTCTTCCGCCCGGGTGTGGAACACGAGATCGATTGCGGCGGGGTGGGTGAGCCAGGCGTCGCGTTTCATTTCCTCTTCGAGCTGCCCGGGGCTCCAGCCGGCGTAACCGGCAAAGATCCGCACCTGCTGTGTGGCCGAGAACGATTTGCCGATCTCGACAAGGTCATCCAGGGAATGACCCAGGTTCAGGTTTGGCATGACGTTGGCGTTGAGCAGAAAATCGTCGCTGTGAAGATAGCTGAGCGCGGAGGGTTGCACGGGCCCCCCCAGGTAAAGGGGCAGTTTCTTGAGGCTGTCCGCCATGTCGGCCACGATCGACTCCCCAACCTGGCTGCCGCTGGCGCGGTTCAGCACCAGTCCGAACGCGCCTTCGGCGTCGTGCTGACAAATCAAGACGACCGTGCGATGGAAGAACGAACCGCGCAACTTTCCACCATCGAGCAGCAACTGACCTTTCAACGATTTGAAGTCGTCCGCCATGTCGTCGTTGGCAAATAATTCGCACAGGCTTGCGTCGCTGACAATCCCGATTAAGTTCGATTCATGCGAAAGACGCTTCTCCTGTTATTGATGGCGCTGGCGATTGTCTGGATGGCCAGCGGGTGCGCGAGCGACAAAGGAAGCCGCGAATACATCCCCGGCAAAGGCTGGGTGCCCACCTGAACCGCTCCTTCGGCAGTCCGGCCGCCCGGAGCGCGCCCTTCAGGGCGCTTCAACGTTTGTCGGCCGCGGAGTCACGGAAGCGGCGCAGTAAACGGCGCGCTCCTGTGGTCGGCGCGGCTCTACTTTGATTTGAGCGTCAGCTCCTCTTTTTCCGGGGAGCCTTCGACTTCGATGAACGCCGAGTTGCCCCGGATTTCCAGACAGCGGACGACGACATTCGTTTTGCCGACGCGGACTTTTGCCGACTCGCCCGCGTCAAAGCTGTGATCATTGATCAACGCGAACCGTCGGCCGCCGGATCCTGCAATGCCGATAAGCGTCAGCGTATCGGGAACCGGAGTCAGCCCCTGTTGGGGAAAGGAAATGGTTTCGGCGAAGGTCGATTGCCGCTGCTGGAATCCGACCATTCTGATACGATCCAAATCGGATCCCGAAAGCCGCCCGTCCAGACCTGATTTCATCCACTGCACGATCGTATAGAACCCATAGGTGTCGTCCGCCTGGCGCAGGAGAGCAATCTGGCCGCGGGTGTAGTAGTTCGCCTTGATGACCTGCTGTTCCTGTTCCTCTCCCAGGTGGGCCATCAACTTGTAAGAGACCAACTCGCAAAAACCTTCGATCGCGTCGCGGCTGACGAACCGATCGGGGGGCAGTTGCTCGTTGAGCCACGCGTGTGTCATTTCGTGGGCGCAGACGGCCATCATGCGCGCCTTGGGCAGGCCGCCGAGCAAATGGATCGAATGTTTCAATTCGCCCTCTTCGTCCGGGCGGCTTTGGGCGTAGCCGAAGATGGAGGGACACTGGCGTTCAAATCCCGGACGTTGAAACAGTTGCTCCATGTGAATTTTATCGACCACGGTGATGCTCAGGTTGGTTGCGGGAAAAGGCGGAAATCCGGAGAACAACCGGTTCAGTTCGTTTCGGGTCTCGATGCAGACCTGATTTGCCTCATCTTCGGACAGGACTACTCCCTTTGAGTCACGGGCACACAACACGCGGCCGTCCGGCAATTGCGTGAAATTGTTCTTAACCGGCAGACCGCAGAGGTAACATCTCGCGCTGAGCAGAGCGCAAGTCTTGCAAACCGGCTTCTGTTCTCCGGTGATCCGGTCGGTCATCAGGTAACCACCTGCGGTGATCCCCAGATCGCAAACGACACACCGTTGCGCTTGCAGGTTTGCCATAAAACCCAGGGCGGCAAGTGCGATGAAAATGAATTGTTTCACGCTTTTAACCAACTGACCGTCCATGATTCCACGATTTGCAAAGGTTCGTCATCTGTTGACCTGCAAAGCAATCCGAATACCAACTGACACCCAGCCGCTTTCCCGGATGGAGACCTCTGATTGCCAAGGACTCCCGGTTCGATCGCCCAACGGCAGGGAATGTAACAGAAGTTGCCCATGAGCCGTTCTTTCGTGCTCGTCCTCCTCCGCGTCCTCGATCGGATGGCTTGGGTTCGAGGACGAAGACGAGGACGAGCGCGAGGACGAACTGGTTCATGGGCCGAATGCATTCGGAAAAGCGAACAGGGGCTCTCCTTGGACCTCCCCCTCTCCCGCCCTTCCGCCTTCGCCAAGGCTACGAAGGACAGGTGCCGGCCCTCTGAACTCTTTCCGGACCCTGGCTACTTCGCGCGCGCCAGTTCGATTGCCGCCTCCACCATCTTCGCCGCGG
>DASPXS010000211.1:0-8688 GCA_035637175.1 Haliangiales bacterium | reverse complement strand
ACGACGCTTCGGGGCAACAGGCCTTGCGCGACGAGGAACTCCTCAATGCAGCAGGGGAGCGTGGCCGCGATTGGCTGGCCATTGGCGATAACGAAAGAGGTGTTCATCGGAAGTTGGCCAATGTCTTTCAGCGGGGTGTAGCCGCAGGAAGTTCGAAGTATTGTGATTTGTCCAACGCCGCGAACTGCTCCGGGGAGATGAGGGCCGTCGTACCGTCTGCATATCCAACAGCATGCGCACTGTTCTGGCGATGAAGGTTCCAGAAGGTTGGTTGGGGAACATTCCCGTACGGAGTGTCACAGAGCACGAAGATTTCCCTGTCCTTCTTGTGTAGGTCCGTCGGGCCTCGACAAATAAGGAACTTGGCGGTCGGGTTCCAATGCGATTGGGTTCCTTTGACAAATTCCTGCTGTGGCCCTACTGACAGGGAATCGTAATCAAATACACCGTGATTGTTCTCCGCTTCAACACGCGCCGAAAGCACAACCATTCTGCATACCGAAAGCGCTGAACTGTTTCCCCCACAATTCGAGGAGTTGTAAAGCACACCCTTTAAGAACTCCTCACCACTCATTGAGTAACCAGCATTCGAACACGCGCGACGATAAGAAAGTCCGAACAGGAACACGATGACAAGCAGACCGATCATACCGGCAACGGCGAATGCGGACGGTTTTGGATAGTTTTGCATCTTGTCAAGTGTAACTCAGCGCTGCGTCCCAGTCCTTCCACACCGGTTCGTAGCCAAGGCGGCGGATGAGATCGGCCACTTCGCGTGGCGAACGTTCGTCGGCAATGTCGAACTGGCCGGTGGCGTGGACGTCGCCGTTGCGGGTCGTGGCCCATTCGCTGGCGCCCAACTCGACGATGCGTCCGCGTTCCGTGCGGTGCAGGTGCTCCTTGCCGGCGCCGGTGTAACCCCCCGGCTCGGTGTGGCTGCCGGCGCTCATCAGCGTGATGCCCAGCGGGACCAGGCCGTCCCGCAATTTTGCCGGTTCGCGCGTCGAAAGGACCAGGCCGACATCCGGGAACATCAGCCGAAACGCGCAGACCAGTTGCACCAGGTCGCGGTCGCTTATCTGCGTGAGCGGCTCGAATTCGCCCGCGCACGGGCGGAGTCGCGGCAGTGAAATCGTCAATTGCGCCTTCCAGCAGTTGCGCAGCAGGTAATCCGCGTGCGCGGCGACACACAACGCCTCAAAACGCCAGTCCGCCAGGCCGAACAGCGCGCCGATGCCGAGTCGGCGGAAACCGGCGACATAAGCCCGCTCCGGCGTTTCCATGCGCCACTGGAAATTGCGTTTCGGTCCCGCGGTGTGCATGGCGGCATAAACCGCGCGGTCGTAAGTTTCCTGGTAAACCACCAGCCCATCGGCGCCCGCCTGCACGACGGGACGATAATCATCCGTTTCCATCGGCCCGACTTCGAGCGAGATGCTCGGGACCTCCTCGTGCAACGCGCGAACGCAATCGATTAGATAGCCGGTGGAGACAAATTTGGGATGTTCGCCGGCGACGAGCAGAATGTTGCGGAAACCCTGTTCCTTCAGGGCGCGGGCCTCGCGCAATACGTCGTCCACCGTCAGCGTGACGCGCAGGATCGGGTTGTCGCGCGAAAAGCCGCAATATTTGCAGTTGTTGATGCACTCGTTGGAAAGGTAAAGCGGCGCGAAAAGACGAATGACTTTGCCGAAACGTTGTTGAGTCAACGCCCGTGAACGGCGGCAGAGCGGTTCCAGCAGCTCACCTGCCGCCGGCGAAATCAGGTCCGCGAATTCCGCCAGCGACGGGCGCGGATTTGCCAGCGCTTCCCGAACGGGCGGTGTGGTGGCGGACAACGACCGTCTCAATAACGGCTCCAGGGGCAGCCGGTTGAACTCGGCGACAAAGCTCATGGCCGTACCGTATCAGAAGCGCCGCCGAGGGCAAGGGGCCGGTCCACTATGCGTGGTCTCTTCAGGCTTCAGATTTGGGATTTCTTTCGGGCTTCGGCATTCGAGTTTCGGATTTTGTTCGGCGCCCCGATAACGGACTGGAAACGCGTTCCACCCGGACCGAGCCATCGCTTTGACTTTGCCCGCCGGTTCCTCTAGCTTCGCCGCGCCATGAATGTCCTCCGGCACAGCGACAAGGCATTTGCGGACAAGCTGCGCGCGCTCACGATGCAAAGCAGCCTGTTCGATCCGACGATCGAGGAACGCACCCGCGACATTCTGCACGACGTTTACACGCGGGGCGACGCGGCGTTGCTCGAACTGACCGAGCGGTTTGACGGAGCGAAGCTGATTACGGATCATTTGGCGGTGACCAAGGCGGAATTGCTGGCGGCGTCGATTCGAGCGGATGACGGGTTGCGCGCGGCGGTCGAAACGACGCGGAAAAACGTCGAGTTCTTCAGCCGAAAATCGCTCCGCAAAAACTGGTCCGCGAGGAACGCCCAAGGCGCGAAGGTCGGCGAAAAGTTTGATCCGTACCGGCGGGTCGGCATTTACATTCCCGGTGGCACGGCGCCGCTGGTGTCCACGGCATTGATGACCGCCACGCTGGCTGAGGTGGCGGGTTGTCCGGAAATCGTGGTCTGCACGCCTTGTGGACGGGACGGCGGAATAAATTCCGCGCTCCTCTACGCGGCGCGGTCGGCGGGCGCAACTGAGATTTATCGCGTGGGCGGCGCGCAGGCGATGGCGGCGATGGCGTACGGCACGGCGACGATCGGGCACGTCCAGAAAATCTTCGGTCCCGGCAACGCCTACGTGGTGGCGGCGAAACGGCTGTTGTTCGGCCACGTGGCCGTTGACCTGTTGCCCGGCCCCAGCGAATTGCTGGTGCTCGCGGATGACACGGCCAATGCCAGGTTTGCCGCCGCCGACCTGTTGGCCCAGGCCGAACACGGTTCCGGGCACGAGCGGGTTTGGCTGGTGACGACTTCCGGTTCGCTGCTCCGTGACGTGGAACAGGAAATGGAGCGGCAGTTGCCGAAGCTGTCGCGGCGCGAGTTCATCCGCCGCGCGCTGGCCAACAACGGCTGGTTGATCCAGGTGAAAACGCCGGAGCAGGGGATTGAACTGGTGAACCGGCTGGCGCCGGAGCATTGCGAAGTCATGACCCGCAACGCGGCGAAAACGGCGCAACGCATTGTGACGGCGGGGGCGATTTTCCTCGGCGCGTATTCGCCGACGGTGTTGGGCGATTACGTCGCCGGTCCGAGCCACGAACTGCCGACCGGCGGCGCCGGAGCGTCTTTCGCCGGTTTGACCGTGGACCAGTTTCAACGCCGCACCAGCGTCGTGGAATACAATCGCGCCGCGCTCAAGAAATCGCTGCCGACGGTGCGGAAATTTGCCGAAGTGGAAGGACTGGATGCGCATGGCCGCTCGGCGGAAATTCGAAAGTGAGCCGATGCCCTTCCAGCAATCTCTACAATACATACGTTGAATTCTTCAGCCGGGTGCGCGATAATCCCGGCACGAGGAAAGGACTCTTGCGGCTGAGCCCATGAAAACTGAAGCGATTCTCACTCAGACAGTGGAACAACTGGAGCGGCACGGCTGCGAGTTTCTTCGCCAAGGAGGCAATCACACCCTTTACGTGAACCGCCCGAAGAAGAAAGTTTCAGCCGTTCGGCGTCATCGGGAAATTATCGAGTTTGTCGCCCGGAAGATTTGCAAGGATTTGGAAGTTCCACCGCCTTGAGAACTTCGCCAGTTGATTCGCTCTTCATGCCAAAGAAAATTCCGCGCGACACACCCCACAGTTTGCGTCCGTTGGTTCGCACACTCATTCGGCGACTTCACGCCTACGTGCCCGGCGAACAGCCGCAGATCAAAGGGCTCATCAAGCTCAACACGAACGAAAATCCCTATCCGCCGTCGCCCAAAGTGTTGCTGGCGGTGATGGCGGCGGTGGACGGGCGGCTGCGGCTTTATCCTAATCCGACGGCGCAACCGTTGCGCGAGAAGCTGGCGAAGTTTCATGGCTGCAAACCGGAGAACATCATCGTCGGCAACGGGTCGGATGAACTGCTGGCGATGGCGACGGGGGCGTTTGTGGAGCCCCTAGCGGGACAGGCGTCTCGCATGTCCAGCGCAGGCGGGACGCCCGCGCCACCTGGGAGCACAGTCCAATTCTTTACGCCGAGCTATTCGCTTTATCCCGTGCTGGCGGCGATTCATGGCGCGGCGGCAAATCCCGTTCCGCTCAAATCGGACTTCGGAATTCCCACCATCGCCGAACTGCGCCGATCGAAGAAATGGGATTTTCGCGCGGCGCTGACGCTTGTCACCACGCCGAATGCGCCGAGCGGCCGCGGTTATGCAACCGCCGAACTGGAATCGCTCTGCCGCGTCCAGCGCGGGGTGGTGGTCCTGGACGAAGCCTACGTCGATTTTGCCGGCGAGAACGCGCTCGAACTCGCCTTGAAGCATTCGCACGTCATCGTTTCCCGGACATTTTCGAAGGCTTACTCGCTCTGCTTCCAGCGTGTCGGGTATTTCGTCGGGCATTCGGAGTTGATCGCCGCGCTCGACAAAATCCGCGACAGTTACAACGTCAACGGTCTCGGGCAGGTGGCCGCCCTGGCGACGCTGGACGACCTGGCCTACTACCGAAAAGGGTTCCAACGCATCATCGCAATGCGCGAGCGCGCGGCCCGCCAGTTGACTCTGAGCGGCTTTCGCGTCTTGCCGAGCCGGACGAATTTTCTTTTCGTCCGCCCGCCGGTCTTTCCCGCGAAAGTATGGCTTCAGAAATTGCGCGAAAGAAGGATACTCGTGCGCTGGTTCGATTTTCCACAGACGACGGATTACCTGCGCGTCACGATCGGCGGTGATGAGGAGATGAACGCCTTACTGAAGGCGGTGCGCGGGATTCTCCGGCGGCCGCCGACGCGAGGAAGTTATGACTGAAATCCAAACGACGAATGACGAACGGCGAAGGAAGCCTGAATCGATTCACCGACAGGTCTTTGGAATGCACCCAAGCGTTAACAGAAACAGACAGACCTGTCGGAAGCTTATGAGGCTGGCGGTGAGGAATTTCTGACCAAGCCGTTCACGGCCGCACAATGCCTGGTCTCGATCCTGGCTGCTTTGAAACGCAAGACACCCGTCGGGCAAGCTGCCGCGGAGGCTCTTTCCGCGAAACGGCTTGGTGCACTAACAGAGCGTGAGAAGGAAGTGATGAGGTGCTTGGAGAAGGGAATGCCTTACAAGGAAATCGCTGATGAGCTTGGGGGTCAGCTTCTATGCCGTGCATTTCCACTTGCACAACATTTATGGGAAACTTCACGCGAGCAATCGCACCGAGGCAGTTATCAATTGGCGGGACACTAACCGCACGTAAAATTGGCGAAGATTTTCCGGGCGAACCGCAGCATTGATCTTGCCAAGGACTCCAGAAGATTTTCGCCGCTGCACAGAGTGCGTACGCAAGCATCGTGCCCGGCCCGGACGAAGGCAGGCAGCGCAAGATGGTGAGCCTGGAGTTGACGCTGGAGCTCGAGGAGTTTTTGCAGCAACACCCCTTTTCCTCCTGGGCGCCTGACCTTCAGTTCCAGCTCGGCAAGGCCTGTCAATTGCGCAGTAGCTACTCGAAGGCGATTCGCTATTACACCCGCGCCTGGGATGCCACCAAAGATTCCGACCAGTTTCCGGCCCGGAAGATCGCGTTGGATTCAGCCGGGCCGCTGGCCAAACTGCTGGCGCTGACGGGCCGGCTTGAGGAGCTGGATGCGTTGCAGCTCGAAGCGCGGGCGCGGGGCAAGGTGCCGCCGAGCAGCGACTGGCTTTGGGCATCGGAGATGGCCGCGTTTGCCCGCAAGCATCCCACGGACTCTTACAAGTGCGGGCTTTATTGTCTGGATCAATTGGGCCGCTTGACGCAGCCCGACAAATACCGTCCGGCCGATGTGCTGGAGACGGAATCGTCGGTGAAGGGCTTTACGGCGGCCGACTTGATTGCCGTCGGCCAGAAGGCCGGCCTGGCGGTGCATGCCGTCCAACTTGAGGATTTCTCGGAGTTGCCTGTGCCTTGCGTGGTCCACCTGATTGCGGACCATTTCGTCGTGGTGCGCGAGCGGCGCGGGGATTTCTACGAGGTGCTCGACCCGGTGGCCTATGGTCCCCGGTGGCTCATCGCTGCGGAACTGGCCGAGGAGGCCAGCGGCTGTTTGCTGCTGAGCTAGGCTTCAACCGCGAGCCCGGCGACGCTTCAGAAGCTTCAACTGCTGGATAGCGCCGCCGCCGCAAATTATCGCGGCCGCTGTCACGGCTTTCAGCCCGCATATCCGCTTGATCCAGGCCCCTGTCCGCCACCAGACTGTGACTCGTGTCCCTGTTGTCCGCCAGGTGGCGGTCCTCCGCCCGGTCCCCCGCCCGGTCCTCCGCCTCCTCCGCCGCCCGGTCCTCCGCCACCTCCGCCCGGACTTCCGCCAGGGCCGGCGAATGGCAATAATCAGCCGAACTCTATTTGGGGACAGAGCGACCAGAGCGCCACGGGAGGTTCGTTGTGTCCCTCGTGTAGTGGCATGCCAGCGTGGTTTCTTTCCGAGGCCTACAACAGCATCTGGCTGCGAGACACTCCTCTGGACTATGTGCCCGCCTACGGGCCGCACATCCCCTTCACGCTGGCCCTTAACGGGCGTCGTCCGCCGGGCAGCTTGGACCTTGCCGACTATGAAGGCGCTTGGATGGGTATGGGCTGGAGCAGTACCTGGCTGTCGTACCTGGAAATGGATGCCAGTGGATATGTTGCGGAGGTCAGCCTGCCGGGCTCGGGCTGGGGCGAGTTCTCCTTTCAGAACGGCGCAACCAACAGCGACGTTAATTACAAGCGCAATACCTGGCTCGAAAAACTCTTTCAAAGCGGTTCCTTGGTCGGGGTCCGTTTGCACCAGCCGGGCGGATCGTACTTGGACTATGGGCGTTTTATGGACGGAGGCAGCCTGAAAATCTATTTCCTCACCGCGTGGTACGATGCGCAGGGCAACGCGGTCACTTTCAGCTACACCAACAGCAGCTACGCGAACAATTTGCTATCGAGCGTGACCTTTGCCGACAGCACTGCCTTCCAGATTAATTACGACGGCCCGAACGGGGATATGCCGACTTCTGTGACCAGCTCGATCGGCCTGTCAGCGACGCTGATTCGTGCCGAAACCAACTATTCTCCGGGCTGGTATTTCAGTTTGACCACGATCATTGATGCGGCGGGCATTACCAACCACGTCGGTTACACCGACAGTTACCTGCCGACCAGCCTGATTACTCCTTATGGCACCACCAGTTTCACCTACGGCGACGCCAGCAACGGAGGCGTATTTGACTTGTGGATTCGAATCACGCAGGCCGACAACAGCCAGCAATTCTACGGATTGATCAGCGCCTACGGCGGCACGGACTGGCCGGACTTTGCCTCCAGTCAGATTCCCACCAACACGCCCGTGGGAACGTTGGACACCACCGGTCGCACCGAACGCAACACATTCTTCTGGGACGCGCGGCAATTTTCGGGCCTTGAAAACAAGAGCCTGTCGCTTTTTGGCTGGAGCGATTTCAAGAAAGCCCGCATCAGTCATTGGCTGGCGAGTGCCTGGTACACTTACACCCACTACGACACGCTGTCCGTGGAGCAAGCGCCCAGTCCCGATGGCACGACCGAAGGACAATTGACGTGGTACGATTACGTTGGAAAACCGTCCTATATGAATTACGAGCATGGCACGCAAATCATGCCTTCGGTCATCGCCCGGGTGATGCCCGATGCGAGCACCTGGTACCAGTATTCCGGCTACAACGGCATCGGCAAAGCAACCAACCAAATCGACAAATGGGTCGCTGCTTGCTCCACCTATTATCGCACTAACACGTTCACGTACACGACCGATGGCCTCGATCTGCTCGAATGGCGCGGGCCGAACAACGAACTGGTTTCGGGACGCGGTTACAACAGTTATCATCAGGTGCTCTCTGAGACAAACGCTGTAGGCGATGTCGCTACACGTACCTACGAGACGAGCGGGCCGCGGAGGTTGCTCACCGTGCTCACATCTGGCGACCTCCTGAGCAGCAATACCTACGACGGCAGCGGCCGCTTGCAAAAGGCGGTCGATTCCTCCGGCGGAACGCCGATCCGGACCAACAGTTACACCTGGCTCAACGGGGACTTGCGCACTTCCACCGACCCGCGCGGTCTCACCGTGACGAACACTTACGACTTGCTTCATCGACTGACTCGAGTGGATTACCCGGACTCGACCTATGCCCAATACGCCTACACCAACGGTTCGGGAGCAATGCTGCTCGATTTGACGGTAGTGCGAGACAGACTTGGATATTGGACCTATTACACCTATGACGCGCTCCGGCGCGTCACTCAAATCACCGATGCGCGCACCAACATCACGGCGTACAGATACTGCAACTGCGGCGCGTTGGAATACGTCACCAACGCTCTCGGCAATGCCTTGCAGGAGGTCACGCATTACGTTTTCGACAATCAGGGACACCGAACGCAGACGTATTTCCCGGACAACACCGGTTTCACCAACAGCTATGATGCCTTGGGGCGATTGACTGTTGTTAGCGACGCCTTGGGAAGCGTGACGAATTATTATGACAACCTGGGCCGCTTGACCAGCGTGAGCAACTCCATCGGCCAGGTGTCAAAAGCGATATACGACCTCGAAGACCG
>DASPXS010000210.1:0-5537 GCA_035637175.1 Haliangiales bacterium | reverse complement strand
ACTGTGAAGATACAGGACAGTGATTCCCCGACGGTTGTCACGGTGACGAACGTCGCGGACCCGGTGGGCATTGATTACAGCCCCACCACTAATTCACTGCTCCTATCCGTGAACGCCGATGCAAACGGCCTGCCGAACAATTTCGCCCGCCTTGGCGTGTTGGGCGGCCACACCGTGTTGACCAACTGGTCCGCCGTGAGCAATTTCACCGGCGAAATCAAGCTGGCCACAGTCAAAACGACTGCCAATGGCTGGACTCAAGGCGATACGTATTTCGGCACCGGACAGCCCGGACAAATCGGCTGGATTTCGGCGAACGGAACCAGCGTGAACACCAACTGGCTGACGCTGAGCGGTGAACCCAATCCGATAGGCGGCCTTTACATCGATCAGACCGGGGTGTTTGGCGGGGACTTGATCGTGGTCTCGGGGGCATCCACGTTTGGCGGCGGTGTCTGGCGCATCACGGCCGCCAAGGGCGCCACGAAGGTCGCGCAGATCAACGACAGTTTTGGTGACGGAGTGGATTGTGAAGGAGTGGTGACGGTGCCCAACAATCAGGCGCAGTATGGTCCCTGGGCGGGAAACATTCTGACCTGCGGGGAGACGGCTCACTTGATTTTCGCGGTTGACGTATCCGGCAAAATCACTCCTTACGATCTGGGCTTGTTCACACCTGAGGACGTTCGGTTGATCCCCTCGGGCCAGAACCTTTATTGTACGGACGCGGTCAATTTCGTCGTCTGGAAGGTGCCGCAGGGGAATTTCAGCGGGTTTGTCGGGGATGTATTGTTCGTGAACGAGGCGATCAACAGCCCGAATGCTTTGTTTATCGCGCACTGGACGGGCGGGGCATTTGTGATGCGTCAGCTTTCTTTCGGCGGCAGTTTCGAGCACGTCGCGTTTGCGCCGATAGACATTCCGGGACAATGAACAGAAAGGAGGAGGAAGTGTTATGCGTCGTAAATCAGCCAGATTCGCCGGGCTGCCTGTGTTCACAATCCTGCTGCTGACGACCTCTCGGTTGTCAGGGCAGGGTCTGCTGGTTGACCAGGCGAGCGGCACTCTCGGTGAGTTTGTGGAGACCTTTACGCAACTTCCCGACAACCAAATCGCCCAATCCTTCACGCCGTCACTCTCAGCGGTTGGTTTTGTTCAGCTCAGTGAGTTTGTCCCTGCTTTCCCTGGCAACAATGCAGTCACCTTTGCGGTGAATTTGCGGGAGGGCGCTTACAATGGGCCGATCCTCAGCAGCACAACACCAGTCGTTCTGGTTAATCACTTCACTCAAATTGGCACATTCTTTTATCCAGCGAACATTCCGGTGACACCGGGCCAACTCTATTTCTTCGAGCCGGTGCTTCTGTCCGCAGGCTTTTTGGACGTCGGATACAAAGCGCCATCGAGTTACCTTGGCGGAGACGCGTGGAACAATGGAGTGCCAAGTGGGGGAACGGCTGACTATTGGTTTCGCGAAGGGGTTGTAGTGCCGGAGCCAGCCACGATTTGGTTGCTCTTACTCGGAAGCGGCGTGTTCATTTGGCGCCTGCGCCTGGAGAAGAGTTCGTGGCTTTAACTTTGATTCTGACCAACACGTATTTCGTCGGTTCGCCCAGCCAGGGGACTGTGAAGATACAGGACAGCGATTCCCCGACGGTTGTCACGGTGGCGAGCGTCGCGGACCCGGTGGGCATTGATTACAGCCCCACCACCAATTCACTGCTCATATCCGTGAACGCCAATGCAAACGGCCTGCCGAACAATTTCGCCCGCCTTGGCGTGCTGGGCGGCCACACCGTGTTGACCAACTGGTCCACAGTGAGCAATTTGATCGGCGAACTCAAGCTGGCCACGGTCAAAAGCAAAGCCAACAACTCGACGCGCGACTGATAGAATCTGGATTGTCCTGACGGTCACCCCTCTCGCAGTTTTGTCGCCAGCGGATTTTCGTCTTGCATCTCCGCCGCTTTTTTCTACGGTGCAATGCAACCATGGCATCGCGCGCGCCCGTTGGCGTTGGATTTCCTGGCCTGTTCGCCTGCAGTTGGCTCCTTTTGGGTGCGTGGACAGGTCATCCCGTGGATTTGCCTTCGCCCGACACAACCAATTTGTCCGGCACCGAACCTCCCGCGGTGATGGCTCCCGATTTTCGGGAACAACAGGACGTCATTCAACAGGCCATCGAACAGACGCGACGCGAATCCGAAGCCGCTGCCAGACGCAATGCCGAGGCCCTGACCCAGGGTCTGACCTTCCTTCAACAGTCGCTGGAGGCGCAGCACCGGCGCGAGTTGGAAGCGATGCAGAATTCCAACCGGACGACGCTGCTGGTGGCCAGCGTTCTGGCCGGGGTCGGCTTCCTCGGAATGTTGTGTCTGGCCTTCTTTCTGATGCGGGCCACCAATCGGTTGACCGAAATGGCCATGGTCGTTCCGTTAAGCCACGCGCTCGGCCCGGGCCCTTCGCCCAATGCGCTGACGGCCGGCGATTCGCACCTCGTCGCCAGTCCCGTTGAACTCGCCGGCGCGCGCTTTCTTAGCGCCATCGAGCAACTGGAAAAGCGCCTGCACGACCTGGAACACACCACACCTCAGACCCCGATTGGAGAGGCGAGCAATCGTCCCAACGGGCAACCAAAATCCGAGACCGACCCTTCGGTCGCGCAACCGGATTCGGAAGCCGAAGGAGTCCCGGATCAACACCGCTCGTCCACGGCCCGGGAATCCGCCGCTGACTCCAGCCACGCCGCGCGCGTCGCGCTGGTGCTGGCCAAAGGCGACACGCTGCTGAACCTCGACAAACCGGGCGACGCTCTCGCCTGTTTTGATGAAGCGGTGGCGCTCGACCCGCAAAACGCCGACGCGCTCGTCAAAAAAGGAATCGCGCTGGAAAGACTTCGGCGCATGGATGAAGCCATTGCCTGTTACGATCGCGCCATCGCTGCGAACAGTTCGCTGACGACAGCCTATCTCTACAAGGGCGGCGCGTTCAACCGCCTGCAACGATACGAGGAAGCGTTGAAATGTTACGAACAGGCGCTGCAGACCGGGGAGAAGGCGCTCGCGTGAGAGCGCGACGGAGTAAGGGAGTGGTGGAGTAATGGAGTAATGGAGAGCTGGAGTGATGGAGTGTTGGGGCCGCGTCACTCAAAAACTCCAATACTCCACCTCTCCATCACTCCACCTCCCCCCTTTCACTCAGCTTCTCCCTCTTTTCTTCTTCCCGCGCCTGCGCTGCTTCGAGCACCTGCTTCATCATTTGCATCCGCGCGGCGAGCAGCTCGCGGTTGGCCTGCTCTTTGGCGGAGAGCTCTTTTTCGAGTTCGGCAATGCGGCGTTCGTAAGCCGTCAGGCGGTTTTGCAGTTGTGATTGAATTCTCGCCAGCCGCTGTTCCATCTCGGCCACCTGCGCGGCGCCGGCCTGTTGGATCTTGAGCAGGTGCGCCCGCTGGGAGGCGACTCCCAGAAACAACCTGTCTTTCATCAGTCGGCCCAGATGCGGGACCAGACCCTGGCGCACTGCCTCGGTCGCCCGCGCAGCCCGTTGTTCGGCGGCGAAGGCACGCTTTTCCAATGACCGGATCCGGGAATCCGTCGGGTCAGTCGCTGGACTCTGAACCGGAAGACCGGGTTCGTTCGGATTCGCGAATTCGGGCGCGGCGCACAGGTCTTTCGCTTCGGCCGGGAACGAAATCAGTCCCGCGACGCGGGAATCGGCGACCGGCGCGGGGGAATAGAACCGCTTGCGACTCACGACCCACCACCAGGCAGAGAGAAACAACAGCGCGGCGAGCGCCGCCATCGGCAGCGGCCACGGCCTCATCCATTGGCCCGGCCGCGCTGTTTTCGCGACCGGCGGCGCCGCGGTCACGAGCAGGTCGCAGGTCACGGGCAGGTGAGCTGACAAGGCGGATGCCAGGAGATTTGGGGCGCCGGAAAAGGTCGCGTTCCTGGCAAAGATGTAATCGGACGTCGCGTCGGGGTATCTTCCGTTGCCGCGGCGCGTGATGCGATCCTTCAACGGCACGCCGTTGAACGCGTTTGTGAATCCGGCTTCCTCGAGGAGACGCAGCGTGTTTTCACTGACGAACTGCGGTTCATCCGGGTTCGTGTTCAGGCTGCCGCCAATCAGGACCGCCGCCGGCGGATTCGTCAGCTCCGTTGCAATCGACCGGATATATTGAACGAGTTGCGCCGCGGAAAGCTCGCGTTTCAGGATGTTGAGTTGCGTGTCCCGTTCGAAATTGCCGCCCGTCGCGTTGTTCTTCAACTGGACCGAGTAAACGACGACCCGGCCGGCGCCGTGGCGAATCGCGGCGCAGGCCAGCCCGCCCGGCGGAACAACCCAGCCCTCAGGCTTCCACGGCTCGGTCCAGGCATCGGCGACCGGATCTTTCGTCAGGATGGCGACCTGGGAAAGGTTGCCGCCCGAAATGTCCGTGAACGCCGAACAGGCCGCAACCTGGTAGTGGGAAGGCTTCAAGAGCGCGGCGAGCCGTTCGCAGGTCTGTCGATCGGGCACTTCCTGCAACTGGATCACGTCGGCGTTCAGCGCCCCGAGGATCGACGCGATATTTGTCAGGCGCAAGCGGTCTGTTGCCGTGGTGGGCGCCTGAGCGCTGAAGTTCAGGTTCCAGGTGGTGACCCGCAACGGTTCGGCGTGGATCCGGGAAAAGCCCAGGAGGAACAGCAACGCGATCAGCCGCCGCATAATTTGCACGGTTTGCCTTCGTCGGGACCGCACAGGCGCCCTTCAGTGGTCTTGAAGTAGCGGCAGTGGCTGTTGTGCCGCTTGCCGCTCGAGGTGGTGAACCAGTGGTTCAATGGATTTTCCGTTTCGATGCCCGCCTGATTGGTCGGGCCGGCGCTGATCGCATTGGTGGCCGGCGTCGCGCTTGCGTTTCCCCCGGCTCTTTCCGCCAGCAACCGGCGCAGTTGCTGGTTCTCTTTCCGCAGCAGGGCGTTTTCCTCTTTGAGCTTAGCGTTTTCTTCGCGCAACTGGCTGATGCCGTCCCGGATCTTCTGCAGTTCCTCGCGCGCCCCCGGATGGTCGGCGGGCTGTTTGGCCGGCTCCGGATTTTCCTGGGCCACCGCGGCGACGAGCAGTCCGCCCAGCAAAGCAATCAGGGGAAATGGGGCGGACTGCGCTAGCGATTTGAGGATCTTCGAGTTCATAGGGCGGCTCGGGTTAACGAAATGAAATTAGGTTTCTCCCTTTGCGGTGTAAAGCGGCAAAGGCAAAACGTTATTCACGTTATTCACAGACGCGTTTCGACTTACTTCGTCGCGCGCCGCATGATCGGCCGCGAGGGAGAGCGGCGGGCTACTTCCTTGAAACCGGCCTGGCGAAACGCCGAGGCCAGTCCGGTATAAACAAACACGTCGGGTTGTTCCGTCTTCGGCTCGACCGGATACCCTTCGAGCATTTTGGCGCCGCGTTTCCGCGCAAATTCCACGGCCGCTTTCAATAACTCGACGGTGACGCCGCGCCGGCGAAACGGCCGCGCGACAAAGAAACAGGTCACCGACCAGACCGGC
>DASPXS010000209.1:0-4534 GCA_035637175.1 Haliangiales bacterium | reverse complement strand
ACGCCCGTGCCACTACCGTCAGCAAAAAGAAATCTTTACGGTGGATATAAAGCCGGATAGTTACAATGCCTCCGGCCCGATCAACGGCCGTTGATGATGAGGCAGTGGAACGAATGAAAACTTATGTCGTCCTTGGCGGTGGCGGCTCATTTGGGGTGCATACGGCGATGTATCTGCTCGCCCATGCGGATCCGGAAAAAGTCATCAGCATCGGCCGCAATCCCGAGAAACCCGAGCCGTTTTCGCTCAATGTGGGCAAGGGCGATAAACGTTACCAGTATCATCAGATTCACCTCACCTACGAGCAGGACCGCCTGTTTGAATTGTTCGACGCCGAGAAACCGCAGGTCATCATCAGCTACGCGGCGCAGGGCGAAGGCGCGGTATCATGGAAGAAATCGTGGCGTTTTTTTGAAACCAATTGCGTCGCGCTGACAAAGTTGTGCGAGGATTTGATGAAGCGCGATTACCTGGAACGGTTCATCCAGATCGGCACTTCCGAGCTTTACGGCGCCGTCGATTTCGCGGCGAAGGAAGACACGCCGATCAAACCGACCAGCCCTTACGCCGCATCCAAGGCGGCGTTCGATATGTATCTGCTTTCGGTGGCCAACGTGTTGAAGTTCCGCATGAACATCATCCGCCCCTCCAACGCGTATTGCCCGGGCCAGCTTCTGCACCGCGTCATCCCGCGCGCGGTGATGTGCGGTTTGAGCGGCCAGAAGCTGCCGCTGCAAGGCGGCGGCAAAGCGGAAAAATCGTATATCCATGCCCGCGACCTGGCCCGGGCGATTCTGTTGGTTTCCGAGAAAGCACCGTTGGGCAAGGTGTACAACGCCGGGCCGCCCAAACCCATTTCCATCCGCGATCTGGTGGCGAAAGTGGCGGAGGGCTTCCCGATGCCCTTCGAGCAGTTGTGCGACGTCGTTCCCGACCGGCTTGGGCAGGACAGCCGCTATTGGCTCGACAGCAGCGCCATCAAGAAGGACGCGGGTTGGGAGCCCCAAATCAGCCTCGAAGAAGGCATCCAGGAAATGATCGCGTGGGGGCGCAAGTATCTTCCGCAACTTCGCGAGTGGCCGACCGGTTACGTGCTCCGCGCGTGATGAGCCATGGCGAACACCGGATTTGACATCGCAAACGCCCGGGCTCGCTGCCGGAAGTTTCGCCGGCGCATTCTGGACGTCTCTCAGACCGTCGGCGCGCTACACATCGCGCCGTCCTTCTCGTGCCTGGAATTGGTGGATACGGCCTACAACGGCTTGATGAAACGCACGGGCAATCCCGACACGAGCGACACGTTTCTGCTCTCGAAAGGCCACGGCTCGCCGGCGCTGTATTGCGTGCTGGAGGAGCTCGGCATCATCCCGCGCACGTATCTCGAAAACATCTGCAAGCCCGGCTGGCCGCTCGCCACCCATCCCGATTACGGCACGCCGGGCATCGAAGCTTCGACCGGCTCGCTCGGTCACGGCCTCGGCCTCGCGGTGGGGATGGGCTACGCCGACAAGATGAGCGGCCATCAGCGCGACATCTACGTCGTGATGAGCGACGGCGAATTGATGGAAGGCTCGGTATGGGAAGCGTTCATGACCGCGCCGTCGTTCGGCGTCACGCGCATCGTCGCGCTCGTGGACTTGAACGATTTTCAGTCGCTCGGCCAGACCAGCAAAATCCTGCCCAACTTTTATCCGATGCTCGACAAGCTCCGTGCCTTCGGCTGGGAAGCGGTGGAAGTGGACGGCCACGACCCGCAGGCGATTTACGAAGCGGTGCGCGCGCGCAGCGGAAAAAAACCGTTCGTGCTGCTCGGTCGCACGACCAAGGGCAAAGGCGTGAGCTACATGGAAAATGTTCCTGTCTGGCACTACCGCGCGCCCAACGCCGAGGAATATAAAATCGCGATCAAGGAAGTGGAGGGCTGCGGTCCGTGAGAAACTCCTTCGCCAACGCCTTCTACGAACTGGCCAAAAGCGACAAGCGCATCTACCTCGTCGTCGCCGACATCACCGCCGCGGCCGGCGTGGCGTCGTTCCAGAAGGAATCGCCGGAGCGCTTCCTCAACGTCGGCGTGGCCGAGCAGATGATGATCGGCATGTGCGCGGGCCTGGCATTGCGCGGGAACATCCCCTTCGCCTACACCATCGCCACGTTCACGATTTATCGTCCGTTCGAGCAAGTGCGCGTGGATTGTTGCTACCAGAATCTGCCGGTCAAACTGGTGGGCGTCGGCGGCGGGGTGAATTATTCCACGCTGGGCGGCACCCATCACGCGCAGGAGGACGTGGCGATCATGTCCGCGATCCCGAACATGACCGTGCTCGCGCCGTGCGATCCCGCCGAGGCCGCGCTCATGACGAAAGCCAGCGTGGAAAAAGTTCCCGGCCCGGTTTACCTGCGTCTCGGCAAGGCGGGCGAACCCGATCTCACGTCGAAAGCGCCCGAGCCGTTTGTGTTTGGCAAGCCGCGGCTCATCAAGCCCGGCAGCGGGACGTGCGTGCTCACTTACGGCGTCATTACCAAGATGGCGCTCGATCTGGCCGCGAAGATTGAACAGGCCGAGGGCGGCCAGGTGGCGACCTATTCGGTGCACACGCTCAAGCCGCTGGACCGCGAAACGCTGGCCGGGGTGCTGCGCCGGTTCGAGCGCGTCATGGTGGTGGAGGAACATTCGCCGCAGGGCGGGTTGGGGATGCAGGTCAAGGCGCTGGCGTTCGAGAGCGGGGTGAAGTGCCGGCTGCACACGTTCTCGTTGCAGGACGAGTTCATCCACGTCTATGGCAGCCACGGCGATTTGCTCAAAGCCCACGGGCTGCATCCGGATTTGATGTACGAGAGATTGAAGAAATGAGTTTTCCAACGAGCAACTGAAGAAATAAGTTTTGAACCACAGATGGACACAGATGGACACAGATAAAACAGAGACCGGGCCGGGTTGCGCGTTGCTGAAACCTGCGTTCATCGGTGTCGATCTGTGGTTCTCCAACGAGCAACTGAAGAAATGAGTTTTCAACCACAGATGGACGCGGATCGACACAGATTCTTGACCCGGCTGTCGCCGTGTTCTGCTTCGTCGCGAATACTTGCAAGACATGACGCGGTCCACTTTTTAATTGAGCCGCCGCCAGAAGATTTTCATCTGTGTTCATCTGTGTCCATCTGTGGTTCCCAATTCCTGCTCCTATCAACACAAACGAAATGGCTGATCTGAAGGCTGGTGGAGATACGCGGTTTCTGCTGAAGGAAGAAACCCACCGAATCATCGGTTGCGCGTTTGAGGTGTTAAACGAGATCGGGCACGGGTTCTACGAAAAGATTTACGAGAACGCCCTGGTCGTTGAGTTCGGGTTGCAAGGGATTCCGTTTCAACAACAACGTCGGTACGACGTGCTCTACAAGAAAACGCCCGTGGGCTTATATGTGCCCGACCTGATTGCGTTCGATCAGGTGATCGTGGACGCGAAAACCATCGAGAAGATCACCGATGAAGACCGCGGCAAGATGTTGAATTACCTGAAGGTCGCCGGCTTGCGCGTCGGGCTCATCCTCAACTTCAAGCACCCGAAGCTCGAATTCGAACGGGTGGTGAGATGAATTGGAACCACAGATGGACACAGATGGACTCAGATTCTTGACGCGGCTGTCGCCGTGTTCTCCTTCGTCGCCAATTCTTGCAAGACATGACGCGGTCCAGTTATTGATTGCGCCGCCGCCAGAGAGTTTTCATCTGTGTTCATCTGTGTCCATCTGTGGTTGAATTGTTCGCATGGCTCACCACGATTTCATTTCCGGCATTCACAACGCGACGAAGCGCAATTACGTCCAGCGCGTCGTGGAATACGACAAGGCGGCCTGCGCGCAAATCTCCAAACGCTTCGGCCAGGAATATTTCGACGGCGACCGCCGGTACGGCTATGGCGGTTACAAATATGACGGCCGCTGGCGTCCCTTCGCGGAGAAACTGATTTCGCATTACGGCTTGAAACCGGGCGACAAGGTCCTCGACATCGGCTGCGCCAAAGGATTCCTGGTCCATGAATTCCTGCACGCGCTTCCGGGATTGGAGGTGGCCGGTCTCGATGTCAGCGACTACGCCATTGCCAATGCCATGCCGGAGGTCAAGCCGTTCCTGCGCGTCGGCACCGCCGCCGAACTGCCGTATCCGGACCGGCATTTCGACCTGGTTGTGTCCATCAACACGCTGCACAACCTTTATCTACCCGATTTGTTCAAGGCGTTGCGCGAGATCGAACGCGTGGGCCGCCGGCACAAATTCATCGTGATGGATTCATATCGTAACGAGCGCGAGAAAGTGAACCTGATGTACTGGCAGCTCACCTGCGAATGCTTCTTCACGCCCGCGGAGTGGGAATGGATTTTTCAGCAAACCGGTTATACCGGCGATTGGGACTTTGTCTTTTTTGAGTAGCGTGTCGAAGCCACGAATGAACACTAATGAACACGAATCGTAGGCCGCGGAAAAAGCTCGCTCTCCGGCTGATTGCGGGACCAAGTCGCCTGGCAATTCACGGCG
>DASPXS010000208.1:0-3821 GCA_035637175.1 Haliangiales bacterium | reverse complement strand
AGGTATTATCTTCGCAACCGCGGCTTCGGTTGCCTTCAAAATAGCGTTTGGATCAGTCCTCACCCATTGCGGGAAACGAAAACCAACCTGGCTGCCAGCCCTGTCAATGTTGAGTCACTCATTCTCATGGAAGCGCGCCCTGACTGCGGGGAATCGGACGAAGAAATTGTTGCCGGAGCCTGGAATTTCGCGAAAATCAATCGCCTTTATGCGAACCACCTCACGATGCTCGAAGCTCGTCCTAAGGGCCAACTGCGTGATGACGCCGCCGCCCAGGTATTCCGCAAGTGGGCTGCCCAAGAACGGGCCGCGTGGTTGGCTGCCACTGCTGAGGACCCGCTGCTTCCCGAAGTTCTGTTGCCACGAGAATATCTTGGGCGAAAGGCCTGGCAATTTCGCGTGAAAGAATTGAATCAGGCGGGAGAGCAAATTCGCTCGTTCCATTCCTGATCTCACCTCTCAGGATTTGCGGACCGTTCCCGCCCCTGCGGAAAAAACACGCATATACGGATTTTTTCCGCAGAGGCGGGAGGCGCGTGAAACGGTCGCTTCAACAAACTTTCTAATTCACTCCATTAAACGGGCCGAAATCGTGAAATTTTTCACAAACTTTCTTGCCGGCGTTTCTGACGGGGATTAAACCTCCCGTCCGGTACCGAGATGCTTCTGACTCTGCCGGCGGCGTTGGCCGGAGTCCGCTGATAAAAACGTTGACGGTGACGGACGATTCGCAACAATCACCGGCTCACGCGAACGCGAAGTCGCTCAGACCAAACGCCGGAATGGTTGCTTAGGCGAACACAATAGATGTCGGACATTTTTCCAAAGTGGACCAATCGGCTGCCACTTCAAATCGCCGCGGGCGCAGTGCTGGCCGGCACGGCGGTAACGGCGGGCATATGGTACTACTTCACTCCCAAATACACGCGCGTCGGTTACCAACCCATCCAGCCGGTCGCTTTTTCCCACGCGATCCACGCCGACCAGCTCGGACTCGATTGCCGCTACTGCCACAGCGCCGTGGAGAAGGCGTGGTATTCCAATGTCCCTTCGGCCTCGACCTGTATGAACTGCCACAACCAGGTGCTCAAAGACAGTCCGAAACTGGAATTGGTCCGGGAAAGCGCCGCGACCGGCAAGCCGATTCCCTGGGTGCAGGTCCATAAGGTGCCCGACTACGTTTATTTCAACCATTCCGTCCACGTGAACCGCGGCATCAGTTGTGTCGAGTGCCACGGCCAGATCAATAAGATGGACGAAGTCTATCACGCCAAACCGCTCAGCATGACCTTCTGCCTCGATTGCCATCGCAATCCCGCCGCGCGCGTGCGTCCCCCCGACAAGATTACTGACCTGAACTGGAAGTGGAACGACGACCCGAAGATCGCCGCTTCAATGCAGAAACAGAACGGCGAAAAATTCGTCCAGGACTGGAAAGTTCAGTCCCTGCAAAGCTGTTCCGCCTGTCACCGATGAGCAAAACGATTCCGCCACCGTGTCCGGAGCCTGAGACCGGCCCGAATTACTGGCGCAGCCTGGATCACCTGGCTGACACGCCGGAGTTTCGCCAGTGGGTGGAACGCGAATTTCCGTCGGGCGCCGGCGAACTGACCGACCCGGTCACGCGCCGGCATTTCATGAAAATCATGTCCGCCTCATTTCTGCTGGCGGGCATTGGATTGAGCGGTTGCCGGCGTCCGGAGGAAAAAATCCTGCCTTTCGGCAAGGCGCCGGAAAATTACATTCACGGCGCGCCGCAATTCTTTGCGACGGCGATGCCGACGCGCGGCAGCGCCGTCCCGTTGGTGGTGAAGGCCAGTGATGGCCGCCCCACGAAAGTCGAAGGCAACGCGCTGCACCCGGACAGCAATGGCGCCACCGACCATTACGCGCAGGCTTCAGTCCTCAACGTTTATGACCCCGACCGCGCGACGCGGTTTGCCAGGAACGGCGAAATCGTGAAACGCGAGGCGGCCCTGGATTTCCTGGGCGAGCTGTCGCAGCAAGCGCAGGCCAATGGCGGCCAGGGTCTCTGTTTCCTGCTCGAGCGCAGCAGTTCCCCGTCTCGGGCGCGGGTGCAGAAGCTGATCAGCGACAAATTCCCCAAGGCACGCTGGTTTATCCATGAGCCCGTGGATTTTGATGTTCATCGCCAGGCGGCGTCGCTCGCGTTCGGCAAATCCGTCGCGCCCTACTACAAGCTGGACGAGGCCAGGGTGATCGTTTCGCTCGACTGCGATTTCATCGGCGGCGAAGAGGACGCTTGCCTTCACATCCGCCGGTTTGTCAAAGGCCGCAAGATCGAGAACCTCGAGAAGCCGAAGGAGATGATGAACCGCCTGTATGCGGTCGAGGCGCTCTTCACGCTGACCGGAGCGAGCGCGGATCATCGGCTGCGCGTGTCCGCCGGCGCGATTCAATCGGTGGCGGCCCGGCTGGCTGTCGAGATTCTGAAGCAGAGCGGCAATCTGGCTGAGTTGAGTGGAGCATTGCAAACGCTGGCCGCTGAGGCGCAGGCGAATGAAAAGTGGATCGTCGAATGCGCTAAGGATTTGCTGGCAAATGTCGGTAAGGGCCTGGTGCTGGCCGGCCAGCGCCAGCCGCTCGCCGTCCATCTCCTGGCCCACGCGCTCAACGCGGCGCTCGGCAATGTCGGCAAGACCGTCGTTTTCCTCGACGCGCCGGAGCCGACGGAAGGCGGCTTGACCGAGCTGGCGCAGGCGCTCAACGCGGGCGAAGTGGAGACACTGGTGATCCTGGGCGGCAATCCGGTTTATGACGCGCCCGCCGATCTGAACTGGGCGCAGACCCGGCGCAAAGCGAAGACGGTGGTTCGCCTCGGTTATTACGACAACGACGAGACGGCTGCCATGAGCGACTGGCACCTGCCTCTGGCCCACTACCTGGAATCGTGGGGCGACGCCCGCACGGCCGACGGCACCCTGGTCCCCGTTCAGCCGCTCATCGAGCCGTTGTTCGGCGGCCTCTCGGAGCTCGAGGTGCTCGCCCGCATTGGCGGTCTCGACCGGACCAAACCGCACGACATCGTGCGCGAGACCTATCGCGGCATCGCGGGCGACAGCGAAGACAACTGGAAGCGATTTTTGCACGACGGTTACCTGCCCGGCAGCGCGGCGAAACCTGTCTCCGTGCTGCTCAGCACCAATGCAATCGCGGGGGTCTTGGCCGCCGCGAAACCAGTTGCGGCACCGACCCCGGATGCGCTCGAAGTGGTTTTCCATCGCGATTACAAAGTGGATGACGGCCGCTATAACAACAACGGCTGGCTGCAGGAACTGCCCGATCCCATCACGAAGCTGGTCTGGGAAAATGTGATTTTGCTGAGCCCGAAGACGGCGGACGATCTTGGCCTGGTCATTCAGAATAAGGAAAATAACCGGCTCTTTGTGCCGCTGGTCCGAATCCGGCTCGATGGCCGTGAAATCGTCGGCCCGTCCTGGAAACAGCCCGGCATGGCGGACAACGTCGTCGCGTTGGCGCTCGGTTATGGCCGCGCCAGGACCGGTCGCATCGGCCACGGTTCCGGTTACGACGCCTATCGTTTGCGCACGACGAAGTCGCCGCACATTGCCGCCGGCGCGAAATTGTCGCTCACCGGTCAGACCCACAAGCTGGCCAGCACGCAGGACCACGGAGCCATGGAAGGGCGACCGATTGTCCGCGAGGCGAACCTGGATCATTACCTGGGGAACAATCAGTTTGTCAAAGCGATGAACCTGGAGGAACCGCCGGTGGTCCGTCCGCTGTATCCGAACCCGCTCGACAAGGTCAAGGAAAAGGGACTGCACCAGTGGGGCATG
>DASPXS010000207.1:0-20701 GCA_035637175.1 Haliangiales bacterium | reverse complement strand
ATCCGTGCCGGCAATAAAAAGCCCCGAAATGTAAATTCGGGGCCCAAGCGCGCGCTATTTACAGGCAGAAATTAAGGAGAGCCCGAATCGGTGTCAATCTCAGAGAAACCGCGAACCTGTTGGGGCTGGGATTCGCGCCGCCGGATTACGAATTGTTCCGCGAAGCCGTGCACCGGCCGCATTGGCCGGGCCTTGCCGACCAACATCGTCAGCGGCGTGGCCTCATCCACCAACTTCAACGCCATCTGGGACTGGAATGACGCAAGCAGCGTGCTGCCCGCCACCAGTTTTGCCTGGACGGGTTGGCCGAACAGCGACGATCTCAAAGTCCAACGCGTCAACCTCTCCCCGCTCTTCGTTCATCTCCTGCTCACTACCTATTCCTCCGCCGGCTCCCCGCGCTACTCCATCGATTCGACGAGCTGGTCCACGGCTCTTGTTATCACGAACAATCTTACGATCGTTGACAGCTATTTCATTCAAGACTCCGCCGTCGTGTTGTACAAGCACACCGGGGATACCGATTCCCAGCAAATTCTGATTCGCGACAGTTCGTTCGTTTACGACCAGAACGTGTGGCGCGGCAGCATTCTCGGCGGCTTCTTCCTCGCCGGTCTCGACGTCGCATCGGTCGTGGACCAGTACTTGTCGGCGCCCTCGAATAATCGGGCCCAAAACGGCACCAACCAGCAATCAATCGTGGTGCAGGCGATGAAGACTTACATGGACCGATACGGCGATTGGGCTTTGGCGGGCTTTCCTCACGGTAATAATCCTGAGCCTCCAACATATACAGCGGCCAAGAATGCGCAGGTAGCCATGTTGACCGCCGTGCAGGATCAGTGCCTGGCCAACAGTCACAACCCCACGAACGTCCCCCTGCCAGTGAACACCTCGCGCCAAATGTCAATATCCAGTTTTGCTTGCTCTCCCTGCGAGCCGTGGGACAGGAGCGCCGGTCTCCGCTCCAATGCGTGGCGAAAAAAACCTGTTTCGCGCCGGAACGGAAGTCGCCGTTTCCGTCGGACTGCGGACGGTCCCCGTCCGCAGCGCGTGGGAGGGCCGAGGCGCTCTGGAGAAGCCCGATGTCTCCGGGCCAGGCAACCTGCTGCGAACCGGGACGGTTCGCGGTCCGACGCAGAGCGGACCGCGGACGGTCCCCGTCCGCAGCGCGTGGACAGGATCACTTGATGGTAAATTGTCCCACGCTGAGAAGGCGAGCGACCTGCTGCGAACGGGGTCGGTTCGCGGTCCGAATCAGGATTACGATTAAGAGCAGGATTACGAGAATGAGGACGAGTACAAGGAGGTGGACGTATCTCCATCTCCTGTCTGCCATCTCCTAACTACAATCTTCCATCCCTATGAACGACACAGTTCTCTCACTCAGTCTGTTGAACGAGCGGTTGACCCCCACCGCCGTGCATCGCGGCAGCGTCGCCGGCACCTGGGAACGCGCGGAGCACGTGACGGACCTGGCGGACTTCTCGTCCGTGCTGCGGGAGGCCGTCAAACAAACGGGTTACGCCGGAGCGGCCGTGTCTGTGGTCCTCACCCACCAGCGGCTGGCGCAGCAACTGGTCGAATCGCCGCCGGCCAAGGGACGGAATCTGAAGTTGTTTTTGCAGAGCCGCGTCAAGCAGCTCAAACCCTTCGCCTCCGACGCCGCCTGGAGTTATCAGCCGACGTTGCCAACCCGGAACGCGCAGGCCATGTTGGTGCACCTCTTTCCCCGGGAACTCCTCGACCAACGGGTGCGCTCCTGCGACTAGTTGGAATTACACTGCGACCGGGTGATTCCCGCCTCGGCCATTCTCCAACGCCAACTCACGACGCTTCCCCTCGAGCCGAACGAGGTGGCCTTGTTGGCCGCCGAAACCGGCGGCGCCACCACCGTCGTCGTCGGGCGCAAGGACGGCCAGATTTACCTCGGCCGCACGTTGAGCAGCACTTGGAACGTCCATCCGGACCGGGTCAACGTCGATCTCAATCGCACGGTGCTTTATGTGAAACAACAGTTCGGCGTGTTGGTCGGCAGCGTGTGGCTTTTCGGCGCGGGCGCGCCGGCGCAAATCGTCCCGATGAAGTCGGCGTTCCGGCTGACCCAGCAAACCCAGATTATCTCCAGCGCCGCCGCGCAAACCCAGCAAAGCGGAGACACCGTTTCGATCATCACCGTCGGGACGGTGCTCGCGGTCACGCCCCAGATTTCGGCCGATGGCTGGATTACTCTCGACATCACGCCCGCGATTACCAGTTTTGTTGACGAGGTAATAGCCCCAAGCAAGAACAGTTCGGCGCCTGTTCTTGACATCAAACAGTCCTCGACCATCGTCCGTTTGCGGGACGGGGAAACGATCATGATGGGTGGTTTGATCCAGAACACGAGCGCCAAGAACATCCGCAAGATCCCGCTGTTGGGCGACATCCCGTTGTTGGGAAAACTTTTCCAGGGCAGGGCGCAAGCCAAGCAGAAGAAGGAGCTGGTCATTTTCCTCACGCCGACGATCGTCCAGTAACCCCCACTCTACTTCGATTTGACTCGCCGGATCGAGACATTTTTATGTCCCATATGCGACATGTTTCTGTCCCATGATCAAGGTTTGAAAGTGAGCAATTGCCGACCGGATTCCCGCAAGACTTCCACCCGCCGCCGCCACGCCAGTTGGCCAAGGTATTCGGACGGAAGAATCCTCTCCGGCAAGAGTGGATCGTTCCTCACTGCGTCCAGCCAGGCGTTGCGCTCCACCGCTGCCCAGCGCAGGAGCGCTCTGGCCGCCGCTTCGTTCCGCAACAGCCCGTCCGGTCGCTCGCCGAGAGTTTTCAAATGCCGGGCGTAGCGGCGGTTGATACGGTCGAAGTCCCACGCCCCGGCAACAATTTCCGCATCCGATTCCCCCGCGCAGGGCCGCGCGTCCAGGAGAATGAGCGACTCCACATTGATCTTTCCGCCGACGAGGATTCGCCGTTCCTCTTCCAGCGGATCCGGCGTAATCCAGGCGCTGTTTTGCAAATATCCGAAGCCGTTCTGACGAAGGTAGCGTCTCAGCCACGTCCGCTGGGAATTCCGGGTCGTCGGAACATCGAACAATACCAGCCGCCAGCGACCGTCCCACTCCCTCGACCATCTGGCTTGCGGGTCCCGTCCGCCGATTGCCTGCAACCGGCCCGGCGCGGTGAGGCGATACACGCGGTCGTTGGGCGCAGCAGTGTCGCGTTCGACCAATTGCCGCCGCTCCAGTCTCGCGACCTGCTTCAGCAGCCCGTTGCGATAGGCCCATCCCTCGTAGGAGTCAGTCAAGTTGCGAAACGTGGGCCGTGCAAGCATTTCGGCGGACCAGAGCAGCAGGTTCAAGAATTCCTGAGTCTTCGATGACATGGACGAATCGTGCCAGGATGACCAGCCGGATCAAGACAGATTTGTGTCGCATATGCGACATAAATCTGTCCGCATCCTTTATTGGCTTAGTCTCGCCTCGCCGAACATAATAATGGCATTCCCGCCGCGCGCCTTGGCCTGGTAGAGCGCGATGTCCGATTTCTTAAAGAGCAACTCCGACGACGTTGCGTCATCGGGGCAAATCGCCAGGCCCATGCTCAGCGTGAGCGAGGCGGTGAATGCGTCCTTCACAAACTCGTTCTGCACGACGCGCTTGACACGCTCACACACCACGGCCGCGTTCACGGCCGCGTTCAATCCGGGCAACAGCAGAATCAGTTCATCCCCTCCCCAACGTGCCACGGTGTCGGTCTTGCGCAGCGCACCGCTGACGCAGCGGGCCACCTCGACCAGAACCCGGTCGCCGACCTGATGCCCGTGCGCGTCGTTGATCCGCTTGAAATTGTCCAGGTGGATGAACGCCACCGCGAGCTTTTTGCCGAGGCGCACGCATTGGGCGATGGATTGCGCGAGCCGGTCTTCCAGCAGAGTTCGGTTGGGCAAACCGGTCAAGTCGTCATGCAGGGCCAGCGCCCGGGCCTGCTCCTTTTGGCGGACCAATGCGTTGTTGGCGTAAAGGATAACGCCGTTTCGGGCCACGCGAAGGACTGGATTCGGGTTCTCGGAGGCGAATCGGCCCAGGACGCGATCGGGGTCGGGATTGGGAGCCGAGATGCGAGGCATGTTTTAGACGGAGAAAAGGGACGGTGGTTGGATTCGCCGGCCGAAAGGCGGCTGGTTCATTTGCTGATACCCCGCTCGCTATCGCGAACGAACTGGATCAGGTGCCGCAGTTCCGGCGACGGCGGCAATTCCGATTCGATCTTTGTCATCGCGTTGGAAATCGTCAAACCCTCGCGAAACAGAATTTTGTAGGCCTGCTTCAAAGCGCTTTGCACCTCCTCCGACACCCCGTTACGGTCCAGGCCGACCTTGTTGATCGTGCGCGTCTCGGCGGGGTTCCCGTCGGCCAGCATGAAGGGCGGCACATCCTGCACGACTTTCGAACAGCCGCCGATGATCGCCATTTTCCCGATGCGGCAAAACTGGTGTACCGCGGCCAACCCGCCGACCACGGCGTGGTCTTCGACGACCACGTGGCCCGCGAGAGTGGCCACGTTCGACATAATGATATGATCGCCCAGCGTCACATTGTGCGCGATGTGTGCATAAGCGAGGATGTGGTTGTGTGACCCCACCCGGGTCACCTCGCCGTCGCCCGTCGCGCTGTGGACCGTCACATGTTCGCGAAACGTGTTCTGCTCGCCGATTTCCGTGAAGGTCGTTCCGCCGTTCCATTTCAGGTCTTGTGTGATCAGGCCGATGCTGGCGAAGGGAAATATCTCGTTGCCCCGGCCCAGGGTGGTATGTCCCTCAACGACCACGTGCGAATGCAATCGGCAACCTTCACCGAGCGCGACGTGCTGGCCGATGACGCAATAGGGGCCGATCTCACAACCCGCGCCGACCCGCGCTTTCGCATGAATGACTGCGGAAGGATGAATGAAGGCCATGGAGATCAGCCCTATCCCTCCGCCAGAATGAAAGTGACTTCGGCTTCGCTCACCACTTCGCCATCCACGTAACAAACGCCTTTGGCCTTCCCGATTTTGCCGCGGAACTTGGTTAATTCGACGTCAATGACCAGGGTGTCGCCGGGCCGCACCGGTTTGCGCCATTTGACATTCTCGGCCGACATGAAGTAAGCGAGTTTACCCATGTTTTCCGCCTGCCGCAGGGTCAGGATGCCGGCCACCTGCGCGATGGCCTCCAACTGCAACACCCCCGGCATGATCGGGTGATTGGGAAAATGCCCTTGAAAAAACGGCTCGTTGACACTGACGTTTTTGACCCCAGTGATTTTGTCGCCGTCGATCCTGCTGACGCGGTCCACCATGAGGAAGGGATAACGGTGCGGCAGGATTTTCATGATTTGCGTGACATCGAGCGAACCGCCCTGCTGCAGGCGCTGCTGGATTTCCGATTTTTCCTCCGCCAAAGGCTGGGCCGGAGCGGGGGGTGGGGCAAACGTTTGGGCCGCCACCAGCGGTTTGCGCATCTGCGTCGCGATCTGGCGGGCCAATTCGCAGTTGGCGGTGTGGCTCGGCTTGACCGCCATGACGTGCGCCAACAATGGCCGGCCGATCAGCGCCAGGTCGCCCAGAACGTCCAGTATTTTGTGCCGCACGAACTCATCGGGATAGCGCAGCGGCTCGGTCGTCAGCACGGCGTCGTCGCGGATCACCACCGCGTTCTCCAGGCTGCCGCCGCGGATCAAGCCGTTTTTGATGAGAAATTCGATTTCCTCGTAAAAACAAAAAGTGCGCGCGTGCGCCAGCTCCTGCTCCCATGTCTCCGGCGAAATTTCCGAGGCGAAGAATTGAGTGAACCGGCCGTGCCGGTCTGCGCTCGTGCAGGTGACTTTCAAGCGGTCGTGCGGAAAAACCGACATCACCGACTCGCCCACCTGCAACTCCAACGGTGTCGTGACCCGGTAAGGCTCGCGTTTCTCCGGCTGCGGACTGATGCCGGCCGTTTCAATCATCTTGCAATAGGCCCGCGCGCTGCCGTCCGCGATCGGCGGCTCGTTGGCATCCAGCTCGACAAAAACGTTGTCGATGCCATACCCGGCGAACGTGGCCATGACATGCTCGATCGTGTGGATCCGGATATTGCCCTTGGAAAGAGTTGTGGAACGCGTCGTGTCGCTGACGTTTTCCACGCGGGCCTCGATTTCCGGCCGGCCATCGAGGTCCGTGCGTCGAAAGCGGATCCCGCTGTTCGGCGGTGCCGGCAGAAACGTCATCCTCACCCCGTTGCCGCTGTGCAGACCCACTCCCTCGAAGCTGACGGTTTCCCGCAGAGTTTGTTGTTGTGGCACGGAAACATTTAACAACGACGACCGCACGCTTGGCAAGCTTGGCCGTCGAGGAATGGCGCGGAAAGGCTTGCAGATAAGTCCGTGGGTTAGGCTACACATTGTTCCCCATCACCCCTGCCCTCTCCCCAGGGGAGAGGGTGAACCGTGCTCCGGTTTTGGGAAATTCCGAGCGCGGCAGTTGCCGCACAGGCATTGAGCAAAACGAATCTTCGGATGCTATTCCCTCTCCCTGAGGGAGAGGGTCAGGGTGAGAGGGGGAAGCAATCGTTCGAACGCCCCGCGGTGTAGGGCATCCAAAAGACTCCTCAGTAACCCGGGTTGAGCGTCGAAGGGTCGAAGCGTTAAACCGTCAACTCCAACGATTCAACGATTCAACGATTCAACGGTTCCTCAGTCTTTTTTTCCCCCATCTGCTTGTCGCGCTCGTCCATTGCGGCTTTGCGGGAAAGCTTGACACGCCCTTTGTCATCGATGCCGATGCACTTGACCCAGATTTCATCGCCGATCTTGACGATGTCCTCGGTCTGTTTGACGCGGAAGTTGGCCAGTTCGCTGATGTGCACCAGCCCGTCCTTGCCGGGGAAAATCTCGACAAAACAGCCGAATTCCTTGATCGTTACCACCTTGCCCCGATAAACTTTGCCGACTTCGATTTCGGCGGTCATGCTTTCGACGGCTTCGCGGGCGATCTTCATTCCCTCGGCGGAGACGGAGTAAATCTTCACCGTGCCGTCGTCTTCGATGTTAATTTCGCAGCCGGACTCCTCCACGATGCGTTTGATGTTCTTGCCGCCGGGGCCGATCAACTCCCCGATTCGCTCCGGATTGATCTTCAGCGTCATGATGCGCGGCGCGTATTTGCTCAATTCAGGCCGGGGCGCAGCCAGGGTATCGGTCATCTTTTTCAAGATGGCCAGGCGCGCGACACGGGCCCGCTCCACGGTTTCCGTCATGAGCTTGTGGGGCAGGCCGGGCAGCTTGAGGTCGAGCTGAAAACCGGTGATGCCTTTCTCGGTGCCGGCAATCTTGCAGTCCATGTCGCAGAAAGCGTCTTCCCAGCCGATGATGTCGGTGAGCAATTGGTGGCGCGTAATCGCGCCCTGATCGTTGCTGTCCGTGCAAATGCCGATGCTGATGCCGGCCACTGGCCGGATCAAGGGAACGCCGGCATCCATGAGCGCGAGACTGCCCCCACAGACCGAAGCCATCGACGTCGAGCCATTCGACTCCATGATTTCGCAGGTGACGCGGATGGTGTAGGGAAAACTTTCTGCGGGAACCATCGGCTCGATGGAACGCTCGGCCAGCGCGCCGTGGCCGATCTCGCGGCGGCCGGGACCGCTGATGCGGCCGGTTTCGCCCACGGAGAAATTGGGAAAGTTGTAGTGCAGGATGAACTGTTTTTCGCTCTCGCCGCCGGTGTAGGAATCAAATTCCTGCGCGTCTTCGGACGTGCCGAGGGTGGTCAGGACCAGCGCCTGGGTTTCGCCGCGGCTGAACAAGGCCGAGCCGTGCGCCCGCGGCAGGAGGCCCACCTCGCACGTCAACGTGCGAACATCTTCAAATCCCCGGCCATCCATCCGCTTCTGGCCGTCCAGAATCAGACGACGCACGGCCTCCTTCTGGAGGTAATAAGACGCGTCACTGAGCACGAACTCGGTGACTTTTTCCGCGCCGAATTTTTCCACGAGCCTGGCGCCCACGTCATCGGTTACCGCCTTGACCGCCGTTTCGCGCGCGAGTTTGCCCGGTATCAGGAGAGCAGGCACCATGCGATCGCCCGCCAGCGCCCTGGCTTCGCTGAGGATTTCCTCCGGCACCACGTTCACCACAATGGCGCGTTTGGCCTTGCCGGCGCGCGCGGTCAGCTCCTTTTGGGCCGTGATGATCGGCCCGCAACATTCGCGGCCGAACTGCAGCGCCGCGTTGAAGTCCGCTTCGGAGATTTCCTTCGCGGCGCCTTCGAACATGACCACTTCCTTTTCGTTGCCGACATAGACCAGGTCGAGGTCGCTTTCGGCCATCTGGGCGTGCGTGGGATTGGCCACGAACTGCCCCTTGACGCGGCCGACGCGGACCGCGCCCAGCGGTCCGGCCCAGGGAATATCGCTGACCATCAGCGCCGCCGAGGCGCCGATGATGCTGAGGATGTCGGGATCGTTTTCTCCGTCGGCGCTGAGCAGGATGCTTTGCACCTGGACTTCGTTGTACCATCCCTTGGGGAACGAGGGCCGGATGGGCCGGTCAATCATCCGGCAGGTGAGGATTTCCTTCTCCGTCGGGCGGCCTTCGCGCTTGAAGTAACCGCCGGGAAACCGGCCGGCCGCGGCCGCCTTCTCGCGATAATCCACCGTCAGCGGGAAGAATTCCTGGCCGGGCTTGGCGTTGGTGGCGGCCACGGCGGCGACGATGACGATGGTTTCCCCCAGTTGAACGGTAACGGCGCCGTCGGCCTGTTTGGCGAGTTTGCCGGTTTCAATGACAATTTGTTGGGTTCCTATTTGGATCGATATTTTTTCTGACATAACGAACGGTTCATTATACCCGTTGACCCGGAGGAACTTCATTCAGCGCCCGGCGTGCAGACCTTGAATGAAATTTCCCAGTGCCAACGGGTATATTTTATACGCGATCTGGTTTGGAGCAGGCGCCAAGGAACCAGGTCGCGCTCTTCCCGGTTCGTTCGCCGGATATTTCCGGCGAATTGCCTGTTCGAAAAAGATGAAATGAAGACGCGGAAAGGGCATTTCATCCGCGATCCGGCCACTACTTGCGAAGCTTCAGCTTTCGGGTCAGCGCCTGATAACGGTCGGTGTCCGTGTTGTGGAGATAATCCAGCAGACGCCGGCGCTCGCCGACCATTTTGAGCAAACCCCGTCGCGAACTGTGGTCCTTGACGTTTTTCTGCAAGTGCTCGGTTAAATGGTTGATGCGGTGCGTCAACAAGGCAATCTGCACGTCCGCCGACCCGGTATCGCGCTCGTGAATCCGAAATTCTTCAATCGCCTTCGTTTTCGCTTCCATACGGTCCGTCAATTCATCATTTTTTTTATGAAGTCGGGAGTCTAAGTACCGCGCAAGGAGGTGTAAAGCACTTTTCCGGGAGCTTTTGGGGCGGCAGAGCGCGTTCAAAAATGGGGCGGGAACGGCCTCGTCCCCGCATTTTGTCGGGGCCACGGAGTTTTGGGGGGACGAACCGTCCCCGTACCTGCTCGCTCACGTTCTTGAACGCGCCCTGTGCGGGGCGGGGGCAGGACAGGAAACCGTCATTGCGTTTGACAGAGCCTCTTTCATCCGCGAATTATTACCGCCCGCGTGCCAGAGTAGCTCAGTGGTAGAGCAGAGGACTCATAAGCCTTTGGTCGGGGGTTCAAATCCCTCCTCTGGCACCAAACTCTCTGCTTTCCTTCAGATTTTGCAATCCCGCAAGGCAGGAACGCATTTGCCGGAGATGGAAAAACGCCGAACCTATTCGTGCCGTCGTCGCTTCGATGTTGGTACAACCAGTTAATAATCTTGACCGTTGCACGGGGTCCCACTTAATCTGTCAGGGTGCTAGGCACAATTCATGTTCGCGCAACTTAAGAGCCTGTTTTCCAATGACATTGGGATAGACCTCGGGACGGCGAATTCCCTCGTTTACGTGCGTGATCAGGGAATCGTATTGCGTGAACCTTCGGTCGTTGCCATCCAAGCGGGAACGACCAACGTCTTGGCTGTGGGGGAAGAAGCCAAGCGCATGCTCGGCCGCACGCCCGGCAACATCGTCGCCATTCGCCCGATGAAGGATGGCGTCATTGCCGACTTCGAAATCACCGAATCGATGCTGCGGCATTTCATCCAAAAGGTTCACCATCGCAAACTGATTGCGCCCCGGGTCGTGGTTGCCGTCCCCTCCGGCATCACCGAAGTGGAAAAACGGGCCGTGAAAGATTCCGCCACTCACGCCGGCGCGCGTGAGGTTTATTTGATCGAACAACCGATGGCCTCGGCCATCGGCGTCGGTCTGCCGGTGCATGAACCGGCCGGCAACATGATTGTCGATGTCGGCGGCGGCACCTGCGAAATTGCAATCATCTCCCTGGCGGGAATTGTGTTCAGTCGCAGTCTGCGTGTCGGCGGCGACGAGTTCGATGAAACCATCGTCGCCTACATGAAACGTGCCTACAATCTGATGATTGGCGAACGCACCGCGGAAGAAATCAAAATCCGAATCGGCTCGGCCTTTCCCCTGGAACAGGAATTGACCATGGAAGTCAAAGGGCGCGATCTGAGCGCCGGGTTGCCGAAAACCCTGACGGTTCGTTCCGAGGAAATTCGCGAAGCCCTGAAGGAGCCTCTGACCAGTATTTTGGAGTCCATTCGCATCACTTTGGAGCGTTGCCCCCCTGAACTGTCCGCCGACCTTGTGGATCGCGGCATCGTCATGGCGGGGGGCGGCTCATTGTTGCGTGGCATCGACCGATTGGTTGCCGAAGAAACCGGCCTGCCGGTCCATATTGCGGACGACCCGCTCACCGCCGTGGCGGAGGGCACCGGCCGCGTATTGCAGGAACTCCAATTTCTCAAACGAGTCGCTTCCTCCAGCCGGACCTGACCTGCCGCAAACGGGTCGGGAATGCGTTCGCCCCGTTGTTACGACGGGGTGACAGATGCTAAAACGGCAGTATTACATAACATTCGGCCTGGTCCTGCTGGTGGCGCTCGTTGTGCTCACCTTGCCCGAGCAAACGGCCGGCAAGCTCAAGCTCGCTGTGGGAGGACTTTTCCTGCCGCTTTTTGGAATGGCCGGAGCGGCACAGCAACTCGTCGAACAGGCCGGCAACACCCTCGCGCCCCGAAACACCCTGCTCAAGCAGATTGAAGACTTGCGCAAAGAAAACCAGCAACTGCGCGAACAACTCATGCAAGTCCAGGAGGCCTGGCGCGAGAACGCGCAATTGCGGCAGGCACTCAAGTGGCAGCAGCGCGTTCCCTGGTCTCTCAAACTCGCCCGGGTCATCGGCCAGGACCCCGCCAATTGGTGGCGCACCCTCATCATCGATGTCGGCCTCCGCGAGGGCATCCGCTCCAACATGGCGGTGCTCACCGCCGACGGCCTGGTCGGACGCATCGAAAAAGTCGGCCCCGACCGTTCCAGCGTCGTCCTGATCGGCGATCCCAATTGCCGTCTGTCGGCCCAGGTGCAGGATCCGCGCGATAAAAGCGTCGTGGCCAAAGGGATCATCTCACCCAGCCCGTCGAGCCTGGATCGTCTGCTCGTGGATCTGACTTTTGTGCCCGGCGACGCTGTGCTCAGGCCGGGCCAACCCGTCGTGACCAGCGGCGACGGCGGTCTTTTTCTCAAGGGAATCACCGTCGGACAGATCGTGGACGTGCGAACCAACGACTACGGGTTGAACCTCGAAGCCCGGGTCAAACTGGCGGTGAACCTCAACCGCCTCGAACAAGTCTGGATCATGACGCAATGAAAGAGTCCGAAATCCAAACCGCGCACTGCAAAGCCGAACCGGGCCCCCTCGGCGGGCCACACTTCGGCCCGTCAACCTCAGCGATCCCCCATCCGCAGTCCGCGTTTGTACGATGAACTGGCTGAACACCATCGCCCTCCTGCTGGCCGCCTATCTGGCGGTATTTCTCGAATCGTACTTTCGCGGCCTGCGCAACCTCCTCGGCGCACAAATCGACCTGCTGCCGGCGCTGGTCGTTTACGCCAGTTTGACCGGCGGCATTTCGACGGTGGCGCTGGTCGCCACCCTGGGCGGATTCTGGTTCGATTCGCTCTCCGCCAATCCGCTGGGGATCAGCGTGCTGCCCCTCTTCGTCATCGGGTTCATACTCCATTCCTGTCGCGACCTGATCCTGCGCGAGCAGCTCTACGCGCAATTCATGTTGGGACTGGCCGCGAGCGCCGCCGCCCCGTTGTTCACTTTGCTGGCATTGATTGGCGCGGGAGGCGAACCGCTGTTGGGATGGTGGTCATTGTGGCAATGGCTGGTGATGGCGCTGGGCGGGGCGGCCTGCACACCGGCTTGCTTCTATCTTTTCAACCGGTTCAACCGCGCCTTCACCTACCAACCCCAGCCGGGAACCAGTTTCCGGCCCGACCGCGAAATCAAGCGCGACCGCGGGCCTCATCTGGATTACTGAGTTACTGAGCGACTATGCTGATCTTCGACCAACTCAGAAAGAACGACCGGCAGTTACAGGTGCTGGCCGTCACGGTGTTGTCCGGACTGGGTCTGCTGCTGTTGGGCCTCTGGCAAGTGCAGGTGCTCTCTGCCAAACGTTACCAGACCAGCCAGATCAATCAATCGTTCCGCACGGTCCGCATCCCGGCCATTCGCGGAAAAGTCTTCGACGCAAACGGCACGGCCCTCGCGGAAAACCGCCCGTGCTACAACGTCAATCTCTACCTCGATGAATTGCGGCCCTATTTTCAATCTCAATATGGCCGCGCAAAAAATTACGTCCTGTCCGAATTCAAACGGTCGGGCATCAAACCGAAACTGTCGCCGGTCCAGATCACCGAACTGGGGAAACAAACGCGTTACCAGGTGGTCAGCAACCTCGTCCTGCGCGCCACGTCAATCCTGCAGACACCCCTGATCCTCGACCAAAAGGAATTTCTCAAACACTATGACCAGAGACTGTTTGTGCCCATGCCCGTCCTGTCCGATTTGATCCCGCAAAAGATTGCCCTGTTCGCCGAGCAAACCGCCAGCCTGCCCGGCTTCGACCTGGAAGTTCAGCCGCTTCGTGTTTACCCGCATCGCTCGACGGCGGCCCATTTGCTGGGCAATTTGCAGCGTGATGATTCGGCGGATGACGAAGAGGTCTTCTTCAATTACCGCATGCCGGATTTTAAAGGCCTGGTCGGAATCGAAGGCGCGTATGACGAACGATTGCGCGGCAAAACCGGCGTCAAATCCGTGCTGGTCAACAGCCTGGGCTTTCGTCAGGCGGAAAATATCTGGACCCCGGCGGAGGCCGGCGAAAATGTTTATCTGACCCTCGACCTCGCCATTCAACAAGCGGCGGAAAAGGCATTGCGCGCGGCCCCGATTCCCCATGCCGGTCCGCCGCGCGGGGCGGTAGTCGTCCTGGACGCCACCAACGGCGATATCATCGCAATGGCTTCCAGTCCCGCCTATGATCCCAACGATTTCGTTCCGCGTCTTCCCGTCGAAAAGGCGGATTACCTGAATGATCCGATTCTGCGCCCGCAAATCAATCGCGCCATGCAGGAAAATTATGCGCCCGGCTCGGTGTTCAAAATCATTGTCGGCCTCGCCGGCCTCGAGGCGGGAACGCTCAACCCCGCCGAGATTTACCACAGCAAGGGTTACTACGAACTGGTCCGAGGCCGCCCGCCGATTGCCGACCCCGCCGGTCCGGGGGAATTCAATTTTCGCCGGGCGCTGGTCAAATCGAGCAACTCGTATTTCATCCACGAGGGGTTGAAACTGGGCGTGGACCGGATTGCGGAAATGGGCAGGCGGTTCCACCTCGGGGAACGCACGGGCATTCTCCCCCGCCAGGAAACCGCCGGCAATCTGCCAACCCGCGAGTGGCGCGAAAAGAGACTCGGCGGCGTCTGGTTCGACGGTAACACGGCCAATCTGTCCATCGGTCAGGAAATCGACGTCACCCCGTTGCAGGTCGCCGTCATGATCTCCGCGGTCGCCAACGGCGGCACCGTCTATTGGCCGCGGTTGGTCGCGCGCGTCGAACCGCAAGATCCTTTCGGCGCCGGGCAGGCCGTCAATTTTCCCGCCGGGCGCATTCGCGACCAGGTGAGAATCAGCAGACGCAACCTCGACATCGTTCGCAGCGCCATGCTCGCCGACGTCGAGGAGGCCGAAGGCACCGGAACAAAGGCCTTCGTGCCGGGCATGAGAATCTGCGCCAAAACCGGCACCGCGCAGATCAAGCAGGGCCGCAAAACCGTCGGGCTGACCACCTGGTTCGCTTCCTTCGCCCCCTACGAAGACCCGCGATACGTCGTGGTTGTGATGGTGGAGATCGACCAGGGATACACCGGGTCCGGCGGCGGAACGTGCGCCCCGGTGGCGCACCAGATTTATCTCGCGCTGCAAAAGCGCGCCCAACAGCCAAAGCCGGCAAAACCGGAAAGCCTGGCCAGGAATTGACCATGTTTGAAGCGCACTTGAACGAACGCCAACCGCGCGTGGACGGGCGGCTGATTCTGGCCATCCTCAGCCTCATGGCCATCGGCGTGGCCTTCATTTACAGCGCGAAGCCGCCGTCGGAATCCAGCGCCTGGTACAACCACTATCACGTCCGCCAGATCATCTGGTACGGCATCGGCGCGATCGCCGCCGTCGCCATCTGCCTGGTGGATTATCACCCGCTCGCCCGCTGGTCCCTGGTTGCCTACTGGGCCACCATCCTGCTGCTGATTGCCGTGTTGATTCCCCACATCGGAAGCACCCACGGCTGGGGCGCGCGCCGCTGGATCGACTTCGGCCCGTTTCAATGTCAACCGGCCGAGTTCGCCAAGCTCGCGTTCATTTTCATTCTCGCCCATTTCCTCAGCCGGCCCACGGAAGAACTGCGCCAGCCGATGGTGTTCCTCAAGGCCATCGCGTTGACTCTGCTGCCTTTTCTGCTCATTTTAAAAGAACCCGATCTCGGTTCCGCCCTGGTGTTGCTGCCGGTGGGACTGGTCATGTGCTACGTCGCCGGCGTGCCTGCGCGCTTTCTGTTTCGCCTGGTGGGCGGCGTCGGAGTTCTCGTGGCCTTGCTGCTGGCGGACGTTCTGTTCGCGCCGCCCGGATGGCAGCCGGTGAAACTGGAGGGCTATCAACGCGACCGTCTGCTCGTCTATTTCGGTCGCGACTTCGCGCCCTCCGACGCCAGCCCGGCGCAACGCCTGCGCGCGCGCAAGTTGCAGGATGACCGGACCTATCAGGTCAAACAGGCGCTCATTTCCGTCGGCTCCGGCGGATTCTGGGGCAAAGGCTGGCGTCAAGGACAGCAAATCGCGCTCCGGTTCCTTCCGCCGGACACGGCCCATAACGATTTCATTTTCTCTGTCATTGCCGAGGAGAAAGGTTTCCTGGGCAGCGTGGTGGTTCTCTCTCTCTACACCGTGATTCTGTTCACCGGAATCCGCATCGCCGGCCAGGCGCGCGATCGCTTGGGCAAATTGCTGGCGGTGGGAGTGGTCACGCTCCTCTTCAGTCATGTCTTCATCAACATCGGCATGAACATTCGCTTGATGCCCGTGACGGGTATTCCGCTGCCGCTGCTCAGTTACGGCGGGTCTTCAGTGCTTTGCTCGTTGATCGCCGCGGGCGTCTTGCAAAACGTGTACCTCTATCGAAGGAACTATTGATTTATGAGTGAAAGAAGTTTTTCCCGCCGCCGCCGCGGCGGTCATCGGTTCCGCCCCACCGGCGGAATGTCCGCCAACGTTCAGCGCCCCGACCGCGCCGCCAGCGAAGCCCGCGCCGAGGCCCTCGGCGATAAACCCAGCGAAGAATCGGTCTTTGACCGCGCCCGCCACGAACGTGAAATTCAACGCTCTGAAAACCTCGCCGCCGGCCTGCCGGCCGACGCCCCCGCCGTCGCACCCGCGCCCGCGCCCGGTGAACAAAAGAAACGTGATTTCCGCGAACCGGACCTCGCCATCCCCGCCGAAGTGAAAGAAGAGGAAACCGGCTACGAACCGGTGCATGTCAAGGAACAGCCGCCGCAAGGGTTCGTGGACGCGATCAAGGTCGCCGCCACCAGCGTCATTAAAAGAGTTCAGAAGTTCATCAAACCGACCCAAAAACTCCACAAAGAAGTCATCATCAACGCCGAATCGCTCGAAACCCGCGTCGCCGTGCTGGAGGAAGGCAAGCTGGAGGAATTCACCATCGAACGCACCAGCGACGAACGCCTCGTCGGCAGCATCTTCAAAGGCAAAGTCAAGAACCTCGAAGACGGGTTGAAGGCCGCTTTTGTCGATATCGGCTTTGAAAAGAACGCCTTCCTGCATTACTGGGACATCGTTCCCAGCAGCTTCGACAGCAGCGTTGAAGTCGTCGAACGCGAAGGCCGCAAACGCGACAAACCGCGCATCACGCAACGCGACATCCCGCGCCTGTACGCGCCCGGCAGCGACATCATCGTGCAGGTCAGCAAAGGCCCCATCGGCACCAAAGGCCCGCGCGTGACCACCAACCTCGCCCTGCCCGGCCGTTATCTGGTGCTGTTGCCCAACTCCGATCAAAGCGGCATCTCGCGCAAGATCGAGAATCACGAGGAACGCCAGCGTCTCAAAAAAATCCTGCGCGAACTCAACATTCCGGAAAACATGGGGGTCATCATCCGCACCGTTGGCGAAGGCCAGCAAAAGCGTTATTTCGTCCGCGACCTCGCCCTCTTGATCGACGAATGGAAACAAATCCAGGACAGGATCAACCGCCAACCCTCGGCCACCTGCGTCTTCCAGGAACCCGACCTCGTCGAACGCACCGTGCGCGACTTCCTCACCGAGGACGTCGAACGCATCGTGATCGACAGTCCCCGCAATTACGACCGCGTTCGCGACATGATCGGGCGCATCTCCAAGCGCTCGATTTCCAAGGTTAAACTTTACACCGATTCCCAGCCGGTCTTCGACCGTTTCAGCATCACCCGCCAACTGGAAACCGCCTTCGCCCGCCAGGTGCACCTCAAAAGCGGCGGTTACATTGTCATCGACGAAACCGAGGCGCTGGTGGCCATCGACGTCAATACCGGGCGCCACAAAGGCGGCAAGGACCAGGAATCCACCATCGTGCGCGTCAATCTCGAGGCGGCCGACGAAATCTGCCGCCAACTCCGCCTGCGCAACATGGGCGGATTGATCGTCCTCGATTTCATCGACATGAAATCCCGGCGCGATCAGCAGCAGGTTTACCAACGCGTCAAGGAGGGACTGAAGCGCGACCGCGCCAAGACCCACATCCTGCCGATCTCGCAGCTCGGTCTCATGGAAATGACCCGCCAGCGCCACACTGAGAGCGTCCGCGCCGCCGTCTATGACGATTGCCCCTATTGCAAAGGCCGGGGCAAGGTGAAGAGTCCCTTGACCATGAGCGTGGAGATTCAACGCAAGCTGGCGGAAATATTAAAGAAACGCCAGCGCGACGAATCCGACTTCCAGCTCCGCATCGTCGTCAACCCGACCGTGCTCGATCGCCTCCGCACCGAGGACGAAAAACTCCTCATCGAACTGGAGAAACGTTATTTCGGCAAACTCTCCTTCCGCGCCGATCCGGCGTTTCATTCCGAGCAATTCAAAATCGTCAACGTCGCCACCAACGAGGAACTGGCCAGCGTCGGGGGATAATTCCCTGGTCGTTCCCGCGAGAACAAGTAGCTGTCCGTTGTTGGAGCGCGGCTGTGTCGAAGACCAGCCACAGCGGCGTGGCAGGGCGTTGAAACGTTGAAACGTTGAAGGGGTTAAAGAGAGGAAGAGTTGAAGAGTTGAACAGTCCAAGTGCCGAGCGTTGCCCGGGTCTGAACCCTTCAACCCTTTAACTCTTCAACCCTTCAACTTCAACGGCTTGACAGCGCGACGGCTCAACTGTTGAACGAAACAAGATGTTTTACCTGCCACTGCAACAACACGGCAATGCTCGTCGCGTGAACTGACATTGATCTTGTTTCGGTAGCTTGGTGTCTTAAAGTACGACCATGGCGACACCTGCGGCACCAACCGTCCGTCCGGAGGGGCTCCCCCCGGGCGCAGCGGAGCCCCTGCTGGAGCCGGGCGACAGGCTCTCCCGCGACGAATTCGAGCGGCGTTACGAGCGCATGCCCAATGTCAGGAAGGCCGAGCTGATCGAAGGAATCGTCTATATGCCCTCACCCCTTCGTGCCCAAAGTCATGGCGAACCACAAAGCCACCTCGGAACCTGGCTGGGAACGTACGCGGCAGAGACTCCTGGTGTCGCTTGTTTTGACAACTCGACCGTTCGCCTCGACCTGGATAACGAACCCCAACCGGATCTGACCCTGCTCAAACTGCCGGCCAAGGGCGGCCAGGCGCGCATCTCTGCCGACGATTACATTGAAGGCCCCCCCGAGTTGGCAGTTGAAATCGTCGCCAGCTCCAGCGCCTACGATCTGCACCAGAAGAAAGGCGCCTACCGCCGCAACGGCGTCTGCGAATATCTTGCCTGGATTACGGGCGAGGGTCGTCTGGTCTGGTGGGAACTCCGGCAAGGGGAATATCAGGAAATCGCGCCGGCCGCGGACGCCCTGCTCAAAAGCCGCGTGTTCCCCGGCCTCTGGCTGGATGCCGCGGCGCTACTGCGCGGGGACATGAAAGCCGTACTGTCGTCGTTGCGGCGCGGGCTCGACAGCTCCGAACACGCAGCTTTCGTCGCCTGCTGAACGCCTCGCATCACTCCCTCATCACTCGATCATGGCGCGACCAAAAGCGCCAGGAGTCTCCGCCGCCGCGTTTCCTACCTTACCAATCCCGGCGTTGACCACCGCCGGGCCGGTGTTGACCCCGACAGCCGCGCGTCCGTGCCTCTGGAAACATTTCTGAACATTTCCGGGGCGTTGGGAACGGCCGTGCCGAAGAGGTTGGATAGAAAACCCATGTTACATCGTGGCCTTGTCGAAGGAGACGCGCAGCCGGTGGATGGCGCGCGGGAGTTTGGCGGCATTCGTTAGGTCACCTTCGGGTTGGGCTTCCAGCCAGGTCAGGGCTTCCTCGACCAACACCATTATTTCAGCCGGGGCGAGGTTGTCGGGAAGCGCAAAGGAAACGGCGTGCCCGTCCGAGCTGGTCGAGACAATGGTGTTCCCGTAGGTGACTTCGGAGGCGAAGCGGGTCTTGAGAATGGCCTTTAGCGCCGCCTTCGGGTCGGTCGGGTTGTTTTCCCGCGCGCCCCGAATGATGCAGCGCATGAGCGCAACGCGGCTGACGTTCATTCAGGGAAGCGGGAGCGTCATCATTGACTTGCCTCCCTCCGGTTTCCGCATACGATGCTTCAGGTAAAATGCCACGATGCACGCGCCATGAACGTTAAGAGTCCGAGAACGACAAAGCAGAAGCGCCGGATTGTCCTTCTGGCGCTCTACGTACTAAGTAAGTATCACGGAGTTCACCGGCCCCATAAGCAGCGAGTGCTTGCTTTCATACAGTCCCAGCGCCTTATCCACATCCCACCCGAAGACGAGGATTACCGTTCGGCTGGCGAGGAAGTCTGGAAGCATGACTTGTCATGGGCGCGTAATGCCCTGAGAGAGGACGGACTTTTGCGCATGCCAGAGATCGGCACTTGGCAAATTACCGAAGCTGGAGAACGCGATGTCGAGGCTTAGGCACGGCGCATCAAAAAGATGACCGAGACCCGGCCAGACTGGATCGCAGACTTTAAGGCGCATTCTGAACCCGAAGCCGAATTCGATGACGAGTTTCACTACGAGTATTACATCACGGAGGAGACAGTCCGATGGGCACTAAAGATCGCGGAAGATACTACGAGACACCTCCCAAACGCCGCGCCGGATTCTTAGGCAGCACCACACCTCACGCACATGGGAGCACTTGTTGACCTCACTAACCTCACGACGAAGCTCATCGAGAGCGTCAAGGATCGTAAGTTTGCAGCCGACCTTCGAGAGATTCAGCGCATGATAGCGAGTCTCCAGTCGGAGCACGCGAGCATTCACGAGAGCCGCATCGCATTGATGACGGAGAATGCCGAACTGAAGCGAAAGCTCGCCGCGCTTGAGTTGCGCGTTGCGGACGCGGAAAAGCGAGCATCCCAGCAGCAGGCAGACCTAGAGCAGTTCGTTGAGCATCGCGGGGCGTTGTTCAAGCGGAAACCGGACGGCGGCTTCCATGAAGCAGTTTACTGTCCTAAATGCCACACTTCTACGAGTTCGCCAGACGGACATGCAGCTTACCATTGTTATTGCGGTTGGAGGGCCGATTTCAATGGCTTCGAATTTAGGAAGATTCTCAAGGATTTGTTATCAACACATGATCCAAAAGCTTAGGTTTTGGGGTCACTTCACCTCTCGGTGGAAGAACCCTCCTTCGCAGTGATTAGCTTCGTGATTAAAGCGGCACCCGCAATTCGTGACCAAAGTCATCTTCGCTCTCGATAACATGCCGAATTTCAGACGGTGAAATTGGTATGGGGACGAATTTGGCAGCAACCTCTGTCGGACAATCGATCGCAATCGAGCGGGCAACAAACGTTGGCGATAAAGCGTATTGGCTTCTCGATCATTTCGGCGCCCTAGGCACACCGTTTTCGATCAACAGACGCAGCCGAGCAAGTGACTCGTCCGCCTCTCGACCCTTTTTGTCAATGAAGCCGAGCAACTCAGTCGGGGTGCGGGTGTCTTGCTCGCTG
>DASPXS010000206.1:0-2629 GCA_035637175.1 Haliangiales bacterium | reverse complement strand
CGCCTCGTGGAGGGCTGTCTGTGTGACGGGAACCAGATTGCGCAGATGCTCGCGGGTGGCCAATTCCGGCACGACACCGCCGTATTCGGCGTGGAGTTTGATTTGGGAAGAAATGACGTTGGCCAGTACGCGCCCGTCCCGCACCACGGCCGCGCTGGTTTCATCGCACGAGGTTTCCAGGGCCAGCAGGGTCATTTTGACGGGTCCGCAGGATAATACGAGCCAGCGGCGGGAAAACGTCACTCTGGTTGAATTAAGAGCATTGAGGCTTCCCGCCCTTGATCATAATCATAATCTTCATCCCCAGGGGACCCGGGAATCGAGATTACGATTAAAGTGCAGGAACAGGAACCCGGGCCGGCTCTCAATTCGCGACGGCGATTTTCTCACTTTTTTTCGCCGAGCGACTGTCGCCCGTGCCGCCGCCGGCGCCGGCGCGTTTGGCGTAGAGCGTGACGCCTTTGAGCACGTCCATGGCCCGTTCCAGTTGGACGTCGTGCAAACCCATGACTTTTTCGCGCTGGTCTTCGGGGAGAGTTTCGATGCCACCGGGGCTGCGCCGCAGAAAGAGCGCCTCCTCTTCATCCGGGGTCATCGGGACGACGATGTCGGGGGTGATCCCCTTTTCATGGATCACCTTGTGGCTGGGCGTGTAATACTTTGCGGTGGTCAAACGCAGGGCCGACCCGTCCCCCAGCGGCAGGATCTTTTGCACCGACCCTTTGCCAAACGTCTGTTCGCCGATGATGATGGCGCGGGAGGCGCCCGTCGCCGTCGTGTCCTGCAGGCAGCCGGCGACGATTTCCGAGGCGCTGGCGCTGCCGTTGTTGACCAGTATCGCCAGAGGCAAGGTGGGGTGCGCGCCGCGGCCCGAAGAACGAAACTCGCCCCGCTCTTCCGCGTGCCGTCCTTCGGTGGAAACAATCAACTGGCTCTTGGGCAGAAATTTCTCGCAAACTTTCGCGGCCTGATCGAGCAAACCGCCGGGATTGCTGCGCAAGTCCAGCACCAACGCCTGCATCCCCTGTTTGTCCAGTTTCTTCAGCGCGTCTTCGAGTTCGGAACTGGTCTGCTCGCCGAACTGGGTGAGCCGGACGTAGCCGATATGGCCCTCGCCCAGCGGAAATTCACGCTTGCCATTGACATCTTTGACCGTTTCCACTTTGATCTCGGCGCGGGTCAGCTTCACGTCCCACGCTTTGCCGGACGAAGGTCGCAACACGGTGATGTTCACGTCCGTGCCGGGTACGCCACGCAAACGCTTTACGGCATCCTGCAGGTTTAATTTCTCGGTGCTCTTACCTTCGATTTTGATGATGCGATCGCCGGTGAAAATTCCCGCTTTGAACGCGGGCGTGTCCTCCATCGGCGAGATGACGGTCAGGAAACTATCGCGCACGCCGATGACGATCCCCACGCCCCCAAACAGGCCTTCGGTGTCGTTCTTCAGGTCGTTGTATTTGTCGGCGTCCATGAACTCGCTGTGCGGATCCAACGAATTGAGCATTCCCTTCAACGCGGCGTAAATCAGTTCTTTGTAACTCACCTGGTCCCCGTCCACGTAGTCTTTGCGGACGCGCTCGAGCACGCGGGTGAACAATTCGATATTCTGGTAAACGTCGTCCTTCTCCCCCGCCTGGGCGTAGCTGAAGTAAATGCGCGCTCCCAGCAGCAGGTTGAGTGTGAGGGCGGTGAGGAGCAAACCGTATAAGATGCGTTTCTTCATAATACTGAAAATCAACTCTGGCAGACAGTAGCGGGTCAGGGTCCAAATGGCAAGAAAAGGCTTGGTTAAAACGTGACAGGTGATGCGTAATCCGTAATGCGTGATCCGGCGACCTGCGCATCGTGCTTTCTTACGGATTACGCATTACGTATTACGGATTACGCATCCCGCATCATCGTTCGCAGAAGCAGTTCAACATAAGGCAAATCCGCCGTTATGGTGACCTTGGGGTTTGGCGCTTCACCTTCGACCAGCCTGACCGGTTGTCCAACGAGTTCGCAGGCGGCCGTATCGTCGGTCACCAGCATACCCTTTTGCCGGACGGCCGTCAGCGCCCGGCGGATCACTTCGACGCGAAAGGCCTGCGGCGTTTGCACCGCCCAAAGCCGCGACCGGTCCACCGTCCGAACAATCAAGGTTCCGCCATCAGATTCCTTGACGGTGTCGGTCACCGGTTGCGCGGCCGCGGCGGCGCCGACTTCGCGCGCCGCCTGGATCGTGGCGGCAATGAGTTTTTCCGAAGTGCAGGGACGCGCGCCGTCCTGAATGGCGACCAGTTCGGCGGCCGGGGCCAACGCTTGCAAGCCGTTCCAGACCGAGTCCTGGCGCTCTTTGCCCCCGAGGACCAGCCGATACGGCTTTGTGAAACGCCAGGTTGCGGCCATCTCGGCGAATGCCGGCTGCAGGGTGTCGCGCACCACCAGAATGATTTCGTCGATGCACGCCGCCTGGTCGAACCTCGCCCAGGTGTGGGCCACCACCGGCCGCCCGGCCACTTCCAGAAAAAGCTTATCGACATTCGGCCCCATGCGGGTGCCTTTGCCCGCGGCCACGATGACGGCGGAAGTCATGGATCCTGTTGCCGGTTGCAGGTTGGGGGTTGCAAGCAGCGGATGGTAAACG
>DASPXS010000205.1:0-6207 GCA_035637175.1 Haliangiales bacterium | reverse complement strand
TTTTTTTGCCTTAAGTGCACTTCTGGCGCAGGGCGCGCCGGGTGGCCAACCAGCTCAGGGCCCGCCGGTTTGGATGCAGATGGTTCCTCTTCTTCTGATCATGGTGGTGTTCTACGTCATTCTGATTCGTCCTCAGCAAAGAAAGGCCAAAGAGCACGAGCAGTTGCTCAAGACGCTCAGGCCGAAGGACAAGGTCGTCACCAGCGGCGGCGTGATGGGAGTGATCGTCAGCGTGCAGGAAAAAACCGTCACCCTTCGCTCGGCCGACACGAAACTGGAGGTGCTGAAGAGCGCGGTGTCTGAAATAACCGAACGCGCCGCCGGCGAAGCCTGACTTATCGTTCCATGAAGCGTAACAATCCTTGGAAGTGGGCATTGGTGGTTTTTATCGTTGCCTGGTCATTGTGGGAGATTTACCCGCCCACCAACCGCGACCTGGTTGAGGAATTCAAGAGCCGGGCAGTCAACACGGACACCAATTTCACGGCGATCCTCGCCCGCGTCGAGCAACTGCAACAACAGGCGCCCGGCCGCGCCTTCGTCAACCTCCAGGCGGCCATCGGCACCAACGACATCTCCCGCTACTTTCCCTTTGTCAACACGGCCGGCGAGACCGACCCGACGCTGGCCGTTCTCCATCACTTGCAGCGCGATGCCCTGGGCCGGATCAAACTCGGCCTCGATTTGCAAGGCGGCACGCAGTTCCTGGTGAGAATGGACACCAACCAGGTCCAGGTCGAGCGCCGAAAGGCGGCTCTTTCGCAGGCCGTCGAAGTGTTGCGCAAACGCGTGGACCGATTTGGCGTGGCCGAGCCGGTCATCCAGCCGGCGGGCGAAGACCGCATCTTGATTCAACTGCCGGGTTTGTCCGAGCAGGAAAAAGAGAGCGCCAAACGCACCATCTCGCGGGCCGCGTATCTCGAATTCCGGCTGGTCCATCCGCAGAGCGACGAGTTGTTGAAGGAAGGAATCACACCCATCGGTTACACCAACATGGTCGAGCGGCGGAAGAAGGCGGCCGGCGAGGAGCAGTTGTTTCATTACCTGGTAAAAAAGACCGCGGAAAAGGGATTGACCGGGAAATATATCAGCAACGCCGGCGTCTATTTCGACTCGGTCAACAACGAACCCAAAGTTCACATCACGTTTAATTCCGAGGGCGCGCAGTTGTTCGGCGAAATCACCCAGGAAAACGTCGGGCACTTTCTGGCGATTGTGCTGGACGGGGAATTGCGCAGTGCGCCCCGCATTTCCGAGGCGATTCTGGGCGGCAGTTGCGAGGTCTCCGGGGGCTTCAGCCCGGAAGAAGCCTTTGAACTGCAAAACGTGCTCCTGAACCCGCTCGAGGCGCCGGTCATGATTCAAGAGGAGCGCGATGTGGACCCGTCGCTGGGCAAGGACTCGATCACCAGCGGCATCAAGGCTGCGTTGATCGGCACGGTGGCGGTGGTGGTTTTCATGCTGGTTTACTACATGATGGCGGGTCTGATCGCCAATGCCGCGCTGATGCTGAACATCATCATCCTGCTCGGCGTCATGTGCTCGATCGGCACCACGCTGACCCTGCCCGGCATCGCGGGCGTTGTGCTCACCATCGGCATGGCGGTGGACGCCAATGTGCTGATCTACGAACGCATCCGCGAGGAGCTGGCCGCGGGAAAATCGCTGCGCGGCGCGCTCAGCGCGGGTTATGACAAGGCCTTCGGCACGATCTTCGATTCCAACCTGACCACGCTGATTTCTTCCGTCATCCTGATCTTCCTCGGCACCGGTCCGGTGAAAGGATTCGGTGTTTCCCTGACCATCGGTGTCTCGGCCAGCATGTTCACTTCGCTGGTGGTTACCCGCCTGATCTTTGACTGGCTGTTGGAGAAGAATCTGATCAAGTCGCTGAACATGTTGCACCTCATCCGCGGCGCGAACATTGACTTCATGCGCTGGGCGCTTCCGGCGTTTGTCGCCTCCTGGAGCCTGATTCTGATCGGGAACGGGTACGGCCTCCATCGCGGCAAGGATGTGCTGGGCGTGGATTTCGCCGGCGGCGACAGCCTGACGGTCAGCTTTGCGAAGAAGGTGGAGGTGGACGCGTTGCGCAGGGCGGTGGCCGGCCTCGGCGTGGGCGATTCCACCATTCAGTATCAAAAGGATCCTGCCACCCGAAAGGAAACCCTGCTCATTATCGTGCGCGCTCCGGAGAGCAAGGCCGCCAACGCGGAACGGGAAGCGAGCGCCTCCGACAAGGTCAAGGCCATGCTCGCGACCCAGTTCAAAGACGCGGGTTTCGAGGTCAAAGGCAACGACCGGGTCGGCGCGGTGGTCGGCCGGGAAATTCAACAGAATGCCGTCATCGCGTCGCTGCTGGCGATGTTCGGCATCCTGATTTACGTCGCGTTCCGCTATGAGTTTTCGTTTGCCGTCGGCGCGGTCATCGCGATCATCCACGACGTGCTGATGACCGTGGGCTGGTTTTTCCTGACCGGCCGCGAGTTGAGCGCGCCGATTGTCGCCGCCATCTTGACGATCATCGGCTTTTCCATCAACGACACCATTGTCATTTTCGACCGGATTCGCGAGGACCTCAAACTCGGCGTGCGCGGGACGTTCAAAGAGTTGATGAACCACGCCTTGAACCGCACGTTGAGCCGCACCATCATCACCTCCGGCACCGTGTTTCTGGCGACGCTGTCGCTGTACCTGTTTGGCGGCGGCGTGATCAACGATTTCGCCTTCACCTTCCTGGTGGGCATCCTCACCGGCACCTATTCGAGCATTTATATCGCCAGCGCCCTGGTGCTCTGGTGGCACAAAGGCCAGCGGCCCACCGGCGGCGCTTCCCAGGTCGTCCTGGACAATGGCCTGACCGCCGGCGCGAATCGACCAGCCAAGGCGGCCTGAGCGCAGGGCCATGCTCCGCCAGATTGAAATCACGCCCTTACACTGGGCCGGGTTCATCGTCATCGTTCTGGTCCTGTTGTCCCTCGACCTGGGGGTGTTTCATCGGCACGCGCACGTCGTCAGGTTCAAGGAAGCGCTGGCCTGGACCACGATCTGGTTTGTCTTGTCACTCGGGTTTTGCGGCGCCTTGATCCAGTTGCGCAGCCGCGAGGAGGCCCTCGAATTTTTCACCGGTTACATCATCGAACTCTCGCTCTCGATGGACAACGTGTTCGTGATGGCGGTGATCTTTGCCTACTTTCGCGTGCCGTTGGAATATCAGCACCGGGTGTTGTTTTGGGGCATCCTCGGCGCGCTGGTCATGCGGGGCGTCATGATCGGCGCCGGCGCGGCGGCCATCAATCGTTTCGACTGGCTGCTGTATTTGTTGGGAGTGTTTTTGATCTTTACCGGCGCCAAAGTGATTTTCCTGGGCGACCGACCGCCGGACCCTGAAAAAAATGTGGTGCTCCGCGCCACGCGCCGGCTTTTTCCGGTGACGACCGAATTCCAGGGCCAAAAATTTTTCGCCGTGTTGGACGGGAGGGCCGCGTTGACGCCGCTGGCCCTGGTGTTGTTGATGGTGGAGACGACCGATCTGGTCTTTGCCGTGGACTCCATTCCCGCCATTTTTGCCGTGACGAAGAAGCCGTTCATCGTTTTTACCTCGAACGTCTGCGCCATTCTCGGCCTGCGCTCCCTTTACTTCGTGCTGGCCGGAGCGATCGGCTATTTTCGCTACCTCAGAGTCGGCCTGTCGCTCGTGCTTTGCTTTATCGGCACCAAAATGCTACTGGGCGCGTGGGACATCGATCTCCCGATCACGACATCGCTGGCGGTCGTGGCTTCAATTATTTTGACCTCGATTGTCTTTTCCATCATCGTGGCGCGGCAATCCGTTAAAAATGCGGGAGCTGACGTAAGGAGGCTCTGAAATAATTCCTGTTCGCCGAAGAAAAATGAGCCTCGTTACCTCGGCTGCTGCAAAATCGGGATGAATTTTCGTTGGTCAATCGCGCCTCCCCAACCGCTGCTCGCCCGGCGGCTCACCGACGACCTCAAAGTCTCCCCGCTGCTGGCTTGCTGTCTGGTAAATCGCGGGTTGGTCGAGCCGGGCCGCGCGGCCGGATTCCTTCAACCCCGGCTCAAGCAACTGGGCGATCCGTTCCTGTTGCCGAACATGACTCCCGCAGTCGAGCGGTTGTTCCACGCGCGGAGCCTGGGCGAACCGCTCGTCATTTTTGGAGATTACGACGTGGACGGCGTCACTTCGACCGCGCTTCTGACCGAAGTGCTGACGGCGCTTGGCTGGCGGGTCCATCATTACCTGCCGCACCGATTGGAAGAAGGCTATGGGCTGAGCCAGGATGGCGTCGAGAATTGCCTCCAAAAGTTTCCGGTGAAGCTGTTGTTGGCGGTGGATTGTGGTTCCACAGCCGTTTCCACGGTTGATTGGCTCCGCCGGCGGGGTGTCGATGTCATCGTGCTGGACCATCATCAGGTATCGAATCCGCCTCCGGCAGCGACGGCTCTGGTGAACCCGCAATTGCAAGGCGCTGCCGGAGTCGCCCCGGCCGATCAACCGCCGCAGGGCCCGCGCGCGTGCCCGCCGCGCGTCGGCGGCGCTTTCTGCGAACTTTGTTCCGCCGGACTGGCCTTCAAGCTCGCGCATGCGCTGGTAAAGCGAGGACGCGAGGCCGGCCTGCGCCAGGCGCACGAATTTGACTTGCGTCCGTTACTGGACCTGGTCGCGCTCGGCACCATCGCCGACCTCGTTCCGTTGACCAATGAAAACCGGATTCTCGTCACGACCGGACTCGAACGCTTGAACACGACGCGGCGCCCTGGTTTGGTCGCCTTGAAGACCGTGGCTGAGGTGACGGTCCCGGTGGGCGGCTATGAAGTCGGTTTTCAACTGGGACCGCGGCTCAATGCGGCGGGCCGGCTGGAAACCGCCGCCGACGCATTGAATCTATTGCTCGCGCGGAATCCCGACGAGGCAGGGCCGTTGGCGCGCGATCTGGACGCGCGGAACCGGGAACGCCAACGGATTGAACGCGCCATCGCCGAGGAGGTCATCGGCGCCGTGCGCGCCAAATTCAACGCGGAGACCGATTACGTCATCGTCGAGGGACAATTGCTCTGGCACATCGGCGTCGTGGGCATCGTCGCCGCGCGGGTGTTGCGCGAATTTCATCGGCCGACCCTCATCCTTGGCGGCGAAGGAGAAGAATGGCGCGGTTCGGGGCGCAGCATCGAAGGTTTCGACCTCGCGGCGGCTCTGCGCGCGTGCGACGATTTGCTGCTGCGCCACGGCGGCCACGCGCTGGCGGCCGGCCTTTCCCTGCATCCGGGAAATCTCGACGCGCTGCGCCGCCGGCTCAACGATCTGGCGCGGCGGACCTTGACGCGCGAGCAGTTGCAGCCGCTGCTGCGTCTGGACGCGGAAGCGGATTTCAGTGACCTGACGCTGGAGCGCGTGGCCGAATTGCAGCGCCTGGAGCCGGTCGGCCAGGGCAACCCGCCGGTGCAACTGGTTGTTCGCAATGTCCGACTCCAGCGGCCTCCCCGGCGCATGGGCCGCGAACAGCAGCACGCCAGACTTTCGGTCACCGACGGCCGGAACGTCTGCGATGTGGTCTGTTGGAATTGCGAGAAAGAAGCATTGCCGGCTGGAAACTTCGATCTGGCCTTCGTCCCGCAAATCAACGAATACGACGGCAGGCGTTCCGTGCAGTTGAAACTCCTCGACTGGCGCCCGGCGGCTTGCTGAGTAGTGGGCAGGATACACGACAAAACGAGGAGAGCCGTTTCTGCGCAGGGCCTTCTCCCTCTCCCCGCGACGAAGGAGTGAGGAGAGGGACCGGGGAGAGGGTGTTCACGGTGGGCAACCGCCACGGGCGGGCTTCCACCACCACGCCGGTGGTGGATCCCCTCGCCCCACGACGGAGGAGTGGGGAGAGGGAGTGGGGAGCCTCGGACATGGTGGGAGTATCAAGATGCGCCTGCCACCGGCTCTACCCGGAAAGTTGGATTGCGGGTTGACCACGGGACGTTTGCCATCCGCTGCTTGCAACCCCCAACCTGCAACCGGCAACAGGATCCATGACTTCCGCCGTCATCGTGGCCGCGGGCAAAGGCACCCGCATGGGGCCGAACGTGGATAAGCTTTTTCTGGAAGTGGCCGGGCGGCCGGTGGTGGCCCACACCTGGGCGAGGTTCGACCAGGCGGCGTGCATCGACGAAATCATTCTGGTGGTGCGCGACACCCTG
>DASPXS010000204.1:0-2661 GCA_035637175.1 Haliangiales bacterium | reverse complement strand
GCGGCGGCATACGAGAAGCTGAGCCGCTCCATCCTGGGGCGTTGAGGAGACGGACCAACGCGCGTTACGGCGGACGTTGGCCGCTGGCACGGCGGGCCTCGGAGACCTCCCCCAGTTTATGGCGCACCGCGTCGTCCGCCGGGTTGAGCTTCAAGGCGGTTTGCAGTTCCCGTTCGGCCTCTTCCAATTTTCCTTCGGCAAGGGCGACCAACCCCAGCCCGGTGTGGCTGCGGTAGTAATCAGGGTCCAAACCAATTGCGGTCTGGAACGCCTCGCGGGCGCCGTCCCATTGTTCGCGCTCCAGAAAATAAAGCCCGATATAATGATGGGCCTCGACGAGGTCCGGGCTGAGTTCCACTGCGCGCGCGAGGTGGTCGAACGCGTCTTCCTTGCGGCCGAGGGCGCCCAATGTCTTGCCCAACTCAAGATGGGCATTCGCATTGCGCGGCTCTTGTCCCAACAGATTCTCGAAATGCGCGGCTGTTTCCTTCAGGGTGACGATCTTGTAGGCGCGTTCGATTCGAGCGAGTCCTTCCGCGCCCCGGGGGAACACCTGGAGCCACAATTCACCCATTTCATCCGTCGTTTGCGGTCCGTATTTGACCCGCCTCGGCGGGTGGTTGGGATTGCGAATGTTGGCGGTCGAATTGTCGTAGCTGATCGCGAACTCCAAACGGGTGCCTTGCGGCAAAATGACCGGTTGCCGGTAGCGGTATTCCTCCTGCCAATTGAAATCCCAGCGCGGAATCCATAACAGCGAACGCGACGTGCGATCGGGCAGGGTGGCTGTGAAACGGACTTCCCGGGCCAGGTAGTGCGCGTGAGGCATCACCGCCAACAGTTCGACCTCGGACGGCAGTTCGAACTCACGCGTCACGGTGTAATTCGTGGCGCCGGCGGGAATGTCGATGATTTGAGCAACCAGACCCATCACGAACGGAGTCCGGCCCGGCGGCGTGTCGGTGAAATAGAAGCCGACGCGCGGTTGGATGGTTTCCTGTTTTCCCGTTCGTTGCATGTGGATTTGCAGCACCAGATCGCTGCCGGCTTCCAGCAACCACGCCGAGTCAGCGTCGTTACGATGCGGCTGGCGCCCGGGCGCCCAACTCAACAGATGACCCGGGGGAAAGCGGGCGGGAACGGTCATGCCGCTGAAACCGGGTGCGGCGTCCTGTTTGTCAAGGCGACGGCATTGACCGGTGCGATCGAGCAGAATGCGGACATGATGGATGCTCTGGTTGCGGGGCTGAAACTCGAACGCCTGTACGAAGCGATTCGACGCCAGTGCCAAGGGCACAACAAAATTGCGGTACACATCCGGTCCCTCCGGACCGAGCTCGTAGGGTTTCGGCATTTGCACTATCAAATCCGGCTTGCCGAGCTCCCAGTCCATGGAAAAGCCGGGCGCGGGCGGTAAACTTTCCGCTTTCCCTTCCAGAACGCCGCCGGCCAGCCATCGCTGGAAAAGCTGCGCTTCATCGTCGCTCAATCGTCGCACGTCCAGGAATTCTCCATGTCCCGGCGCCGGCAGCCAGGGCGGCATGAGACGTTTCGCCGTCACCTCCGCCATCTCTTTCGCCCGCTTGCGAGCGCCGGCATAATCGAGAAGTGAAAAAGGGCCGGTCCCTCCCGGCCGGTGGCACGGAGCGCAGTGGCGAAAGACCACCGGCGCCAGGTCACGATTGAAAGTGACTTGCCCCGCGTCATCGGCTTCTGCGCCGACGGCCGTTGCCGCCAGTGCCGCGAAAAACGCGAAAACCCAGAGCATCACTGCAAGACCGACGCCACGAGGCCGCGGTCGGGGGTCGCAAAGGGAGCCGCTGCGAGCCACAGACCCACGCTCCGCTTTGGTTGCGGATACACCGCGTTGAGACCTGGTAACCACGACACCTGAAACGATAGCCACCTCAGGACTATCTGTCATTGACGAACACTCTTTTGTTCCGGCGCGGCAATCACGTGATAACGATTTACTGCGGGTTGCTGAAGTAACAGGGAGCGCCCGTCCGTCCATTGTATCTGTACCGTGTCCACACGATCGTTTTTGCCCAAACCAAAATGCACGGTGTTGGCGTGTTGCGAACGATAGGAATCTCCCGTCACAATTTGCCGCACCGCGGCTCCGCCCGCGCAGCGAACCGTAACGCGCGCGCCCACCGGCGACACGCCTCCGCCCTCTTCCCGCAGCCGAAAGCCGACCCAATTGCCGCCATCCTCCAGCGTGTTTTTGAAAATGCGCAGGGTTTGTTTCACCTGCGGCCAGACCTCAAACGTCGTCACGAGCAAATCCACGCGGCCGTCACCGTCGAGATCGTCCGTCACCACGGCGCGCGAGTCTTCTTCCAGCGCCACGCCCATGAGATGGCCGGTTTCAACGAATGACCCGGCGCGCTGGTTGAGGTAAAGCCGGTTTTTCTCGTAACCGCCGTAAGACCATCCCTGGCCCCGCGTGCGACCGAACTTGGCCATGAAATAAGCGCTCGCCACGAGGTCGTCCCGGGAGTCGCCCGCGTAGATGTCGTGCAGCCAGAACTCCGGTTCGTAGTCGCGGACGGATGGTCTCGTCTCGTGTCCGTTGGCAAGATAAACGTCCGGGAAACCGTCGTTGTCAAAATCGAACGCGCTGCATCCCCAGGACCAGCCGGTGCGCGCGATGGAATC
>DASPXS010000203.1:0-15630 GCA_035637175.1 Haliangiales bacterium | reverse complement strand
AATGAAAGAGCCGGTTGTCATCGCCATTGACGGCACCAGCGCCAGCGGCAAGAGCACCAACGCAAAACGGGTCGCCCGGGCGCTGGGTTACGTTTATGTCGATACCGGCGCCATGTACCGCACGCTGGCCTGGCACTGTTTGCAGAAGAAGGTGGATGCTCACGACCCGAAGGCCGTGACCGCGCAGCTCCACAAATGGAGGACCCAACTCGAATGCCTGGGGGGCCGCGTGCGACTGCTGGTGGAGGGCTACTATCCGGAAACGGAGATCCGCACCGCCGAGGTCAGCGCCGCGGTACCGCACGTGGCGGCGATTCCCAAAGTCCGCGAATGGATGGTCAAAAGGCAGCGCGAATGCACCCGGTTCGGCCACCTGGTGATGGAAGGCCGCGACATCGGCAGCAACGTCTTTCCCGAGACCGAGTTCAAGTTCTACCTCGATGCTTCCCTGGATGAGCGGACCCGGCGCCGCGCCGCCGAAGGCGTGAATGAGAATCTGGCGGCGCGCGACCAGCGCGACAGCCAGCGCGCGACCGCGCCGCTCATGGTCCCCCTGGGCGCGATGGTCATCAACAATTCCCTCATGACCTCGGAACAGACCAGCGGGCTCATCGTCAGCGAAATCCGGAAACGGCTGGCCGCGAGGAAATGAAGCTCATCTACCGCGTCGGTTGGCTCATGAGCCGATTCGCCTTCGCTACTTATTTCCGCGGGCGGGTGTATCATCCGGAGCGAGTTCCCCTCACCGGGCCGGTCATCCTCGCCTCCAATCACGCCAGTTTCCTCGATCCCCCCTTCGTCGGCGCCGGTCTGAAGCGGGACATCCATTATCTGGCGCGCGAATCGCTGTTTCACTCTCGCGTGCTCGGGGCGATCCTGCGGTCCGTCAATTGCGTGCCCGTGGACCGCGACGGCGGCGGCGCGGCGGGTCTCAGAGCGATCCTCGACCGCCTGCTGGCCGGCGGCGGAATCATTTTGTTTCCCGAAGGAACGCGCACGCGCGACGGCCAACTGCAATCCGCCCGTTCCGGCATCGGCTTGACCGTGATCAAATCCAACGCGCCGGTCGTGCCGGTGCGCGTTTTCGGAACCTATGAAGCCTACGGGCGCCATCTGAAATTTCCGCGACCCCGCCCCGTCGCCGTGAAATACGGTCAGCCGATGCTTTTTGAAAAGTTTCGCGCCGAAGCCCGGACCTGCTTGAAACCACGGCTCAAGGAAATTTATCAACAGATCGCCGACGAAATCATGGCGGCGATTGCGAAACTGAAATCGGGAGAGGATTTCTGAAACGTGATCCGTGATTCGTGATCCGTGATTCGTGATCCGTAACCCACGCATCGCGCATTACGCATTACGCATCAGCCAATGCCCACGACCTCTTTCAACGAACTGAAGCCGCGCTCGTTCATCCGTTGGCGCAATCCGGCGACAATGGCCTTCGCGATGCCCGGCCCTTCGTACACCAGACCGGTGTAAAGCTGCACCAGCGATGCGCCGGCGGTGATTTTTTCCCAGGCGTCGTCCGCATTGAAGATGCCGCCCACGCCAATGATCGGCAGCGAGCCTTTGGTCTGGCGCCAAAGATGGCGAATGATTTCCGTGCTGCGCGCCCGCAATGGACGGCCGCTAAGCCCGCCCGCCTCTCCGTAAACGCGTTTCAGCTCCGCATCCGACGCGTCGGGCCGCGCGGTCGTGGTGTTCGTCGCAACGAGGCCGGCAATCTGACGCGGCCCTGCCAATTCCAGGATTTCATCCAGCGCCTCAAACGAAAGGTCGGGTGCCACCTTGACCAGGATCGGTTTCATAGACTGCTGCTTGCCGGAACTCCGTGCTCCGTGGCCCGCCGCAGTTGCCGCTGACCACGGACCACCGACCCCTGACAACTCCCCATTCACCTCCTGCAACGCCGCCAGGATTTCATCCAGCGCCGCTTTGTCCTGCAGTTGCCGCAAGTTCGGCGTGTTGGGCGAGCTGACGTTGACGACGAAAAAATCCGCCTGCGGCCAGAGCACGCGAAAGGAGTTCGCATAGTCTTCCGCCGCTTTTTCCAGCGGCGTGGTCTTCGATTTGCCCAGGTTGATGCCGACCGGATGTTGCGGCCACTGTCCCGCCGCTCGCCAGGCGGCGAGCGTCGCCGCGATGGTTTCGGCGCCCGGATTGTTGAAGCCCATGCGGTTGACGAGGGCCCCTTCGGCCACGGCGCGAAACAGGCGTGGCGCGGGATTGCCCGGTTGCGACTGCCAGGTTACCCCTCCCAGTTCCACGAAGCCAAATCCCAATGCCTCCCAGACCGGCACCGCTTCGGCCTGTTTGTCCATTCCGGCGGCGAGTCCGACCGGATTCAAGAAATGCAGACCGCACAGTTCGATCGGCAATTGCGGCGCGCCGCAAAATGACGCCAGCGCATCGCGCAGAACCGGTCGCCGGCCGGCCCAACCCAGCAGGCGCAACGTTCGATTGTGAATCTCCTCCGAATCCAGCGTGAAGAGCGCCGGCCGAACGAAATTCCGGTACAACCAACTCATGGCGGCAAAATGTCGAGGGCCGGCCGCCGGGTGTCGAGTGCGGAATTCCCCCGCGAATGCCCCGAAGGCGCAAGGGTTCGAAGCGCGGACTATTCTGTTTCCGGCGAAGGCGAAGGCGCGCCATCCGGTTCGATCGTTTTCAACGCTTCCCGCGCCCGGGTCCGGACAGTTTCATCTTCGTCCTTCAACTTTTCGCTCAGCGCAGTCGCGGACGGCCGGGCCGCCGGACCGATGCGTCCCAACGCTTCCGCCGCGGCGCCGCGAACTTGCGATTCCTTGTCGCCCAGCGCCGCCGTCAGTTCCGGAATTGCCGATGTCGCGAACCGGGTTGCGCGCCCCAACCCTTCGGCCGCCTTGAGGCGGACCTCCGCATGGCCGTCCTGCAACGCCGCCGCCAGCGCCGCGATCGCTTTCGGCGAAAATGGCCCGACGTTCCCAAGGACCTCCACGGAGTATTGCCGGACCGTCCATTGCGGGTCTTTCGCCGCTTCGATCAACGCGGGCGCAAACTCCTTCACCTGCGGTCCCATCCAAACCAGCGCGCGGGCCGATCGCGCGCGGATGCGGCCGTCTGGATTCTGGAGGGATTCGATCAGTGCCGGTATGGCAGGCGGCCCGATTCTGAACAGCGCATAACCAGACTGCTCTGGAACGTTCGCGTAACTGTCCGTGAATCGCCGGATCAAGGCGGGGGCGGCTTCCGTCGCGGCTGGACCGATGAGGCCCAACGCGTAACATGCCATCGAGCGCACGTAACCGTCGCCGTCATTCAGCGCGCGGATCAAATCGGGAACGGCGGGCCGGCCGATTTTTCCGAGGGCGGTCGCGGCCTGCACGGCAACCTGTTTCTCCGGGTCATGCAGCGCTTTGACCAGCGGCGCCGCCGGCGCGTTGGTGCCCAGCGCCAGAAGCGCGCTCGCTGCCGCCAGCCGGTCGTTGCTTGCGTCGAACGGTTTGAGCCGGCGTAGAAATGACCGCCGCACCCACAACGGCAGTCTGGGAACGAGCGACAGGAACGGTTTCTTGTATATCGGATCGCGCCGTTCCAGCGTTCTGACCAGAGAAGGAATCCCATTCGTGCCCAGCGCCTGCAATGCCACCGTGGCGTTACTGCGGACGGCGCCATCCGGGCTGCTCAAATCGCGCACCCACGCCGTCACCGATTTGCCCTGGTAAACCGGTTCCGGCGCCGCCCGCCGCCTGAGCAAGGCAACGGCGACTACCGCCGCGAGGGCAACCGCAAAAACGATAAACCAGCGTTTCTTCACAAACAGCTCACCAGACTTCCACCGGGCCTTTCGGCACCGGAATTTGCCCGCGTTGCGCGACGCCGGTTTCCTCCATAAACGAGGCGGCCAGCGGCGCCGGTTGATAGGGCGCCTTGAGTTCGCCGCGTTCATCCAAAAACTGCTTCCGCCACTCCAGATAGTCGCTCAGGATCTGATGAAACTCCGCTTTCGCGGAAATGGTCACGACGCGTTTGTTGAACACGTTCGCCGGGCCGAACCGCTTCGCATACCACGGCGCCACCTTGCGAAACAGCCGACAACCGTGTGCTTCGCCGAACACTTCGACCATCAAATCCAGATGCCGACAAAGGATCTGCACCCGCTCTTCGAAGACTGGCTCCGGCAGCAGTTCCCCGCTTCGCAGGTAATGCTGCGTGTGAAGAAAAATCCACGGGTTGTAAAACGCGCCCCGCCCGATGCTCACGCCGGCGCAGCCGGTCTCGTCGATCATTCGCTTCGCCGCCTGCGGCGTCGTCACGTCGCCATTGCCCACAACGGGAATCCGCTTCACCGCCCGGGCCACGGCGCGGATGCCCGCGAGGTTCACCGCGCCGCCGAAGCCTTGCTCGCGCGTGCGGCCGTGCACGAAAATCGCAGCCACGCCGACTTCTTCCAGGACCCGGGCCAGATCGGGCGCCGTGATGTTTTGGTCGTCCCAACCCAGACGCATTTTTGCCGTGATGGGAATCCGGACAGCCTCCACCATCCCTTTGACCATTGCCGCCGTCTTGCCGAGGTCGGTCATCATCGCCGAACCGCCCCCGACGCGACAGACTTTGCGGACCGGGCATCCCATGTTGATGTCCACGGACGCGATGCCGATCGCTTCGAGATACATGGCGGCGTCGCGCATTTCTTCGGGCACAGAACCGAAGAGCTGCACGGCCAGCGGACGGTCGGCGGGACAGGTAGCGATGAGCTTGAGCGCCTTGGGATTCTTTTCGATCAACGAACGGGCATTGACGAGGTCGGTCGTGGCCAGGTCAAGTCCGCCGATTTCGCGCAAGGTGAGCCGGAACGGCAGGTTGGTGTAACCCGCCAGCGGCGAGAGAAACAAATTCGATTTCAGTTCAAGCGAGCCAATGCGCATCGTGAAAAGACTATAACGGAAGCCAAAGCCCGGTGCGAGTGCATCTTCCTGGCACTGCCCCTCAATAGAAACGCTCAGCAAACGTTCGCATCCGGCCTTCGGCTACCGATGAACCGCAAAGGTAGGACAGTCGTCCCGCCTGTCCGGTTGCGCGGACTTTCAGCCCGCGCAGAGCGCCAAGGTGCCTATCCCACGCCACAGGCCGGATGACTGTGCTACCTCGGTCCTTGGTTCATGGCCGCCGAGCAGGTTCAAAAGAACCTCGCGATTTCCTCTCAACCTGGACATCGGCGCCTTCTGGCGGAAGACGGTGTCCAGCCCGGCTATTTCGCACGCGTACGAGACAGGCTCAGGCGATTCAAAAACTGGATTGCAGTCTGTCTCGGGCTCTTCATACAGTTAGGCCATGTTAGCCAAGGTTTGTTCCGCGGCAGTCAATGGCATCGAGGCCTACCCGGTGGAGGTCGAAGTCAACGCGGGTTGGGGCGACACTCTGATCGTCATTGTCGGCCTGCCCGACGCGGCGGTGAAAGAGTCGCGCGACCGCGTCAGCACCGCGCTGACCAATTCCGGGTTCAAATTTCCAATGGGCCGCACGACCATCAATCTCGCTCCGGCCGACGTGAAAAAAGAGGGGCCGAGCTTCGACTTGCCCATTGCCGTCGGCACGCTGGCCGCGAGCGAGCAGTTCGTTTCCGACCAGTTGGAGAATTTTGTGATCGTCGGGGAACTCGCCCTGACTGGCGCGGTACGGCCCGTGAAGGGCGTGTTGCCTGTCGCGATCCGGGCCCAGGCCGATGACAAGGTTGGTGTGCTCGTGCCCAAAGACAACGCGCCGGAAGCGGCCGTCGTGAATGGATTGCAAGTCATCCCGATTCAGAATTTGCGCGAGGCCGTTGGTTTCCTCGAAGGCGAAGTGAAGATCCAGCCAATGCGGGTGGATATCACCAGCATCTTCCAACACCCGCAGGAAGACGAACTCGATTTCGCCGATGTGAAAGGCCAGGAATCGGTGAAACGCGCGCTGGAAATCGCAGCGGCCGGCGGCCACAACGCGCTGCTGATCGGCCCGCCCGGCACGGGCAAATCGATGCTCGCGAAGCGGCTGCCCACCATTCTTCCGCCTCTGACCCTGGAAGAGGCGTTGGAGACGACCAAGATTCACAGCATTGTCGGGCTGCTGCAACCCGGCCAGGCACTGGTCACGCAACGGCCCTTTCGCGCGCCGCATCACACGGTCAGCGACGCCGGTCTTTTGGGCGGCAATATCAATCCGACGCCCGGGGAGATTTCGCTCGCGCATCACGGCGTGCTGTTCCTGGACGAACTGCCCGAGTTCAAACGCAACGTGCTGGAAACGCTGCGCCAGCCGGTGGAGGAGGGCCGCGTCACCATTTCCCGCGCCGCCGGCACGATGACCTTTCCGTCGCAATTCATGCTGGTGGCGGCGATGAACCCGACGCCCGACGGCAAGATGCCGGGCGAATCGCGCTGTTCGCCGCGCGAAATCCAGAATTATCTGGGCCGCATCTCCGGGCCCTTGCTGGACCGCATTGATCTGCATGTCGAAGTGCCGGCGGTGAAGTTCCGCGAAATCACCGCCGAACGCACCGGCGAAAACTCGGCGCAAATCCGCGAACGCGTCGTGGCAGCGCGACAGCGACAGCACGAGCGGTTCAAAGGCAGGCCGCGCGTGACCTGCAACGCGCGAATGGGGACGCGCGAACTCAAGGCTTGCTGCGCGCTGGACGAAGCGACGATGGAACTGCTGAAGATGGCGATGGCGGAGTTGAAATTGAGCGCCCGCGCCTACGACCGGATTTTGAAGGTGGCGCGGACGATTGCGGACCTGGCCGGATCAGAGCCAATCGCGTCCGAACACATCTCCGAGGCAATTCAGTATCGTTCGCTCGACCGGCAGTTGTGGACGTGATCGCTCGAATGGGCGAGAGCCAACAGGTTCTCAAAATAGCATGATACTATTGACTGACCTCTTTGCTGGTACTGACCCCTTTGCTGGTACATTTTTTTGACGCGGGATGACTGTTCGCTTACCCTTGCGTGCGATGGTTTCAAACCGTGTTGACACCAAACCGGACACCGGGCGCCCTCCATTGACCGCAAAATCGGCCGCCGACCGCGCTCGTTTCATCCGCGATCAGCTTCCCCAGGGCGGTCTGTTCGCGGACATGGAATGGCGCATTCCGCCCGCGGCCTTTGCGGTCGGCCCAAGCCTGGCGAAGGAATTGGAAACGCTCGGGCGGGTGCTGTTGCAGTTCAATCGCGCCGTGAACCTGCTCTACCGGCAGAGCGTCGCCGGCAAACAGCCGTCGTGGATCGCCGCCTGGCTGGACCGCGGCAAGCCTGCCAGACTGATCGAACTCCAGCGCTCCACCGCTTTGAAGAACGAACTGCCGCGCGTCATCCGTCCGGACCTGCTGATCACCGACCAGGGCCTCGCGCTGACCGAACTGGATTCGGTGCCCGGCGGCATCGGCCTGACGGCGTGGTTGAATCTAACTTATGTCCAAATCGGCGAGGCCGTGTTCGGGGGCGCGGACGGAATGTTGCGGGGCTTTGCCGGGATTTTTGGCGATGCCCCGACGACGCACGTTGTCGTCTCCAATGAAGCAAAGACCTACCGGCCGGAGATGGACTGGCTGTGTCATCAACTCAACTCGCGCGGCCACTCTTTCCTGCTGCGCGATGAAAAATCGTTTCCGTTCACCGAAGGCGATGCGGTCTATCGTTTCTTCGAATTGTTCGATTTGCCGAACGTGCCTGTCGCCGACGCCTTGTTTGAGGCCGCCGTCAACCACCGCATCCGACTGACGCCGCCCCCCAAGCCGATCTTTGAGGAAAAAATGCTGTTCGCCCTGTTGTGGAACCGCAATCTGCGCGAGTTCTGGCGGCGCGAGCTGGGCGAAGGATTCCTGAACCGGCTGTTCAAGCTGGTTCCCTACACCTGGGTGGTCGATCCCACCCCGCTTCCGCAGCAAGCGGTCATTCCGGAATTGAATCTGACCGACTGGCAGCAGCTCAAGGCGCTTTCCCAGAAAGAGCGCGAGCTGATCGTCAAAGTGTCCGGCTTCTCGGAACACGCCTGGGGTGCCCGCAGCGTTTACCTGGGCAGCGATTTGCCGCATGCCGACTGGAGCGCGGCGGTGGACGCGGCGCTCGCCGGCTTCGAACGGTCGCCGTGCGTGCTGCAACGGTATCACAAACCGCGCGTCGTCGAGAGCAGCTACTACGACCTGGCCGCCGACCAGTTGGTCCCCATGCCGGGCCGCGTCCGGCTTTGTCCCTATTACTTTGTCGTCGGCGACGGCGATGCCGCGCGGGCGCAACTGGGCGGTGTGTTGGCGACGATTTGCCCGGCGGACAAGAAAATCATTCACGGCATGCGCGACGCCATCCTGGCGCCGTGCTCGACGTAGGACAGATTTCCGGCCTGTCTCCCTCCCGGCGCGGTCAACTCACGGTTCGAATGGTCGTTGTTGGAAACGGGCGGCCGGAGTTTAATGGACCCCGCATGAGCCTGCACGAATACGTCCTGCTGGCGACCGGCTCGTTGTTTGTGATCATCGATCCGATCGCCACCGTGCCGGCGTTTCTGGCGATGACCCCGACCGACACGCCGGCACAACGCATCCGGATGGCGCGCGTGGCGTGCACCATTTCGGCAGTCATCCTGCTCGTCTTCGCCACGACGGGCAAACGGATCTTCACCTTCTTCGGCATTACCATCCCCGCGTTCCAGATCGCCGGCAGCATTGTCCTGCTGCTCGTGGCGCTCGACATGCTCCGCGCGCGGCGTTCCGCCGTGCAGGAGACCGCCGAAGAAACCGACGCGGGCGCCGCGAAGGAAGACATCGCCGTGACGCCGCTGGCCGTGCCGATGCTGGCCGGGCCCGGCGCCATTACCACCGCCGTGCTGTTGCACAATCGGGCGGCGGGAAATTTCACGCTGCAAGTCGCGCTGTGCGTCTGCATCGTGGGCGTCTGCCTGGCCAGCTTCCTGATCTTCGCGCTTTCGGCCCACGGCGCAAAATGGCTGAACCCGATCTTTCTCCGCCTCACGAGCCGCATCATGGGCCTGTTGCTGGCGGCCATCGCCATGCAATTCCTCATCAACGCGCTGACCGACCTCAAACTGCTCACCCTCCCGGCCGAATCGCTTCAGTAGAATCCATAACGCAACCCTCACCGCCGCCCGTCATACCACAGCGTGCAGGTCTCGCGGTCCTTGAGGTTCTCCCCCCGATGCCGGACCGTCTTCCAGAGCATTCCCAGGTGTTCCCGCAACGTGTAGAGGTGCGCCTTGCGCGCGGAGGTCACCAGCGGATGCCGGTGCAGGATGAGGATTTTCTTCTTCCGTTCCGACGCGAGCTTCTTCAATCGTTCGCTGAACTCGAGTTCTTCGGCGGCGTAAAGCTCCTGGCTGAACCCGCCCAGCTCGCGGAAAACGCAGGCTTCACAAAAGACAAACGAGCCGGCCGCCCAATGTTTTATCCGGCTGATCGCGTTCCAAACGTGGATGAAAACCCCCGTCCAACCGATCGCGCGGTCCATTGCGACCACCGCGCCGCCGCCGAGACAGCGCCCGCTCTGAATGACACTCGCCAGGTCCGCAAACAATTCCCGGCTGGGATAGGAATCGGCATCGACGAACACCAGCCAATCCCCGGTGGCCGCCGCGGCGCCCGTGTTGCGTGCCCGCGAAATCTGGTTGACCGGCTCGAAAACCACCGTCGCCCCGGCTGCCCGCGCCTTTTCCGCCGTGCGATCGGTCGAATTGTTGTCGCACACGATGATTTCACTTTCCCAACCCAGCAAAGAAAAGGCGCCGGTCGCCGCCTTGATCTTGCGCAGCGCACGGGCGATGAACTTTTCCTCGTTGAACGCCGGAACGATGACCGAAATCTTCATTCGCATCTTCGGTAATGGATGCTTGCTCGAAAGTCAAAGACCAACCCGAAGCCAAAACCTCACGCGCGCGAATGAGGGAGGTTTACGCGAATTTCGCGAATTCGCGCGAATGGCAAAATTCTCCCGGACTGGCGTTGCTGGAATCTTATCCGATGTAATTCGTGAAAATCCGCGAAATTCGTGTAAGTCTGTCATTCCTGTTCATTCGTGTTTAAACTGAATTTTTGCCGCTCAGCCGCACCTCTTCCGTGGTTTTGCCCGCCAATGAAATTCGAGTTTCGTCGTCCCCTGTGCGTTGAGGCGAAGAAGCCCGCGGGTGGCCGGGGAATTCTCTTCATTGCCAAACTGAACGATTGCCCTGAAGATTGGCTCAAAGATAGTAGCTCTTATTTCATATTTTGTTATGGCCAACCAACCCAACGATTCCTCCAAACCGGTCAAACGCCGGAGTTGGCGGCGCAGGCTCCTGACCCTCCTCGGCGGCCTGCTGGTCCTCCTGTTCATTCTCTATTTCGTCGCCACCAGCGCGTTCTTTCTCAAGAGTTTCATCCTGCCGCGCGTCAGCAAGGCGCTCAACGCCGAGATCACCGTGGGCGACGCTTCCCTCAGCCCGTTTTCGCAGGTCGTCCTGCGCCAGCTCAAAATCAAAACCACCGGCGCGGAACCGCTGTTGCAGGCGAACGAAGTGCGCCTGCGTTACAGCCTGTGGAGCATCATCGGCGGCAACATCAAGGTGGACGAAGTCACGCTCGATTCGCCCGCAATTCAAATCGTCCAGAACGCCGACGGCAGCAGCAATCTCGACCCGCTGCTGAAGAAAGAGGCGAAGCCGGCTGAAAAACCGAGGACGACACCCTCCAAACCGCTCCACCTTGAGGTGAAGAATGTCAGTGTGAACAACGCCTCGGTGCGGCTGGCAGCGGATCGCGAAGCCATACCCGGCGGGCGCATTCAGAGCGTCGTGCAGTTGGCAAACGTCAACCTGAAGCTCAACAACCTGAAAAACGGAGAGGCAGGGAAGCTGGAATTCGGCGCAAACATGCAGCTGGACCAAAAGGGCCCGACCGCCAGTAACGCAGGCCAATTGTCTGTCACCGGAGCTGGAGCCCTCGAGTTCGCGCTCGACCCCGACCTCATGCCCCAGTTCGTCCGCGGCAACGTCACCCACCAAATCCTCAAGGGCGACGGCTGCTTCAGCACGCTCGCCGGCGAACGCACCGAACTCAATTGCGATATCACCCCCACCGAGGTGAAGACCTTCGCGGTGAATTTCTTCCAGGCCGACAAGGCCCTCGGCGGGTTGCGCGTGACCGGCCCCTTCGACATCAACAAAAGGGAAGGCCGCTTGAACGTCGAGGTCCAGTCCATTGACCGGCAGGTGCTCAATCTGGCCGGGGCCGCCCGTGGCTGGGACTTCGGCAACTCAACCCTCAACGCCACCAACCTGATCGACATCTCGCAGAAGGGCACCATCATCGCCGCGACCGGAAGACTCGCCGGCCGCCAGCTTGCCATCCGGCAGGCCCCACAGGCCACCCCGCCCGTGGATCTCGATTTCAATTACCAGATCAAGGTCAATCTCAACGAGAAAACCGCCCTGCTCCAGACCCTGGGCTTCGCCGCCAAACAGGGCCAGAACGATCTCCTCCGCGCGGGCCTGGACCAGCCGATGAACCTGAGCTGGGGCCAAAACCAGGCGGGGTTCAAAGAGTCGTCGCTCCAATTTGCCGTCAGCCGGCTGAACCTCGCCGACTGGCAACTCTTCCTCGGCAACCTGCCCGTGAGCGGAAAAGTGGACGCGCAATTGAACCTGCTCGCGCAACGGGACGGCAAGCTGCTCAAAGCTGATTTGACGACGAAAATCCAGGAACTGAGCGCGCAGTTTGGATCGAACAAAGTTGATCGCGCCAACGTTCAACTGCAACTCACCGGCCAGCTCGCCGATTTCAATAACGTCACCGTGGAAAAATATTCGCTCGCCCTCGGGCAGGGGAACCTGTCGTTGCTCACCGCCAACGGTTCCGCCAGTTACGCTTTGACCAACGGCGACCTGAGCGCGCAGACCACTCTCGAGGCTTCCCTCGCCGGTTTGCTCAAGGTGGTTGCCCTGCCGCAGGCCAGCGCTTCGGCCGGCACCATCAAATTGACCGCGCTCGCCATGCGCAAAGGCCAGGAGACGGGCGCGTCGGGCAACTTCACGTTGGGCGATTTCACCGGGCGCTACGGCGATTACCAGTTTCAGAATTATCAGGCCACTTTCGATTTCGATGTCGGTCTCAAGGACCAGGCGGCCCAGCTTCGACGCGCGGCGCTGGCGGTGCGGCAAGGCGCCGAGTCCGGCGGCAGTTTTGATGTCACCGGCAAATATGACCTCGCGAAACAGACCGGCGAAGTCAGCTTCAACATTGCGGACCTGAATCAAAACGCATTCCGCCCGTTGCTCGCGCCGGCCCTGGCGCCGAACAAACTCGTCTCCGTTTCATTGAACGGCAAAGGGAGCGCGGCCTACGACGCCCGGCGTGAATCGTCGGTCAAAGCGGAGTTGAAACTGTCGAACTTCGTCGTGCAGGATCCGCAGAACAAATTGCCGAAATCGCCGTTGAGCGCCGATCTTCAGCTCGACGCTTTCATGCAAAAAGACCTGGTCAACCTGCGGCAACTGTTGCTCACGCTGGCGACAGCCGACCGGGCAAAGAACGAGCTGCAGGCCACCGGCAAATTCGATCTCGGGAAGAAGAACGGCGAATTCAATTTCAGCGCGACCGACTTCCGCGAGACCGCATTTCAGCCGTTCCTCGCTCCCGCCCTGGCGCCGAACAAACTCGCGTCCGTCTCGCTGAACGCCAAAGGGAACGCCAGCTACGACGCGCAGGGCCCGTCTGCCATCCAATGCGATCTCAGCGTGACCAACCTGGTCGTCGAAGACCCCGAACACAAACTGCCGCGGGCGCCTCAAAGCCTCGGGTTGCGCCTGGATGGCGCGATGCAAAAGCAGTTGCTGACTCTGCGCCAGGTGCTCCTGACGCTCTCGCCGACCGAGCGGGCCAAAAATCAACTGCAGCTTTCCGGAAAGATTGACCTCGCAAAAACCAATGCAGCACCGGGCCAGTTGACGTTGCAGGCCGAATCGCTCGACGTCACGCCGTACTACGATCTGTTCGCCGGCAAATCCGCCGCGACCCCGGCGCCTGAACCGCAGAAAAAGACGGCCCCCGCGCCGCAGCCGGCCGCGCCGCCGACCGAGCCGGAACCGATTTCATTGCCGGTCCAACAATTCACCTTCAACGCGAAGATTGACCGGCTTTACCTGCGTGAAATTGCCGTCTCGAACTTCGTGACCGCCGCGAAAATCGACAATAACAAGGTCCTGTTGAAACCCTTTCAACTCACGCTGAATGGCGCGCCTGTGAGCGCCGATGCCGATCTGAATCTCGGCGTGAAAGGCTACACCTACGATCTTTCGCTCAACGCGGACAAGATTCCGCTGGATCCGATCGTCAACAGTTTTATGCCCGACTCACGCGGGCAATATCACGGGTTGGTTCTGGCCAACGCGCAGATCAAAGGCGCGGGGATCACCGATGCGAGCGTGCAGAAGAACCTGAGCGGCCAATTGGGGTTCAGCTTCACCAACGCGAGCATCCAGTTGTTCAGCAATAAGCCGCCCAAGAACGTTCTCACGCGCGTGATTTGGTTCACTTTGGAAGGGATCGGCGCGTTCCTCCGGGTTAGCGAGATTACGAGTTCACCGCTCAACTCGATCTACGCCCAGGCACAAATCGGTGACGGCAAGGTCAACCTCTCTCGCGTTGCTCTCCAAAGCCAGGCGTTTGAAGCGCATACCCAGGGCGTCGTGCCCCTGCAGGTCCCTCTGACCAACTCGCCCTTGAATCTGCCGCTCGAGTTTTCCCTCAGCCGGTCCCTGGCACAGAAAGCCGGCATGCTGCCGGACAACACGCCGCCCAATGCGGCCTATGCCGCGCTGCCGACGTTCGTCGTCGTCAAAGGGACGATCGGCGAACCGAAACGCGACTTTAAAGAACTCGCCATCGGCGGCGTCCTCCTCAGGTCCGGTGTCGGCGTCGCCGAACGGCTCGGAGTCAATGTCGGCAAAGAAACCGGCGGTATCCTCAAGGGCGTCGGCAACCTGCTGACCGGCCAGGGTACCACCAGCACAAATGTCACCGACACGAACAAAGCCGGCACCAACGCGCCGCCAAAGCGCAGTCTGTTCGATCTGCTGCCGAAGAAGAAGTGAGACGTGATGCGTGAAGCGCAATACGTAACGGGTCCAAACCGCGCGAAAGCTACGGATTACGTTTTACGGATTACGCATTACACGTTACGGATCGCGTGTTACGCATTACCGATCATGCTTCACGTTTTACGGATTTCTGGTTCAATCCGCGTCACCCATGCAAAACGTCCTCAATTACCTCGGTGCAAATGAACCCCGTTTCATCCGCGAACTGTCCGACTATCTCCGGCTCCCCAGCGTTTCCGCCCAGAGCCATCACCGCAAAGACATGGATGCCGCGGCGCGCTGGCTGGCCGAGCATTGCCAGTCCATCGGCTTGAACGCGCGATTGTGGCCGACCGACGGCAATCCGGTCGTGCTGGCCCGGACGCCGCGCAGCGAATCCGCCTTCTCGCGTCGGCGGCCACACTTTTTGGTTTACGGCCATTACGACGTTCAGCCCGCCGAGCCGTTCGACCTCTGGAAATCGCCACCGTTCGAGCCGCGCATCGAAAACCGGTCGCTTTTCGCCCGCGGCGCCTGCGACAACAAAGGGCAACACTTCGCCCATCTCAAGGCGGTCGAAGGTTATTTGAGAACCAACACCGAACTGCCTTGCGACCTGACTTTCGTCATCGAGGGCGAGGAGGAGGTCGGGAGCAAAAACCTGGCGGCGTTTCTAAAAAAAAATCGCGCGGAGCTGCGCTGCGACGCCATCGTCATTTCCGACACCGGCATGCCGGACTTGAAACACCCGGCGCTGACCTACGCGCTGCGCGGCATCAGCGCGCTCGAAGTCACGGTGCGCGGCCCCTCGCGCGATTTGCACTCGGGCATTTACGGCGGCACGGTGGATAATCCCGCGATGGCGCTGTGCCAGTTGTTGGCGCGATTGCGCGACAAGAACGGGCGCGTCATCATCCCCGGCTTTTACGACGAAGTTATTCGGCTTTCCGCTTACGAGAAGAAACAACTGGCGCGGATTCCCTTCAACGCCGCGGCCTACCGGAAATTTCTCGGCGTACCCGAACTGTTTGGCGAACGCGGCTTCACGCCGCAGGAACAACGCGCGGCACGCCCCACCATTGAAATCAATGGTCTGACCAGCGGCTATCAGGGCGAAGGGAGCAAGACGATTATTCCCGCCTGGGCAAGCGCCAAGCTCACCTTCCGGCTCGTCCCCAACCAGCATCCCGGTCGCACTGAAAAGCTCGTCCGGCAACACCTGAAACGCATTTGTCCGCCGACCGTTCGCCTGGAGATACAGGGCGGGCACGGCGGGGAACCTTATCTCATCTCGCCCACGAGCCCGCTGGCTCAGGCCGGTTTGCGCGCGCTCAAAGCGGCTTTTGGCTATGAGCCGGTCCTGCTGCGCGAAGGCGGCTCGATTCCCATCGTGACGGACTTCAAAAAAATACTTGGCGTGGACGCCCTGATGCTCGGCCTCGCGTTGCCGGACGACAATCCTCATTCGCCCAACGAGAAATTCAGCCTGGAGGCCTTCGCCAAAGGGATGCGGATGAGCGCGTTGCTGTGGCAGGAGCTGGCTGTCGTTGG
>DASPXS010000202.1:0-7937 GCA_035637175.1 Haliangiales bacterium | reverse complement strand
TACACCGACACCTTCCCAAACAGAAACGCGACGATCATCGCGCAAAACAGAAAGGGAATGACCACGATGCCGACGACCGAGACCGCCAACAGGAAGGTCAATGGAGCAAACAGGACAAACAATAGAAGGCCCATGAAGAACGATGCGATCGGCCTCTTCTCCAAAGTATCAACACACGCCTGGATCGGGCGCGGGAACAACACAGCGATCAACAGGTAAACGAGCAGAGAGATCCCAACCACAGCCCAAACCCAACCCACTTGAGGCGCGATGGGTCTGGCCAGCATCAGGCCGTGGACCGCGTAAGTTTTCAACCACTCGAAGTTGGGAAATATGCCCAGCGTGGAGATCACCCGTGAATTGCCGCCTATTTTTGCGCCCGGATCTCTCGTCAACGTGCCGCCAACGACGCACACATCGCGCCCGATCCGCGACTCGGGCCCCAGCGTCGCGGAACCCAGAACGACGACCATGTGTCCGTCCACGCGACCCACGACTTTGGCCGAACCGGCGACCACCACCAGGTTTCCCTTCACATGGCCGTCGATCGTTGCATCTCCGGAAACAACCGCCACATCGCCGGCCATCTCTTCCTCCTTCAAAACAAAATCATTCCCCACCATGACAGCCGGCTCGCCGCGGCGCCAATTGTGGTCTTTGCTCTCGTCATCGGATTCCTTCGACGGCGCCGGCATATCAACCGGTTCCTCGACGATGACCGGCTCCGTTTTTTTATCCTTTGCGTCGTCCTGCGCCTGCAACAGGGCGGCCTCCGGCATGCCCACAAGTCCCAGCGCGATGGCCAGTCCCAATTTTCCGATCCATAATCCAGGTTTCATTTCCAATGGTTCCTTAACGCCGACTGAATGCCAGTCGGTAGCACGCGGTGCCGGTCGCGACACAGAGCAAATACATGGCCACGGCAATTCCCAAACCGATGAGCAGATATTGTTGACCGGCCTTTTGCAGCACCAGGACAACCGCGTTCACCAGCGCCATCAGCCAACCCCACAGGGGTGCCAGCGAAGCGACCCACTGCCAAATCGTGTCCAGCGGATTGGCGATGCCGGCGGCTTGCCACGCCAGGGCGCCGAGGTAAACGAGCGCGGTGATGATCGCGGCGGACAGCCCGGAAAAAGCCAGTCGGGCCGGACGCGGCCAGGTCAGCCAGGGCCGTTGCCACCACGGCTGGCGTTCTTTCTCGTGCACCGCCAGCATCACGCGATGCACCAGCGTCTCGGGCGCCTGCCGCTCCGGCAGCTTCCTCAATTCGCGGTCGATCAGTTGCTCCAATTGTTCTCGCTCGTTCATGACGTCTTGAAAATTTATTTTGACTCTAACAGGTCGGGCACGGACTTTCCGCCCCCGGCAACCCACCCCATTCGGCTTCACCGGCGAGTTTCCATTTCAATTTTTTGCGCAGCGCCTCGCGCCCGCGATGGATGTCCGTCTTCACCTTGCTGAGCGAGACACGCAATTTCGCGGCGATTTCTTCGTAGCTCATCTCTTCAAAGTGATAGAGCACCAGGGGCACGCGCTGCGCCGACGGCAGCTTCTGCAAGACCGTTTCCAGCAACTGCCGATGGTCGTCCGTCGCCACCTGTTGCTCGTGCGTGTCGGGCGCGGCCCATTCCGGCGTGGACGCGTTCTCGTCGTCGCGGTCGGGCGACATTTCGGAAAAGAACCGCCAGCGCGCCCGGTAACGCGACAGGTGATTCAGGCACAGGTTCCGCGTCACGGTTTTGAGCCAGCCACCGACGGTCGGGCTCTCTTTCAATTCGGCGTAACGTTCGTAGGCCTTGAGAAAGACCTCCTGCGACACATCTTCGGCCTCGGCCTCGTTGCCGAGCAACCGAACTGCCGTCGTAAACACCATGTTCTGGTAGGCCCTCATGAACGCCTCGAACTGTTGCGAGTCTGTCATCGTTTGCCCTATACCGGCGTAGGGTCATCTTGTTGGCAGGACACCGTTAATGGAACGAAAGTTGCAGAAAAATCACCCTGTGGCCCGTTAAATCAGCGCAGGGAAGTCCGGTCCGGAGAGAGCGCTTGGATTACACCTCCCGATACCGTTGCGCGATCGGGATGCGGCGACCCACGCCGAAGGCCTTGCTGGTCACCTTCAAACCGGGCGCGGCCTGGCGACGTTTGTATTCGTTCAAATCAATCAAGCGCACGACACGTTTCACGGTCGCCTCGTCGAAGCCGCCGGCGATGATTTCGGCCGCCGATTTCCCCTCCACCACATACGCGTCAAGAATTGCGTCGAGCACATCGTAAGGCGGGAGCGTATCCTGGTCCGTCTGGTTGGGACGCAGCTCCGCCGACGGCGGTTTGGTGAGGGAGGCGGCCGGGATGATTTCCTTGTCGCGATTGATCCAGTGCGCCAGCCGATAGACCATCGTTTTCGGCACGTCGCTGATCACCGCCAGGCCGCCGCACATGTCGCCGTAAAGCGTGCAATAACCGACCGCCAATTCGCTTTTGTTGCCGGTGGTCAAAAGCAGCGAGGCGAATTTATTCGAAAGCGCCATCAGAGTCACACCGCGCAGTCGGGCCTGGATGTTTTCCTCGGTGGTGTCTTCCGAGCGACCGGCAAAGACATCCTTGAGTTGCGCTTTGACGGCTTCAAAGGGCGGCTGGATGGGAATCACCTCGCAACGGATGCCCAGCCGTTCGGCCACCGCGCGCGCGTCGTCAAGGCTGCCTGGGGAAGAAAACCGGGACGGCAGCGAGACGCCGCGCACGTTCTCAGCGCCGAGCGCAGCCACGGCCAGACAGGCGGTCAGCGCCGAGTCAATGCCGCCGCTCAAGCCGAGCACCACGGATTTGAAGCCGCATTTGTGGAGGTAATCGCGCAGGCCGAGCACCAGCGCCTTGAAAAGCTTTTCTTCATCGCCGCTGGCATCCGGGCTGACGGCTTTCGCGGCGCCGGTGTCCACTACAACAAAATCCTCCGCGAACAACTCCCCGCGCGCGATGAGATCTCCCGCCGCGTCAAACACCAGGCTGCCGCCGTCAAAGATCAGCTCGTCGTTGCCACCGACGAGATTACAGTAAGCCACCGGCACCCGCGCCTTGCCGGCGAGGCTGCGCAACATGGCGAAGCGCGTCCGGTTTTTGCCCAGGTGCCACGGTGATGCGGAAACGTTGAAGATAATCTGTGCGCCGCCTTCCACCAGGTCGACCGGGGGATTGCGCCGATACCGCCGGTCGCGCCAGAAATCGTCGTCGTTCCAGGCATCCTCGCAAATCGTCAGCCCGATCTTTTGACCGTTGAATTCGACCGGGGGGTTTTCCGTGGCCGGCTCGAAGTAACGGTCTTCGTCAAAAACGTCGTAGGTCGGCAGCAGCGTCTTGACGCGCGTCGCCAGGATTCTGCCGTTTTGCAACAGCGCCACGGAATTGGTCGCTTCGCGTCCCGGTCGCTTCGCGTTTTCGCCGACGTAACCGACGAGCAGACCGGTCTTGCCCGTCGCCCCGGCGATTTGTTCGAGCAGCGCCAGATTCCTTTTGACGAACCCGATCTTGAGCAGCAAATCGCGAGGCGGATAACCCGTCGTGGCGAGTTCGGGACACACGACCATTGCAGCGTTGGCATCCACACCGCGCCGGTAGGCCGCCAGAATCTTTGTCGCGTTGCCGGCAAAGTCGCCGACCGTCGTGTTGATTTGAGCTAACGCGATTTTCATGCGACCGACATCTCCACATCTCCGGCTGCGGGAATCAGCGCTGCCCGAAAAACGTTTCCGCCAGCGAACCGCGTTCGGTGCGGACGACCATGCCGACGGTGACCTTGTTTCGCTCGAACCACCCTTGTTTGGTCTCCAGGACGTATTGTATCCTGTCCGTCTTTGCTTCGATGGGCGTTTGCTCCTGCGGTTTCATGTCGTGAATTTCCAGGATGACACCGTCGGGATCAATGTAAGCGCAGGAAAGCGGCAGGGACACATTCTTCATCCAAAAAGAGCGATAATCCGGCCGGGCAAACACAAATATCATCGCCGCGTTTTCGGCCATCGACTCGCGAAACATCATTCCGGTCCGTATCTGCGGTTCGGTGCTCGCGATTTCCGTCACCAATTCCTTCGAGCCGATCCAGAATTTGATCGTCGGCAGCTTCGGCTGGACCTTGGTGGGAACAAGGCCGGCTGCCTGGTTCGCAGGTTGCGGAGCCGCGGTCGTGACCGATTTATCGCAGCCGCTGAGCAACCACGCGCCGATAATCGTCAGGCCGATGGTCCACGAAAACTTCATTGGCGAAGACTGCGAAGAACTCCGTGGCATTTCAACCTTTTGTTGCGTAGTGGCACGGGCGTCTCGCCCGTGCGAGCCCGGGCGGCGACCACCACACGGGCGGGACGCCCGTGCTACTATAGGTAGCTCAACCAGGCGGATCGATGACGCCGTTTGACGTCCGCAAACCATCGGCACAGCGGATAAAGCGCCAGCACAACGCCGATCCAGATCAAATAGACGATCGGCAGACCGTAACCATAGTCTGCGGGCATGGGCGGCGGACCGTCGGCCGGGGGATTGGCAAAAAGCCATTCGGCGCGGCCGTAACGGCCATACGCGACCAAGACAGCCAATCCGTGAATCAGGGGAATGTGAAGCAAATAGTAAAACAGCGGGACACGACCAAACACCACGATCGGCTTGAGCCAGCGGGGCGTCCCGCGGTCGAGCGCCGCCAACACCAGCAAAGCCGGACCCAGCGTCATCAACAGGTACAACAATGACGGCGGATATTTGTGGCAGTTCAAAAACGAGAAAAACGTGAACAAAATGTTTTTCTGGACCGACCAGGAATCCGGATCGCCATACACGTTGATCGCGCGAAGAACAACGAACAGCGCTGTCAGCAGCGCGCCCAAGCCGAAAAGCCTTTTACGCCGCGCGAACGGTTCAGCAAGCAGCAAGGGACCGAGGCCGTAACCGGCCGCCATGACGCCGATCCAGGGTATCAACGGATAACCGGCGGCGAAACGATAAGCTTCCGCCGGAACAATGATGCCTCCGCTGTGCAGAATCTTCCAGAGCCAGCTCAGCGAACCCAAATCGTCCGGGCTGACCCGATCGAACAGATTGTGACTGGCGATCATCACCACGCCAAGGGTCGCGACCCACGGTACGGGCAGAAATACCAGGCCGGCCAACGCCACCATCGACCAGCCGATGGCCCAGATGACGATGCCCATCACAAAATGAAAATCAAAATTGAACTGCCAGCCCAGGCAACGCACCCAGGTCAATTCCAGCAACACCAGCCACAACCCGCGCGTCAGCAGAAACCACGACAATTCCTGTTTGGATTTGCCGCGCGTCCTGGACAGAAAGGCGCCGGTGCCGGCAAGGAAAATGAAGACCGGCGCGCAGTAGTGCGTAATCCAACGGGTCAGAAACAGTGCCGGGTAGGTTTTGGCCAAATCGGTTGGGTCAAATGACCAGTCCCGGGAAAAATAATGGCGGCTATGATCCAACGCCATGATAACCATCACCAACCCGCGCAGCGTGTCCACTGAATCAAACCGCGAGCGAACGTCGCCAGGGTGTGAGACAGCGGAAATCGACGAAGTCCGGAGGTCAGTTTGGGGAACCGAGGACATCGCCGTCTGGTTATCATGGCGGGACCTTCCCGAGCGATATCTTTTTTGCGCTGCGCTCGCGAAACGGGCGCATCGGGAAACTGTCGCCAGCGACTTCACGCGTTGTGCGGAGCGCCGGGATGGTGCCTGCCCGGGATGCCGGGTCACGGGACCCCGCCTACAGAATCGTCGGGCAGGCCGCGTGCCCTGATGCGGCGCCAGTGCGCGTGCGGTGCTTGCCAAGTCGCCTCCGTTGCCCCTCACCCTGACCCTCTCCCCCGATGGGGGAGAGGGAATTTCGCGCTCCTGTTCTCCTGGCTTCATCGTTGTTTCGTTCGTACTTTCCGCCGACGCCGTGCCGGCGCGCCAATGATTGGCGCTCAAGATTAGTTACGCCTTCACCGCCGCCCACTCACCTTGATCCTCTCCCTCCCGGTGGGGAGAGGAAATTGATCTTCAGCGGTGATCCTTCGCAATGAAAGCACGGAGGCGGACCCCCGGCAAGGCTTCGCATCTGTCGTCGATCAAGTTGACAGAACAACCTGCGCGCCGCTTCGCGATTGTTGCTGTTCGACAGCGCCCTGCGGACGCGCCCCGTTTGGATATTGAACGTGAACGATTCAGCGGGCGAAAGGCAGGGCCGCGTCCTGCGGTTTCATTGCGGCGACGCCCGCGGTGGCCTGGCTCCTGCTGAAACCAGTCGGCATGAGATTCGGCAGATTCTGGTGTTGTGTCGTATTGAGCCTCTGCCCGTCGGCCCGGGGTGACGATACGTCCGCAGAAGAGCTTGGCCCCGCGCCGCAGTTCGCCGCTGGCGACTACGTTGCTCCCTCCAATCCGCTGCACAAATTTTCCGTCACGGTCGCTCCGACCAACCGCGCCGAATCCGTCAACCTGTTTCAGACCGTCTATCGTGCCTCAGAAGGAGTCGCCATTGGCTGGAACGGAGACAGGACCCGTTGCACCGCCGGGACCAATGCGCAAGCCTACTCGGACGCCACAGTCCTTCGAGTAAACTACTTTCGCGCCCTGGCCGGTTTGCCCGGCGACGTGACTCGGAGCACTCTCTGGAACTCCGAATGCATGGATGCGGCCCTGATGATGTCGAAACAAGGCCAGCTCTCACACTCGCCCGGCACCAATTGGGCCTGTTACACCGCCTCGGGAGCTGAGGCTGCAGGAAAATCAAACCTATATCTCGGCCGGGAAGGTCCGCCCGCCATTGACGGCTACATCGACGACCCCGGATCGAACAACTATTTCGTCGGGCACCGGCGCTGGATCCTTTATCCGCCGCAAAAGGTGATTGGCACCGGTTCGATTCCGGCGACGGGCGGCTACGCGGCAAACGCGCTTTGGGTCATCGGCGGATTCGGCAGCCGCCCTTCGCAACCGGCCTGGGTGGCGTGGCCGCCGCAAGGTTACGTGCCTTACCAGGTTCTTCCGCAATCGTCCGGCCGTTGGTCCTTTGCTTACGCCGGCGCAGACTTCGCCAACGCCTCCGTCCTCATGTCGCGCAACGGCACCAACGTCGCGCTCAACCTGGAACAACAAGTCAACAACCAGGGTTACGCGGACAACACAATTGTCTGGATTCCACAAGGCGTGCCCGTCACCAAACCCTCATCCGATATTACCTGCACCGTGACCGTCAGCAACGTCGTTGTCAGCGGCGCCGCGCGGGTCTTCACCTACAACGTGACGATCATTGATCCCGATGCGGTCGTGGTGACGCCGCCCACACTGACGACCCGGTTCACCAACCAGAACAATCTCGTCCTTTCCTGGCCGACAAACAGCCCCGGATTCACGCTGCAATCCGCCTACTCGTTTTCGCCCACGCCGCAATGGGCCGCAGCCGGCGGTTCGCTAACCGTTGTGGGGAACGCGTATCAGGTGACCATCAACGTCTCGACCAACCAAAAGTTCTTTCGGCTCCGGAAATAACACATTCCCCCTTGCCCCTCAGCCCCTCACGGAGCTACGTTTCAGGCCATGGCCAAAGGCAATTCGCCATCCATGAAAAACGTCAACCCAAGGTTCCTCGATGAATAGCAACATTCTGCGCGGCGCAATGGTCTTGCTGTCGGGTTCGCTCCTCGCGGCCGACTCCAGTCCCAAGGACGACATCACGAGCGCCGCCAGCAAACTCGCGGAGAAATCCAACTACAGTTGGAAAACGACCGTCGTGGTTCCGGAGAGCGCCCGGTTTCGACCGGGCCCCACGGAAGGCAAGACCGAGAAGGATGGTTTCACTCACATCACCATGAGCTTCGCCAACAATACGACTCAGGCCGTGTTGAAGGGCGACAAGGCGGCGGTCACCAATCCGGAAGGCGCCTGGCAGTC
>DASPXS010000201.1:0-41315 GCA_035637175.1 Haliangiales bacterium | reverse complement strand
TGGCAGGGGCGTCTCGCCCGTGTGTCCGTCGCCATGTTCGAACGGGCGGGACGCCCGTGCCACTGCCAAGGCGAATTAACTATCAGTCGGACGTGATGAGCTTCTCCCACATGACGTCATTCATCAGGATCTTCTCGAAGAATTGCTGGTTCTCGTCCACCAACGGTCGTTGGTTCGGATTGATCGGCAGCCGGACCATGAAATTCGTGCCCTTCTGCTCCTGGCTCTGGGCGATGATCGTGCCGCCGTGGTGATGCACAATGAAAAAACACGCCATCAACTTGATGCCGTACTCCATGGGGCTGTCGGAACGCACCAGGAACGGATCGAAGATCAACCGCAGCGCGTCTTCCGGCAGGCCCGGCCCGTTGTCCCGCACTTCGATGCGAATTTCGCCCTGTTTGACCATGCGGTAGTCACTCTGCGCGCTGATGCTGACCTGACTGCCCGGAGGCAGACTCACGACTTCATCCTCGATCAGCAGCTCAAACAGCCGGACGAACTTGGGTTCGTCCACCGTAAGCGCCGGAAGAGAGTCCGGAATGCTGACGGTCACGCCGATTTTTTTGGCCGCCAGCTTGTCCTTGAGCTTTTCCAGCACCCCGGCAATGACCTGGTTCAGATGCACGACGTCCTTGAACTCAAAGGAGGGTTTTTCCGAGGCGGCCCAGAGATCTTTCAACATGTTGTTGATCTTCTCGATCTGGGTCTGGACATTGCGATAGTAATCCTTCCAGAAGTCCGGATTGCGAAGATTGTCCATCTGCACCTCTTCCTCCTTGAGCTTCGACGGCGCCAGGTCGAGAAACGTCTTCACCGCGACGAGCGAGTTGCGAATGTGATGGCTCAAACCCGCCGCCAGCAGCCCCAGGCTGACCATGCGGTCGGCGATCATCATGTTGTGCAGGACGGCGAGTTTCTCGCGGAGAAGCTGGTCGCGCTCGCGTTGCACGATGAAGAATTCCAGGGCGCGTTTCAGCGTGTTTTCGAGGGTGGGCGGGTCCCACGGTTTGGTGACGTATTTGTAAATGGCGCCGCTGTTGATGGCGGCGATCGCCGCATCCATATCGGCATAGGCCGTCGCCAGGATTCGAATGATGCGCGGCTGAATTTGCCGCGCTTTTTCCAGCAGCCAAACGCCCTTGTTGCCGGGCATGCGCTGGTCCGTCATCAGCACCCCCAGATCGCCCTGGTGTTCTTCCACCAGCTTCAATCCGTCATCCGCCCGGGCGGCGGTCAGGATCCGAAACTGGTCTTCGAAGGCCCGCGTGAAATACTTCAGCGACTTCTCTTCGTCATCCACGTAAAGGATGGCGAATTTTTTGTAATCATAATAGTTGTTCATAAATCGCAATTCCTCCCTCCGCCGCCGCGCCGGCCCCGTTTCAATCTTCCGATACACTGCTACGCTTTCCGCGGAAACACCAACAGAAATTCCGCGAACTTGCCCGGCTCCGTCCGCACGTTGATCCGCCCGCCGCATTCCTCCAGGATGCGGTAAGAGATGCTCAAGCCCAGCCCCATGCCTTGCCCGACATCCTTGGTGGTGAAGAACGGATCGAAAATCTTGTTCACAATGGCCGGGTCGATGCCCGTGCCGTTGTCCCGGACCGACAGGACCGTTCGGCCGTCTTCGATGCGTCCCTCGATCGAAATCGCCGGCGTTTCATTTTCAAAGACCTTTTGCGTCAGCGCGTCCAGCGCGTTTTGCAGGAGATTGACAAACACCTGGGTCATTTTGTTTTTGTTGGCTTCGATGACCAGGTCGTCGGGAATCTGCCGATGAATCGCAACCTGGTCCTTCCACTCGTTGCTCGTGAAACGAAGCGCCGTGGCCACCACCTCGGCCACTTTGACCTTCTCGATCAGGCCGGTGTTGTGGTGCGTGAACGACCGCAGATCGGACACGATGTTTTTCACCCGTTTGACGCCCTCCTCGACGTCCCCGAGGATTTCGGCAAACTCCGGTTGATGTTCCGGGGCGACGTGGGTTGTCTTTTTGCGCAGCGTGAAAAGTCCGGTCGTGGCGAAGTTGAGCGGATTGTTGATCTCATGGATGATGCCCGCGCTCATGCGGCCGAGCGACGCGAGCTTCTCGGCCTGAACGAGCTGCACTTCGGTTTCCTTGAGTTGTTCGATGGTGGATTCGAGGAGCTGGTTCTGCCGGGCGAGCTTGCGTTGCAGTTGATAGGACTCGATCAGGTTCTTGACCCGCACGTGCAGTTCGGTCGTCGAAAACGGCTTCGACAGGAAGTCGCTGGCGCCGGCCGAAAGCGACGCGAGTTTGGTTTCCTCGTCCGCGCGGGCCGTGAGGAGAACCACGGGAATGTTTTGGGTGGTGGTCCGTTCCTTGAGTTCCTTGCAGGCCTGCAATCCGTCTTTCTCCGGCATCATCATGTCGAGCAGGACGATGTCCGGCAGGAACTGGTTTGCCTTTTCGATGGCCTGCTGCCCGTCCACCGCTTCCAACACATTGTAATGCCGGCTTAATTGGGATTTCAGGAAGCGCAACATGTCCGGCTCATCGTCCGCCACCAGGACCGTCGGGCGCTTTCCGCCAGGCAACGTCTCCACGGGCCGTACCGCTTCCTGAACCGGCGTCAATGCCGGGAACAACTCGGCGCGGCGATACAAATTGGCGAGCCACTCCTCCGAGGTCACGGTCCCTGTCGGCGGCCCTTCTTCGTCCGGCCTGGCGGGTTCCGGGACTGCCTGCGTTTCCCGTTTCGACTCGGCCTGCCGGCAGGGGAACCGGACGGCGAACGTGGTTCCTTTGCCTTCTTCGCTTTCCACACTGACCTGTCCCTCCTGAATCTCCGTCAGTTCCTTCACCAACGCCAGGCCGATGCCGACGCCCTGATATTTCCGGCGGGCGGAGCCGTCCGCCTGCCAGAACCGGTCGAAGATGAACGGCAGATTCTTCCGCGAAATGCCCATGCCCGTGTCTTTGACCAGGAGGACGAGTTCATCGCCTTGTTTTTCCGCCCGCAAATCCACCCGCCCGCCGGCCGGCGTGAACTTCAGGGCATTGAACAATAGATTGAGCACGATTTTTTCAAGCTTGTCGCGATCGGCGAGAACCGTTTCCAGTTCCGGAGTCACCCAGGTTTCGAGCTTGATCCGTTTGTCGTCGGCGACCTGTCGTGCGGCGCTGGCCAGGCCCTTGATGAACTCGGTCAATTCCAGCGGCTCGCGTTTGACCTCCATGCGACCGGACTCCAGGCGCACCAGGTCGAGCAGGTCGTTGATCAACTTGAGCAGGCGCATGCCATTCGAGTGCATTGTCGTCAGAAGACCGCGTGTCTCGGGGTCCGTGACCCGGCCGCGCTGGTGCAGCAGGGCTTCGAGCGGCGCGAGGAGCAGCGTGAGCGGGGTGCGCAGTTCGTGGCTGATATTCGCGAAAAAGCGGCTTTTGATCTGGTCGAGTTCCGTGAGTTTGCGATTGGTTTCCTCGAGTTTCTGGCGGTTTTGATCCAGTTCGTAGCGCAAGGCGAATTCGCGCTGGCGAAGGCGATTGAAGAAATGGTTTCCCGTGATGACAATGATGCCGGTTAAGAACAGGAAGTAGAAGTTGTTGAAAATAATGGGAAGTTGCTCTTTGGTTCCTTTCAGCAGGCAGGCGGCCGAGTACATGAGCAGCACGCCGCCGACTGCGATCACCGATTCGCGGACGCTCCAATGCACGACGACACTTACGGCCAAAAGAATCAGGTTCAGGCCGGCGTAATACGGTGAAACGGGACCCTCGGTCTCATAAATCATCCAGGCGATAAAAAAGGCGGGCAACAGGGCAATTGGAAGTCCCAGGAGCTTGTAATGTTCCTGCCCCAGGCGGGTGGTGTGCCAGTACCAGATGAAACCGGCCAAAGCCGAGCACGCGAGGCGGAGCAGGAGAAAGAACTGCAACCACTCGTGGTAAACGAAGAAATCCAGAGTTACTCCGAGCGGCATCAGGAAGACCACAAGCGCCGAAGCCACCTTGCCGGTATTAATCCGCTCCTGGCGCTCGTTGGCCCGAAACGCCTCTGCAAACCCCGGTTGGCTCGTAATCCTATCGCTTGGCATGGTCCGGCTTGCGAACTTCAAGGAACAAATTCACCCCCGTCAGATCCGCACGCACCGCGACAGAATCCGCGGAAGCGCGCTTGGGTTGAAGCGCTTCAAATTGCCGTCCGGTCCGATACACCAGATGCCAATCCAGCAGGTGCTCCATCCCGTTGCGAAGCGGATTCGATGGCTCCACGTTCGTTAACAGCAGCAGTCCTCCCGGAGCCACCCACTCATACAAGAGGTCCGTCAACAACCGACATACCTGGTCGGGCAGATAATCATACAACCCGGCGCAATAGACGAAATCATACTGATCCTGCGGCGGGCGTTCAAACGTCCGCACGCTGTCCCTGAGAATACGTTGGACGGACTTCTTGACGTATTGCACTGAAGAGCGCCGGTAGTGTCGGGCTTTGACGCTATCCAGCTTCATCTGCGCGTGTTCGAGTGTCTCGTCGTTGAAATCGATGAGAGAGAAATGCGCCTGGTTACTGATCTCCTGTTCGTCCAGAAATCTCTGGACTTCGACCGCGGGACCGCACGCCAGATTGCAGATTCGCGCCTGCCTGCCCGCTCTCATGACGCGCAACGTCTCTTCAATCAATTTGTCCTGCAAATAACGAAGCCGATTGCGGTGCGCCTGCGCCGGCGGTTGTTTCAGGAACCAACAGTTGACAATTTTCGCATACAGGGACCCTCCTTCATGCACGTCGCGCGCGATCATGTTGACCATCTCGTAGTCTCCGGCGTAACCCAAGGGTTTGCAGAAAGTGCGGTGCGGAAAAGGCGCGCAGAGAACGAAAGGGTGGAGTTGCCGCCGCATATAGCTGCTGTGAATGGGCAGCAGGTGCGGCTCGAGATTCTGCGCCGCGTTCTCGAACTTCTCAAAAAGCGTGTTGATGGACGGAATGATGGCCGAGGCTAATTCATCCGTCACCGCTTGTTCCAGCTTCGAACGGTCGCCGGACGGTGAAGCACGAATGCCCAATTCCACTTGATCCAGCCAGAGTTGCATGTCCATGAAAAAAGTCCGCATGTCGGCTATAATCAACTTGAATGGCTGAGTGACTTTGTAGTTTTTCTGCCATCGGCGAACGAAGTTCTCATACTCCTTCGCCAGCCCGACGCCGCCGTTCCTCACGCAGTTGAAATCCACGTCGATCCAGCCCGACTCGTCCAAGGTGGCTTCGCAAATAACCAGCGTAGCCGTGTACAGCAGATTGTTGACCACGGCACGGCCCACATAGAGGGGAACATCATTGGCCACGATCTTGAAATTCGTCAGCACTTCAGAGAGCCGGAGCACCAATGCGAGATTGTAGATTTCGAAGACGGCTAAATGGCGCATGAGTCGCACGGTGTTGCCGCGAAATTCTATTCCCTGGCCGATTTCGCCCGTCACCAGGCTTCCGTCCGAATTGATGTCTGTCATTGCAGGCATTGCGCACTCACCGTCTCTCTCGACGGCTGGATAACAGAAATTTCATGGCATGAATAGCACAATCGTTTTTCACGTTCGGTCGGCGAAGACGAGCAACCCGACAAAATCTGCGGTCAACACAACCCTGATTTTTTCTTTGCATCAAACGGGCATTTCCGCCAGATGTTGAAGGCCATGCACCTGAACACCAGATTCTGTCGCGGGCTCCCAACCGCCCTTGCCTTGGTTGGTTTTTCTTTCCATTCGGGTCCGGTCTTTGGACTGGGGTTGCGTATTCCAAACCAGGATGCCGAGGCAACCGCCCGTGGAAATGCGTTCGTTGCCACCGCGGACAATCCGTCTGCCCTGTACTACAATCCGGCAGGCATTACGCAACTCGAGGGACACAATGCTCAAATCGGAGCGCACTTGCTTTCCGTAAATTCTCACTTCAAAGCTGCCACCGGCGGTGTCGAAGCCGACACCGAATCCGAGATTCTGCCGGTTCCTCAGTTTTATTACGTGTACTCGCCGAAGGACTACCCGCTCGCGTTTGGACTCGGGATTTATGCCCCATTTGGGCTCGGGTTGGAGTGGCCGGGAAACGTTGTCTTCCGTAATCTCGCACAAGAGGGACGGCTTCAGTACGTCACGATCAGTCCGATCGCTGCGTGGCGGGTCAACTCGACGCTTTCCATCGCGGCAGGGCCGACGGTAAATTTTTCGACCGCAATGCTGCGAAATGGCATCGGTCTGGTCTCGGGCGACGAGTTCAGGTTTCGCGGCAATGGTTTCGCGTATGGCGCCAAGGTTGGCTTGCTGTGGCAACCACACCCCCAATGGTCCTTCGGCGTCAGCTACGTCAGCCCAACCACGGTCAAATACCGGGGCAATTCCACGGCCAAACCATTCTTGCCTCAGAAAAACGGAACTTCGGCGGAATTGGATTTTCCCCAGTTCATCATGGGTGGCATTTCATTTCGGCCGACGACGAACTGGAATATCGAAGTGGGGGTGGATTGGACGGATTGGGACACGGTTGATACGGTCACGTTCAAAGGGACAGCCCTTGGTGATGTGCCGTTTGCGCTGAACTGGAAATCCAGTTATCTCGCCCACTTAGGCGTCTCGCGTTATCTGCCAAATGGATACCGGATTAGTGCGGGATACTTTTTCAGCCAGAACTCCACCACTGATGCCGACTTCAATCCGATCCTGCCGGACACGGATCTGCATGTCGCCAGTCTGGGGTTCGGTCACAAAGGAGAACACTGGGACTGGGCGATTTCCGGGCAAATTATCGCCGGTCCCGCTCGACAAATCAGCAACGGCAATTCCGCCGACGGGAGCTACCAATTTTTCAATCAGGCCGTTAACTTTTCAATGGGCTATCACTTTTGAGCATCGAGTCGCTTTCGTTTCAACGCCTCGGCAGCCTTGGCAAAGAATTCGTGCGCACCAGTTCTGCTTACCAGAAACTCTCCCAGCCGAGGGAACAATATCGCGGTCGCAAATAGCAGTTTTACCGGGAGGGGATTAACAATAACCTCGGGTAAATCGCGATGGATTGCCTTAACCACAGCACGGGCCACAGGCTCCGGAGGCGAAGTGCCCAGCAACGCTGGAGCCACGAACCCTGTTTCTTTCTTCAACTTTGCGTAGATTCCCGCCTCCACGAAACCGGGACAGATCACCGAAGCACTGACTCCGGTTCCGCGATACGAGGCGCGCAGTGAGACCGTGAACGCAATCAGCGCCGCCTTGGTGGCCGCGTACGGCTCCTGAAAAGCCGGACCGGATTTGCCGGCCAGCGATGCCATGTTCACAATATGCCCGCAACCTCTCGCCAGCATGTCCGGCAACACCAGACGCGTGAGCAGCATCGGCGCCTCCAGATTGATGCCGATGATATCGCCAATGTTTTCTTCGGGCAGTTCGTGATAGGCGGAAGTGAATTCCACGCCCGCGTTGTTAATCAACAGGTCGATTCGGCCAAATTCCTTGTTCGCTACTTCGACCACAGATCGCAGTTGGGAAGCGTGGCGGAAATTGGCGACGAGCGGAATCGCGCGGACACCCTGCTGACTCACCGCTTCATTGAGGCTTTCAAGCCCTTCCCCGGGATAGGCCGCCAGAACCAGATTCACTCCGCGTTGAGCCAGGGCCAGAGCAATATACCGCCCCAGTCCGCCCGAAGCGCCCGTCAGAATCGCCGTCTTGCCCGAAAGCTCTCGCATCAGTTTAAAAAGCAGGCCAAACCCAATCGCGTTCCCCAAACACCACCGACCGTTCATCCGCCCGATCACGCGGCACACCAATAATCCGAAGGATAGGGATTTTCATTGTCATCGCTGCAAAAGTCATTAAACTGGAAGGCATGGATGTCAACGGCAAAGCAGGTCTTCAGAGGCAGAACTGCGGCGCATCATTTCAATTATTTCCCCGGCGTGGCAGCGTTTGACTGCGGTTTGCACTGAATTCGGCGGTTGTCATTTCCATCCACTGAACGACGCCCGGTTCGCAGCAGCCCTGCCAAACGCCCGTATGCTGATTCAAGAAACCAGTTTTCAAAAGCGACGAACCGAGCGATTGAACCTTTGGGGCGCTCTGTTCCGTTCGTTGGAACCAGCCTTGGTGGCCGTGGATGCGCAAAGGAACGTGACCGCTTTCAATCGCGTCGCCGAGCGGGCGACCGGCCTGGAGGCGCAGGCGCTGCTCGGCCGGCCGATGTCGGGGCTGCCCGCGGCTCTGCAACAGGCCATCGAGGAAACCTTTGTTTCCGGCAAACCCGTCACCGACCGAACCTTCGTTCTGTTTCCCGACGCGGAAGAAAAGATGACTGTTCATGCCAATACTTCTTTGTGCGTGGACGCATCGAGCCGGCCGCTCGTCGTGATCGCGGTTTTTCACGATCTCGATTCGGCCAGGAAACTGGAACGCCGCATCCGCCGGCTCGAACGCTTGGCCAGCATCGGCACCCTCTCTGCCGGCGTGGCGCACGAGATCAAGAACGCGCTGGTGGCCTTCAAATCCTTCGCCGACCTTCTGGAGCAGCGGAACCAGGATGTCGAGATGAGCGCTCTCGTCAGCCGCGAGGCCAACCGGATTGATTCGCTGGTCAGCCAACTCCTGAAGTTCGCGGGGCCGGCCAAACCCACTTTCTCCAGCGTGAACCTGCATGAAGTGATCGAGAACTCGCTTCGACTGGTGCAGCACCAGATCAAGGTGCGAAAAATCCATCTGGTTCGCGCTCTCGATGCCGGATTCGATAACGTGCAGGGAGATGCCAAACAGTTGGAACAGGCCGTGATCAATCTCCTGCTAAACGCCATCGAAGCCATGGAGGAAACGGGCACGCTGACCGTGGCCACGGAAGTCGTCGTCGCCACCGACCACATTTCGCGCGCGGAATCGAAGGGCAAACGGGAGCAGATTCAGGTCAGCATCAAGGACACCGGTTCCGGCATCGTGCCGGAGCTGTTCACCCGCCTCTTCGTCCCGTTCGTGACCACAAAACCCGAAGGGACCGGCCTGGGACTGGCGATTACAGCCCGGATCATTCAAGAGCACCGCGGCCGGATCAAAGTGGAGAGCGAAGTCAACAAGGGTACGACGTTCAAAATCATGTTGCCGCTGACGAAGACATCATAGGGTTGGCAACGTTACAACTTCTCCGGCCATCGTTCTCCCAGGTACCTGTTTAGCGCCTGCCTGCTGTTGTCGCGGCAGCCATCCTGGCTGACGTAGAGGGCGGCATCTAATACCGTCCGGATTCGAGTTGCGAAGCCGGACGCGCCGTGCGAATGCCTGCGCTGCGTCCGCCGGGCAGGATGCCCGGCTCTACGGCAGGCGGGACGCCCGCCACTACGCTGACCGCCCGTTGCCGAACGGCGGTTTCTCATTTTACTTCGGGCCATTCGCCGCCTAGCATCCGCGCGGCATGGCGCGACAACAGACCATCCTGATTCTCAGCGACATTCATTACGCGTCCGAGGCGGAAAAGCAGCGGCGCGGACATGAGACGCGCATCATTGCCAATCCGCTGCTCAGACGCGCGGTCAAGGCCTACCGCCACTACGTCTGGCTGCGCGATCCCTTTGCCCACAACCATCTGCTCGACGAGTTTCTGGCCCGGGCCGATTCTCCCGACGTCGTCGTTACCAATGGCGATTATTCCTGCGACACCGAGTTCATCGGGGTGTGCGACGACGCGGCCTTCGAGAGCGCGCGTCAGTGTTTGGCCAAACTCCGCGACCGTTTCGGTCCCAAATTGCGAAGCGTCATCGGCGACCATGAACTGGGCAAGATGAGTTTGTTCGGCGGCAAAGGGGGCTTTCGTCTTGCAAGCTGGCGCCGCGCCACGACCGAACTGGCCTTGCAACCCTTTTGGCGAAGCGCAGTCGGCAACTATGTTTTATTGGGCGTCACCTCTTCGCTCCTGGCGTTTCCGGTTTATGAACCGGAAGCTTTGCCTGGGGAACGGAAGGAGTGGGCGGCTTTGCGCCGGGAGCATTTGACGGAGATTCGTCGCGCCTTTGCCAATCTGCGACCGGAGCAGCGCGTGCTGTTGTTTTGCCATGATCCCACGGCCTTGCCGTTTCTGCGGCAGGACGAGACCGTGCGGAGCAAGTTGAATCAGGTGGAACAAACCATCATCGGACATCTGCATTCCAATTGGTACTTTCGCAACAGCCAGATGCTGGCCGGCATGCCCGCAATTCGCTTCCTGGGCAACTCCATCCGGCGCATGAGCCGCGCGCTGAACGAGGCCCGCTGCTGGCGCGAGTTCAGGACCCGACTCTGCCCCGCCATCGCCGGTATCGAATTGTTAAAGGACGGCGGCTATTGCGAACTGCGGGTTGATGAAGCCGCTTCGCAGCCGGCCGAATTTCAGTTCCATCCGCTCCGCCGACGAAAGTCCGGCCACGCCGTTCGTCTTCGGGACTCGAAACTGGCGCCGGACACGCGTGACACCCGGTTGGGTAATGCCGGCGGGATTGATTTTCCTCCGTCGGGGCGGGAAAAAACCTGATGCAAAACTGCCCGCGCCATGCGCGCAAATCGTGGCGCCTCACCGGCGTGGTTGACGAGAAAAGAGCCGAAAGGCATCAGGGCGCGGTTGTCACGCGATAAAACCGGAAGGGGAACCTGGTTGCCTCGGCGTCCACGAACTCAAATTCGTTGCCTGGCGCGGTAACACGGTTCAGCGAAACCCAGGACTCAAGATCGGTGGATGCCTGCAGCCAATAGGTGATTCCGGGATCGCCTGTGGTTCGCAAGTGAATTTCCCCCCCATCAAACGTCGCCGAGGTCAGCTTCACGGGCGTCAGCTTTCCGACAGCAACCGCGAACGTGACGCTGTTGCTCAAGGAAGGCGAACAGTTGTCGGACACCCACACGGTTACGAAATATGTGGTGTCGGCCTGCGCGGCCGTCGGGCTCCAGGTGAATACGCCGTCAGAAGGGTTGATTGCGGCGCCGGCGGGAGCGTCCTGGCCGAGAGTGAAAGTCAGTGTGTTGGTCGGGATGTCCGGGTCGGACGCCACGTTGGTTACAGTCAATAGCGATCCGGGCTGGATCCTTTGGTCCGGCACCGGAGCCAGCGTGGGTTCGCTGTTTAGTTCATCAACGTAGATCGTGAATAGTTTGATTTTACTTAAACGTGGTGAGCCGTCATCCGCGACCTGGAGAACGACAAGGTTGGTGCTGGGACCTTGAGCCTCCGTCGGCGTCCAAACGAGCACACCGGTATAAGGATCCAGAGTCATTCCCTCGGGACCTGACAGCAGACGGAATGTCAGCGCGTTGGCCGGCAGGTCCGGATCGGTGGCGGTGGTGGCGACCACCAGCGTGCTCAGTTCATTGATTGTCAGGTCCGGAGGCACGGTCAGGATCGGCGGCTGGTTCACTTCATTGACAATCACCGCAAAGCTTTTGATTTCGCTCAAGGGCGGTACGGCATCATTGGTGACCTGCACGACAATTACGTTGGTACTCGGGCCCTGGTCCTCTGTCGGCGTCCAGGTGAGCACGCCGGTATGGGCGTCGAGGACCACTCCAGGCGGGCCCGACACCAGACCGAAGGTCAGGTTGTGAGGAGGAATGTTCGGGTCGATGGCCGTGTTAACGACCACCAGCGTGGTCAGTTCATCCATCGTCTGGTCGGGAGGAACCGTCAGAACCGGCGGAATGGGAATGTAGCCCCGATCGTTGGTGAGGAGTATTCCATCAAGGAGCATCTGTGGATCCAGGCCCGAAAATGTGATCGTGTGACGGCCGGCCGTGAACGGTAATACGGTCTGGTTGGCAGGCGCGCCAGCGGAGTCGCAAACCGCGAATCGAAAGGAACCGTTCACTCTTGCCCACCGCCAGCGATCGGTCCAGGTTACCTGAGACGCATCGAAAATATCCGACGCTCCGTCATCCGCGAAAACAGTGAACGACCAATCTGATTTCTCAAGCGCAAGCGCTCTCCACCAGAGCATGTAAGCGCCGGAGACGGGGATATCCACGGTGAACGTTGCCTTTCCTGACCACATGTTGGTCGTGGCAATGAATTGTCCTCCGGAAGCGGTTGGATCACCAAAGACTTCCATTGGAGAGAGAACAGTTGCCGTCTCGGCTTCCAGCGGCAGATAGACGAACGCGGACTTGACGGAAGGATCAACTGTCAAGAGAAAGCTCCTGCTTGCGCTCGCGACGCCGTCCCAGACGGTAAGCGTGATCACGGCATTGCCCGCCGCGTTGAGGGCGGGGACCACAATCACAGTTCTGTTGGAGTCGGATCCGCCAAACAAGATGTTGCCGTTCGGAACCAGCGCCGGGTTGGAAGACGTTCCCCGCAGCGCGAGGCTGGAGGCGGTCAACAGAGAGTCGCCAATCGTAAAAGAAACCGGACCTGCAGTTCCATTTTTTCCAACTGACTGGTCGGGTACGGCGGAGAGCGTCGGGGGAGGAAAGATTCCCGGGAAGTTGGCGTCAATCAGGTTCGAAGGGTCGCTTTCGACTCCATTCTCGTCATAGGCCGTGACAAAAAAATAGTTCGTGACGCCGACCGGCAAATTCGTGACTGTGGCGCTTGTCTCAGGCCCCGCGTCGGTACGAATGAGGTAGCTGGTGTCGATCACGCCGTTGTACACGGCGTAGCCAACAACGTTCGTGTCCGGACTTGCGTCCCATTGCAATGTTACTGAGCTAAACGAAGCCTGAAGAACGCCGCTGGTGCCCAACACCATCAGGAGGATTCGGAAAAGTATAAGGCTACTTCGAAGGAAATATTTCCGAAGCTGTCTTTCAAGCCCCACATTGGTCCGCGTGCGCCGACGCGGTCCGGCCATCGCTTTGCTGCACACCCGCGTAACCCTATACCCTATTTCCCGCCTGATTGAAACAACTTTGTGCAGCCTTTCAGTTCGATCGCGCAGCTGTTGTGGTGGCCGTCAGTGGCCGCGCCGCCTTTGGTTGTTGACCGGTTCCAAAAGTTGTCCCACGCGACCAATAAATCCTGTGAAACCCAAAGCGGCGAGAAGACCCCAGAAATCTCTCGAAACTGGCCTGAAAACGTGGCGGGAGTGGCGGGCCATGCGGAGCCCCTTGCGCGGTTGTCTGTTGTCCACAACCGGCGAAGCTCAAGCCGGCGCAAGTTCAACTCCGTGAAGCGTACGTCACGACAGGCTCGCCCGCTTGACCACGCGCACTGTCCCCGAAGTTTAAGGATTGTCGGCCAAGTCCGGAAAATTCTGTCCACAACCGATGAGGCGTCCGCGTGGCCTTCATTTCGCGTCGTTGAATTACGCCTTGGGAGGCAGCGTGGGAGGTTTGGGTTTCAGCGCAGTCTTGCGCTGGCGGACGCGGTTGAGAATGGCGTCGTGGAGTTGCTCGCGAGAGTAGCCGGAAGGCAAGCGCGCGGCAGCTTCTTCAAACAGCCGATGGTAACTGGCCAGCCACTTGTGCCGGTGTCGAGGCTCGCATTGTTCACTTTGGTAGAGCGCCTCGATCAGGCGTTCCAGTTCAGGATGCAGGGAAAACCTCCGCTAAAATTTTTCCGGCTTCTTCGTCGCCCATTGGTTGATGGAACATGCGAAGTTTGTTGCGCAGAACTTCCTGTGAGGCAGTGACCATCTCCGCAGTTTGGACATCCCCGTAGTCGGGATGCGTGGCGACCAGAGCGCATAGCTGGCCGAAGAACATCAGCCGTTTGATGAACTTCAGATGGCGTGCGAGGTCTTCGGGCGAGGGCCGTTCAACCAACAGGTGTTCTTCCTCCCATCGGTTCCAGCGATTGATGGAGCGGCTCCATTCCTCGACGGAGGCGGGGAAGTCAGCAAAAAATCGCTCCCACAAGCTCTGTGCGGAATCCTCTGACTCGAACGGAATGGCTGCCGTGCCCATAAGCTGATCCAAATCTGCCAGAACCCGTCTGCTTAAGCAAGCCATCAAGCCTCTCAAAAAGCCCACAAAAGCGTGGCGGGAGTGGCGGGGCTCGAACCCGTAACCTCTGCCGTGACAGGGCAGCGCTCTAACCAATTGAGCTACACCCCCGCGCCGGGGAAGCAGGAAACTAGGAAAACCTCACTCTCACGTCAATGAGGAAGTCGAAAAGCAAAGAGCGATTCGGGCAGCAGACGCCAAGGAGGTGGGGGTGGGGAACCCCGCTGAAGAAACGTACCGCTACCCGAATCACGGTTAAGTTAAAACTCACAAAAATTTTGTCAACAAGTTATCTTGCCCTCCCAAAGCCCCGTTCCGGGGGATCAATGACACCATTCCGGCCAACCGATCCGGACCACGCCGCCGGTTTGTTCCCGTTCGCAAATCGCTTGCTCGCGAAGCGAAGCAGGGGCGCATCTGATCACTGCCACCGAAAAACGCGAGGAAACGGACCGCGGCTGGGCGCGGAGCGCCAGCCGCAGCGGCTCCGCCGGGGATGTGCGTGTTGGGGTCATTTCACCGCCTTTGGGCATTCAGGCGTGCTGCGGCTGGTCCTTCGGACACAGCCGCGGTCCGGTGGCCGTGTCAAGCAACTCAGTCACTGGGGCGACGGAAGAAGGAAGTAACTTCGCGTGTTACTTGGAAGATGCGCCCCGAAGCAGTGGACTTGGCGGTTAAGGCTTGACGAGGAATCGGAATCTGTTTGCATAACCCCATGACACTTAAATTTTTCACATTGCTGGCGCTGGGTTGTCTCTGGTTTGTGTGCGCCGGCTGCGTTTCCACGCCCAAGGAAGATCTGATCTTCGGCTTGCCCGGAAAGGACAAGATCGTCAGCCGTTATGAAAAGTCTTACGACCAGGTGAAAACAGCCAGCATCGCCGTGTTGAAACGCAACGGCACCCTGGTCGGTGACGATCTTGTCAGGAAGGTGTTGGAGGCAAGGATCGACACCGCCAAAGTGTACGTCGCCCTGGATGACAGCGAACCGAAGATCACCAAAGTGACGGTGCAGGTGCGCCGAGGCGGAGTCGCGGACATCGACCTCGCCAGCGAGATCGACAAACAAATCTACGGTCAATTGCTCGTCAGTCAGTGACGCCCGGTCCGCCGCCCGGCCCGATATTCTTTTCGTAAGAGCCCAGGCTCAACACCTGGCTCTTTTTCTTCGAACGCAGTTCGAGTTGCAGATGGGCCATCCGGTTTTTCGCATTTTCCGCCGCCGCCAGATTTGGAAAGTTATCAATCACGCGTTGTAACGCGAGCCTGGCCGCCGCCAGGTCGCCGCCATGTTTGAGGTGGAGGTCGGCGAGCATATTGAGCCAGCGAACGGCCGGTTTGACCGGCAGGTTCGGTTGCGCGAGCAACTGCTCCAGTTGGTCCGCCGCCAGATCCAATCGTTGATAGTGCTCCGCGTAAATCAACGCCAGCCTCTCTCTGGCCTCACCGTCCTGCGGATGTTGCGCCAGGTGCCTGACCAGGTCTCCGGCGACGGTCGCCGGGTCTTCTTCCGGTGCCCGCACCTTCGCCGGTTCTCGCAGCAACCCGATGTTCTCCTGGTACTGTCCCAGCTTGATGCGATGCGGTTCGTGCTTTTCCGCCAGCATTTCTCCCGTGGCAAGATGGGCGATGCGCTGGCTCGCCAGGTAGGCCTGTTCCGTTTCTGGAAACATCTCCAGAACGCGTTCCAGCGTCGCTCGCGCAGAATCCGGGTCCCGCCCGAATTTCAGGTGCCAATCCGCCAGGCGGTTCAACGCCAGCGCCATGTTCGCAGGATTTCGCTCGGACTCGATCAGCAGACGCTCGATCGCCTCCTGTGCGCCGGCAAAATCGTTCAGGTCCTCTGCTTGGACCTCCGCGAGCATCAGCATCCCGGTGAAATCACCCGGGAAACGCTCCAATTGTTTGCGTATTTCGGCGACTGCCTCGGGGTAGTTCCCCCGTTTCCGCCTGGCTTCAGCGATGGAGTAGAACGGCGTCGGAGGCATCTCCTGATCGCCGCCGTCGAACAAGCTGGTCAATGGTCTGCCAAGGAAGTCCGCGATATTGCCGCCCCAGGTAATGCCCAGGACGATTCCGCAGATGGCGCAGGTAATCCCAATGATGAATGCGGCGCCATAGCTGCCTCCCTCCTGATAATTCGAAATGGCGACCCAGCCGGTGATGCCGCCCATCACCGCGGTGATGGCCCACTTCGAAATCAGCCGCGCCGGATCATCGCTCTTCTTCAACCACCGGTACAAAATCCAACCGATGATGCCGGCGCACAAAACCGCTTCGAGCACGCCGGACAGTTTTGGCGAAAGCCAGTTCATGAATTGCGTCGCCGGGGTTTTGGCGGCCGCCCCGCCGGGCGACCCGGCATCAGGTTTGGTTGGCCCTTTTGGCGATCCGGTCCGGGTTACGCGCGCGGCTCAGGGCGGTGTCGTAGCTGATTTGGCAGCGACAGTAGAGTTCGTAAAGACAGTTGTCCATCAGCACCATGCCGTCTCTGGCGCCGGTCTGGATGCAGTTTTCCAATTGATGCAGGTTGTTTTCGCGAATCAGGTTGCGCACAGCGCTGTTGGCGATGAGCAGCTCGTAAGCGAGCACGCGCCGCGAACGATCCACCGCCGGGAGCAGTTCCTGGGCGATGATCCCCTGCAACGCATTGGCCAGTTGCAGCACAATCTGCCGCTGCGCGCTCCCCTCGAACACTCCGATAATCCTCTCCAGCGCCAGCGCGACGTTGGGCGAATGCAGCGTCGCAATCACCAAATGCCCCGTTTCGGCCGCCTTCAGCGCGGTGGCCATGGCCTCGTGATCGCGCACTTCACCCACCACAATCACGTCCGGGTCCTGTCGCAATACGTGCACCAATGCCCGGTTGAACGATTGTGTGTCCGTCAGAACTTCCTGCTGAACGACGATGGCGCGCTTGTTCTCATGCACAAATTCGATCGGGTCCTCGATCGTGATGATCTTGCACCGGCGCTCTGAATTGATGACTTCCACCATGTAGTTGAGCGTCGTCGTTTTGCCGGCCCCGGTCGGTCCGGTAATGAGAATCAAACCGTTTGGTCGGCGCGCCAGTTCGTCGATCTTCGCCGGGAGCCCCAGTTCTTCGCGGCCGGGGATGCGGTCGCCGCAAAGGCGGAAGCTCATTTCCGGGTGGCCGTTCCGTCGATAAAAAGTCACGCGCACCCGGCCGGCCGTCGGGTGGAGGAGTGAAATACAGAGTTCCCATTCGCGATCAAATTTTTCGCGCTGAATCCCGTTGAGCAGCCCGTCCGCCATGGCCGTGATGATTTCCGGCTTCAAGGCATCTTCGTCCGCAAGGATGATTTCGCCGTTGACCCGGTAGGCCGGCGGCACGCCGGCAATCAAATGGAGGTCGGAAGCGCCAAACTCGTTCGCCGCCTCAAGCAACCGGTCCAACCACGACGCGTTCATTGGTTAAAGAATTGGCGCCAGCGGCCGCGGACCTTTTCCCAGAACCCGACCTGGTAAAGCTTCCTCAAGGCCGTGTCGGCTTCCCGGCTGTGCGGGCTGAATTCGCGCGCATTTTGGAACGAGACCCTGGCCGGTTTCACCAACCCCAGGGCCTGTTGACAGAAACCGAGTTGCAACCACAGCACGCCCTGGCCGGATTTCAACTCGAGTGCCTCTTGCAGCAGTTTCACCGCGAATGCGAATTTCTTGTAGTAATAGTGGACCCGCGCGGCCAACCAACGAACGAACCAATCGCGCGGCGCCAGGGTCAAGGCCCTTTCAAAGCAGTAATCCGCCCGCTTCTCCTCCCGCGCCAGTTGCACGTCGCCCCGCGCCAGCCAGATGTAGGGTGTTTCGCCCCGTTCCTCCAGCGAAGCATCCGAGTAGGCGAGCGCCGCTTTCAAATCGCCGAGACGCGCCAGGGCGACGGCTTTGGCCGCCAGCAGTTCCGGATCATTGGGGAAACGTTGGAGCGCCTTGTCCGACCATTGTTTGGCCTCCTGAAATTCATTCAACTCGATCAGCATTCGCACCTGGCCGGTCCAGGCGGCGGTATTGGTCGGATTGAACTCGAGGACCTTGGCGTAGTGCCGCAGGGCTTCTTCGAACTGGCCGCACTCGAACGCCGCCTGCGCCTGTTCAAGATAGTACGCCTCATCTTTGACCGCCGGCGTGGATTGGTCGGTTTGCCGGTGTTGCAATTCTCCGTCAAACTCCTCGCTGAACTCCAGATTGTTGAAACGACTCATGGCATTGTCTGGCGTCGCCAAAACCACCGGCGCAGCGGTTGGCCCACGTACTGTGGTTCCGCGACCAGGGAAAGCCCGCACATCAGTCGGGCCACGGCATCGCCCTGTTCTTGGTTTCCTGAGATAGATATAGTCGAATCCGGCCAAATAAACCAGTGCTTTTCCGGCACTACCCATGTTTGATTGACCGGCATATACCTCCGCCGCGGGAACAGCGCCCCGTTGATCTGAAGACTCTTCGGCGTAAAAACAACCTCGTCGCCCGCAACAGCCTGCACCCGGCCAAATCCTAATCCCCCGGCCAGGAAGGCATTTCCCTCCCGGATTGGGACGATTCGGTAGGCCACCCAATCTCCTCGCCTGACTGTCCCGGCGTCCTTTCGGCTACTGACCATGACGACCTTGTCGCCCACTCTTAACGGCATTGCCAGCCGCTCCTCAAATTGTCTCCGGAGCGGGCTGTAAAAGCAAAAATAGACCAGCAAAAAAGTCGTCACTGACAAAACCATCCGCCAGCGGCCGTTCAACTCGGGCGAATGGCGTCCGACCAGATAGAGCACGCCGACGACATGAAGCGAGACCATCGCGGCCAGCGCCAGGCTCGAAATGACATACCCCAGCCAGACGATGAATGTGCACGCGGCCAGCGCATAACCGCCATAAACAACGCGGGCTATGGTTGGCCGTCCGCAAGCCGCAAACGCGTATCCCGGCAACATCAAGCCCAACAAAACTCGCACGAGGTTGACCGCCGAGGGCAGTTTGATCCGATCCAAAAGAAGACGCCGCCGAAGCCAGTACCAAAAATAAAAGATTGGACTGTACCATCGGGCGCGCGGTGGATAAAATGCCTTGGGCATGTTATTCGTCCCCGCCATCACTCACCTGGAAGGTTGATTCGCCCGGACAGAACTTCAACTCCGCTGTTCGATGTGATACTGCACTTCCTCTTCCGGATCATAGTATTCGCTGGTCAACTGCTGTGACCGGGTCTCTCCGACGATTTGTTCGAAGAACTTCACCGCTTCGAGACAGCGTTTGCCTTTGTAGCCTTTCACGTGCACTTCAACCGAACCGTCCGGCCCGATGGTGATTTCAAATTCGCGTTGTCGCATGGCTCAGTTCTCCCAGTGACGCACTTTGAGGCGGATCGCCTGGTTCTGGTCGGTTTCCTCTTCCACGACCACGAACTGGCGCAAGCGCATCTCCTCCTTCAACCGCTGGTAAACGTATTTCTGCACCAGACGTTGACTCAGCTCTTCACCGAGTGCCCTCAGTTCGGCCTCCGTGTGGCCTTCGCCGGTCACGCAGAGGGACGCTTTGCCGCGCGGGTCGCGGGCGAAGGTCACGGTCACGCCGTCGCGGGTGACCGAGATGCGCTGGTCGCGATTGAGCGTGTCCATGACCAGTTGGCTGTGCGGCACCTGCAGATCCACTCGATTGACCAGTGGGGATTTGCCCGCGGATTCGGCTGCCTTTTTCGCCTCTTCAACCACTGCGTAGCCCAGCGAAGCCGCCGCCGACACGACCGCGGCGCTGAATGCCGGCCAGGCAGCGATCACCACCGGTGTAAGGATGCATACGCAGCTCATAATATCATTTGATCGTCGTGCGATTGGGATGACCGATTCAAATGGTTGGACCGGGCACCCGGCGTCCCCTCACGCGGAATTTGAAAAATCGTTCGGCAGGCCAGGGATTGAAAGGGAGGCCGGCCAGGGAGGCGAAGCCAAAACGGTCACGCCCGACGTTGGCACGTCTCAAAACTCCATTCGCCGAACCTGGTCGTCCGCGCCGGGCACCCGGGTCGTGCTGGCATTGCGCGCCCGTCCTTCAGCCCAATTGCGCAGCCGATTGATCTGTTCATCCATGGTCTTGGCCAGGGGCACCGTCTGGCGCAACGCTTCGAGGATGTGCTGGGTGTTCAGTTCCACCTTGGCGTAAAACGCGTCGTAAAGCGCGCTGATCACGGCCTGCTCGATCTCCGCGCCGCTGAAGTTTTCGCCGCACGCCGCCAAAGTTTCGATGTCGAAGAGCTGCGGGTCGCGACCCCGTCGCGCCAGGTGAATGCGGAAGATTTCCTGGCGCTCGCCCTCCGAGGGCAGGTCCACGAAGAATATCTCGTCCAGCCGCCCCTTGCGCATCAGCTCGGGCGGAAGCTGGGAAATGTCGTTGGCGGTGGCGACTACGAACACCGGCGCGATCTTCTCGGAAAGCCAGGTCAGAAAAGTTCCGAACACGCGCGCGGTCGTCCCCCCGTCCGTCGCGCCCGAACCCTGCGATCCGGCAAACGCCTTGTCGATTTCGTCCACCCAGAGGATCGCGGGCGCGACCGATTCCGCCACCGCGATGGCGCGGCGAACATTTTCCTCCGATGAGCCGACCAGGCTGCCGAACATCCGGCCCATGTCGAAGCGCAGCAGGGGGAGTTGCCAGAGAGAGGAGACGGCCTTGGCGCACAAACTCTTTCCGCAACCCTGGACGCCCAGCATCAGGATGCCCTTCGGCGGGGGCAGACCGAACGCGCGCGCTTCGTCGGTGAACGCCACCGCCCGTTTCTGCAGCCACTCCTTCAGAACGGCCAACCCGCCAACGTTCGAGAATGTTTCATCGGTCGCGTAGTACTCGAGCAGCCCGCTCTTGCGAATGATCTGCTGTTTCTCCGCAAAAACCTCGTTCACGTCTTCGCCGGTCAGCCGTTCGTCTTTGACGATGATCTTGGCGAAGACGTTTTCCGCCTCTCCCAGCGTCAGCCCGAGCGCGGCCTGCAACAGCCGTTCACGTCCCGCTTCGTCCAGATCGATTTTCACCTGTTTGAATTGCTTCACGTCTTCAACAATCCTGTCGAGCAACGCCGCCAGGTCCTCGCGGATCGGAAGCGGGAAGTTCAGCATCGTGATTTCCTTGTCCAGTTCGGGGGGGATTTCCAGCACCGGCGAGACCAGAACGATCGTCTTAATGCTGTTCTTGAGGTGCAGCGCGATCTCCTTGAGCTTGCGAATGACGGCAAAATTGTTCCTGGTCAGAAAGGGATGGAAATCTTTGAAGATGAAAATGGCGGGGTCCACCTGATCGATCACCTGGTCCAACGCGATCAGCGGATCTTTGGTGGGCGCATTGCGGTGCTTCTGGGATTGAATCGACGTGCCGGCGGGAACGATGCCCGTGCTGAAGCTCCACTCGAACACTTTTTTCTGCCGCCGTTGCGCGATGCCGACGACCAACTGCTGCACCCGCGCCTCTTCCGCCGAGACGACATAGAGGATCGGATAACGGGCGCGAATCAATGTTTCCAGTTCAAGCGCAAAGTTCATGGCCGGGTCAGTGTTCGGTGGTTCGTTGCCGGTCGTTGCGCTCCGGATCGCGATTTGCCCGGGACCGAATCTGTTCGTCGGCAGGATTCAGGTCGCTTAACAGCGCGGCGAACAAAGGAGTTAAATTGTGGACAAGAATTCTCCCATCGGGCAGAATCAATAATTCACTTGTCGAACCAGGTCCTGCTGAATCGGCAGAGAGTGAATTGCATTCTTCGGCCATAGGCATCGTCGATCAGTCGTGTACCGCATCAAATTCCCTGCTCATCCAAATGAATTCCACAGGTATGACAATACCTGGTCCGGCAACTGTAATCCGCCGCAAACTTTATCCGAGCCCGTGGACGGACAATGCCCAAGCTGGTTGCTGCGAATTTTCGAATTCCGCTCATTCTATCAAGTGCAGGTCTCGTTCGCAGGCGATCCGCCACGCGCGATTGGCTTCGGTCGTCGAAACGGTGCCACGCAATTCAGTATGACGCGCCACTTGCCATGCCGGCCAAAAGCCGGTGCGCAAGTTGACTTTCACACCGGGCAGGTTCTCCGCCAACCAACGCGCGACCGGCGCCCAACAACAATCCACATGGCCCGGCATGACCAGATGCCGGACGATGAGTTCGCTGTGTTCGTTGGCCCAAAGCAGATTCTCCTGAACAACGCGCGTGTAGTCCGAAACTCGCGCCAACCGTTCGGCACAACTGTCGTTGCCGAATTTATAGTCCGCCAGCCAGACATCGAACAGTCCGTCCAGCAGTTCGCGCGCCTGAACCGAACCGTGCGCATTGGTTTTCCAGACCAGTTTCGCGTTGTCCGGCAACCCGGCGACGATTTCCAACACGGTCGGAAGGTGAATGGTCGGTTCACCGCCCAGAATCATTACCGTGCGCGCGCCGTCGTCCAGCGCCGCCTGCGCCTTCATCGCGAGGGCAAAAGGATCGACGGGTTCGCCGGCGCGGGGATTCCAACTCTCCGCGCCGGTAATGCAGAAAGCGCAGCGCAGATCGCATCCGCTCAACGCGATGGCGAACGTGGGAACAAGTTCGAGTTCATCCGACACCTCGGCTTGCGCCTGGAAAAGGCGGGTTCCGGCGCCGGCACGGCAAAGCCCGCGTTCGCCTGCGAGCCGATTCACGCCGCAGTGATGCGCGCATAAACGGCATTCCGCCAGCGCGAGGCGCGCGGTCTCGATGCGCGAGCGGGCCCGCTCCGACCGGTTTGGCAGTCGCGGCCGCGATACGGCGTGTTCGACGCAAGTCATGGATTGGTGGAACGGCGCGAGAACCATCGCTGCCACCACGAGCGCGCGGGTCTCGGTTCTTTCGCGATCGACTCCGCCACGCGATGGGCCAGGCCGGGCGGGGGGCTGATTTGTCCGGCGTCGTGGCGAAGCATCTCTTCCGGGGAGGCAAATTCACGGGCGGTCTGCTGCGAGGCGATTTGCTCCGTGGTTTCCTGTTTCTGTCGCAGTTTCGAGGTGTTCGGGTTCATAGGTTCAGGCAGATTTCTGGAACTGGGCGATGAAAGCCTTGCGGGCGCGGTGCAATTTGCCGCGAACGGCGTCCGGGCTCTGCCCGGTCAACGCGGCGATTTCGTTGTAGCTCATCTGTTGATCCGCGACCAGCAGCAGTAAAAGCCGGTATTCTTCCGGCAGAACATCGAGAGTTTTCTGGATGCGTTGGCCGAGTTCCTTGATTTCCAGCACCCGCAAGGGATTCTCCGCGCTGGCCGGGGCGCTTTCCCAGAGGCTCTCGTCGGCGTTGTTGACCATGTGCCGATGGTGCCAGGTCTGCAAAAGATTTTTGCAGTGATTGATCGTGATGCGGTAAAGCCAGGTGCGCATTGCCGAGTCACCGCGAAATTCACCGAGTTTGCGATAGGCCTTCAAGAAGACGTCGTGAGTCGCGTCCTCGGCTTGTGCGGGATCGCCGAGAAAACGCAGCGCGAGGTAATAAACCGGGCGGGAGTGCTCCTCGTAAATCGCGCCGAATTCGGGCACGGCCCACTTCGGTCGATCGCCGATGGAAAAAGGCCCGCCCGGGGCGGTCGTTGCCGCGGCGTCCGCCTTGGCGCGGTTCGCCTCCTCAGAAACAGATGAGGATCCGGTTTGTGCAGGCTCGGCCATTGACACAAAAGTTGCCATCGCCGATTGGACAAGACTTTGGCGCAAAAGTCACGCCGGGAAGAGGGAAGGGGAGGGGAGTGGGGAGTAACGGAGTGTTGGAGTGGTGGAGCGATGGAGTATTGGCGCGGCGAGTTCGTCTTCAAGGCGATTTTCCCCAACACTCCAACTCTCCGCTACTCCGCAGCTTTTTGGTCGTACTTGAACTCGAGAACAGTCTGCGAATCCGCTCTGGTGTTGCGCATTTCCATGTTCTTCAGTTCCCACTGACCGTTCACTTTCGTCACGCTCCCGATTTCGAACTCTTTGATCAGCTTGTTGTCCGGACCGTAGGCCTCGGCGAGGATGGGTTGCCTCTTCTCCGCGTCAATCCAGGAACGAACGCGCGTATAGCCGGCCGCGTCGGGCCGCGGGTTGATGCTTTCCAGCACTTTGCACGGGCGGCCCTTGCGCATTTTAATTCTGGCGTCTTCGACGAGGCGTTGTTCCGGCCAATGCAGAAACTCCAGGCCAAGGTCAGCCAGCCAAAAATCTGATTTGGCGAAGGGAATCATCGCTTTGTCGCCGCTGAGCGGGGCCGCATCCGCCGGCGGGTTATGGGTGTTGCCCGGCCGGGAATGCAGGTAACGATTCGGTCGATCTTCCTGATGTAATACGACCAGTCTTTCCGACGGGGCCTGGCCGCCGGCTTCGGTTTCGTAAATGTTTTCCCAGCCCTTTTCGCCGTTGATAAAACGGTAGTGAAAAGGAACCTTGCTGCGTTTGCCGTCGGCATCGCGAATCTTCAACAGGCCCTTGACTTCCAGGTTCTCCGTGGGTCGCGCCAGTCGGAGTTCCGCCGCCAGCGCCTGGCCTTGGGCGTTGGACGCGGGACGAGGGTTGCCCGCGGCCTGCGGCAGGTGAGTTCCCAGAAACGCGAAGACAAAGAGTATCGGCCGAACGGTCATTTGGGGCGCAAGGCCAGCGGCAAGACCTGGGAAATCTGACGAACGAAATGCGCCTTGATCTTCTGGCGGACTTCCGCCGGGACATCGACCCAGTCCTTGCGGTTCTGTTCGGGCAGGATGACGTGCTTAAGGCCGGCGCGATTGGCGGCGAGCACCTTTTCCTTGACGCCGCCGACGGGCAGCACGCGGCCGCGCAAACTGATTTCGCCCGTCATGGCCACATCGGAACGGACCGGTCGCTGCGAAAGCAATGACGCCAGCGCCGCGACGATCGTGACGCCGGCGCTGGGACCGTCCTTGGGCGTGGCGCCGGCAGGCACGTGGATGTGAATGTCCTGCTTGTCGAACTCGGTAAAATCCAGTTTCAACGCCGTGGACTGGCTGCGCAAATAGGTCAGCGCCGTGTGTGCGCTTTCCTTCATTACTTCGCCGAGGGAACCGGTCAGCATCAATTTACCGCTGCCTGGCATGCGGGTGGCCTCGATAAACAGGATATCGCCGCCCACCGGTGTCCAGGCCAGCCCGGTGGCGACGCCGGATTCCGTGATCACCTCGGCCATCTCCGTCTCAAATCTCGCCGGGCCGAGGTAGTCCGCCAACTCGCCCGCGCTGATCGTCAAAGGACGAAGCAAGCCGTGGCGGCTGACGATCTTGCGCGCCGCTTTGCGGGTCAGTGCGGCGATCTCGCGTTCCAACTGTCTCACCCCGGCTTCACGGGTGTAGTCCAGGATCAGGCGTTTGAGGGTCGCGTCAGGCAATCTGACCAGTTTCCCTTTGAGTCCGTGCTCGTCCAACTGGCGTGGCACCAGATACCGTTTGGCGATCTGCAATTTCTCGGTGGCCGTGTAGCTGGGCAGTTCGATCACTTCCAGCCGGTCGCGCAACGCGGGATGAATCGGGTCGAGCCAATTGGCGGTGGTGATGAACAGGACATGCGACAGGTCAAAAGCCATGTCGAGGTAGTTGTCGGTGAAAGTATAGTTCTGCTGCGGATCGAGGACTTCAAGCAATGCGGCCGCCGGATCGCCGCGAAAATCCGAGCCGACCTTGTCAATTTCATCGAGCAAAATGACCGGGTTGTTGCTCTCCACCCGCCGCAGGCTCTGGATGATCCGTCCCGGCAACGCGCCCACATAAGTGCGTCGGTGGCCGCGAATCTCCGCCTCGTCACGCATGCCGCCCAGCGAAATGCGCGCAAACTTCCGCCCCAGCGCGTCGGCCACGCTCCGGCCGAGGGAGGTCTTGCCGACGCCCGGCGGGCCGACCAGACAGAGGATCGGGCCTTTCAATCGGTTCTTCAGCTTGATGACGGCCAGAAACTCCAGGAGACGGTCCTTCACTTTGCTCAGGCCGTAGTGCTGCTCGTCGAGAATGCGGGCGGCGGCGCCCAGGTCAATTTTGTCCTCCGTCCCTTTCGACCAGGGCAGGTTGACGATCCAATCGAGATAATTGCGTGAGACGGTGTATTCGGGTGTCGTCGGCGGTATTTGTTGCAATCGTTCCAGCTCCTTCAAGGCGATTCTTTTCGTCTCTTCGGGAAGGTGGTCGTTCTCGATCTGTTCCCGGAGGGCATTGATCTCGCCGGTCGCCGGATCCGACTCCCCGAGTTCGCGCTGGATCGCGCGGATTTGTTCGCGCAGGAAGAAGTCGCGCTGGCTCTTGCTCATCGAGGAAGCGACTTCCTTCTGGATTTTCGAACCGAGGGTCAGGACCTCCAACTCGCGGCTCAGCAGCGGCAGCAAGCGGGAGAGCCGTTCCCTGACCAGGTTCATTTCGAGTAATTGCTGCCGCTCCTCCAGACTCAGATTCAGGTTGGCGGCGATGAGGTCGGCCAGCTTGCCCGGGTGCTCGGTATTGAGGGCGGCGACTTTCACTTCGTCGGACATCGCGGGCGACAGATCGATGATTTCCTGAAATTGCCGCTGCGCGTTGCGCGTCATCGCCGTCAGTTCCAGCGAGGGTTCGACCACGTCGCGGATGACTTCGATCTTTGCGCGCAGGTACGGCTCGTGTGATTCATAATGCGCGATGCGGAATCGGCGCAAGCCTTCGACCAGCACCCGCACGGTGTTGTCCGGAAATTTCAACATCTTCAACACGCGCACCGCGCAGCCCTGGTTCCACAGGTCAACCGGAGTGGGATTTTCCACGTCCGCCTTTTTCTGCAGCACCAGACCGATGAAACGGTCGCCCGCCACCACGTCGTCGATCAGCCGGATGCTCGCCGCCGAGTCCACCAGCAACGGCGCCACCATGCCGGGAAAGATCACAATATCGGACAGGCCGAGGATGGGCAAAACCTCCGGCAGCGACTTGCCGCCCGAGCGGGTGATCACGGTGTCCGAGCCGCTGGGAACGCCAAGAATGCTGATGAATTCAGTTTCCGGTGAGGTCATTTTGCTGCCGCTCTCATTGTTAGATGCCGGAGACGGCCAAAAAGTTCAGCAAAAGATTAGCGCTCGCCGGAAGGAATGGAAACTGAAATCGCTTTTTCGATAGTCTTGGTCTGTTCGGGCACGTCGATGCGCAAAAATCCGTTTTGATAGGCGGCTTTGGCCTGGCCCAAATCATAGCCGGGCGGCAGTTCAATCACGCTCTCAAACCCGCCGTAGTTGATTTCCATCACCAGAAAAGTGCACTTGGGAGCCCGACAACCATCGGGCCGATGCCCGCTGATCTTCAGCCGATTGCCCTCCCAGCTCAATTCCAGGTCCTCTTTGCGCATGCCGGCCAGTTCGACTTTGATCACCAGACCGCCGTCCCTCACATAGACATCCGTGTTGGGGACCCAATAGCTTTCGGAGGAATCCAGACCGCTGCTCTGTGGTCGTTTAACAAAATGGAGGGAAGTAGATACTTTGTTCAGGGCCATGATCAAAACGAAAATATATCAACAATGGCAGTAACGCAAGGCGGAGATCACCCTGATTTGACGATGATCTGCCGGGGCTCGCCTTTGCGCGCGTGAAAAACAATCGAGCTGTGCGGGGCGGACTGGCCGGGTGAAGAGCAACCGCAATGCGTGTCTCGTTCAAACCTGAACTTGCGCCGGCGCCACCGCGCCCAAAGGAAAATCCCGACGGTCGTACCGACAACGCAAAGCGAGACAATCTGCTGCCAATCCATCCCGGCAAGATAGTCCAATCGAGAAGGTTAGCAACAAAGATTATGTAGCGCCGGGGGATTCGGGCTCGCCCCGCGTCCGCGGCCCGGTTAAGCTGGCGGCATGTCCGGCAACATTTTTCGCCACTCCCACCGTGTGACCTACGCCGAATGCACCATGGGCAACCACGTTTACTACGCCCGCTACCTCGACATCCTGGAAGAGGCGAGGGGCGAATTCTTTCGCTCCCTGGGCGTTCCGCTGCTGAAGTTGCAGGAGGAAGACACGGCGTTTCCCGTGGTGGAGTCTCACCTCAAATACAAATCACCCGCCCGTTACGACGATGTCTTGCGCATCGACCTTTGGCTGACCGGCTTCGATCGTGTGCGACTTCACTTCGGCTGTCGCATCATCAATCCGGCCGGCAAATTGGTTCTCCAAGGCGCCACCGTCCACGTCTGCACGACGCTGACTGAAAAACTAAAACGTCTTCCGGAGGAATTGACCGATCGGCTGGCCCTCTACCGGCGCAGCGCGGCGTAGCCGCAGGCAAGGGGGAATGCGATCGTTCTCGTCCTCGTTCTCGTCGTTTGAACTGTTTCTTCGAGGACGAGGACGAGGAGGAGGACGAGGAGAAGTTGGCGCGGCCCGCGAAGATTCCAGAGAGAGCAGTCCGAGACAGCCACGGCGACGATGTAGCCGCTCAGTTTGCGGGTTTTCGACCCGGCGACTTACCAATTTGTTTCGGGTGCGAATAAACATTGAACGAGTCGCCGCGCAGGAAGCCAATCAGCGTCTGTCCGCTGTCGCGGGCGAATGCCACGGCCAGGCTCGATGGCGCCGAGACCGCGCAGACGATCGGAATACGGGCCGCCAACGCCTTCTGCACGATTTCAAACGACGCCCGCCCGCTGACCATAAGCAGGTGCTGATCGAACGGCAGTTTGTTCCGGAGCAAACCGCAGCCGATGGCCTTGTCCACCGCATTGTGGCGGCCCACGTCTTCGCGTAAGACGAGCAGGTTGCCCCGGCAGTCAAACACCGCCGCGGCGTGAAGTCCGCCGGTGCGCTCGAACGCCTCCTGTTGTTGGCGCATCCGTTCCGGCAGCCGAAGCAGCGTCTCAGGCTCCACCGCCAGTTTGGCGCGCACCGGTTTGAAGCGCTGATGGACCGCTTCGATGGTTGCCTTGCCGCACAGCCCACAACTGGACGAAGCAAAGACGTGTCGCGTGAGCCGGGCGAAATCCACCTTAACCTCCGGCGAAAGGAAAACGTCCAGCACGTTGTTTTGCCCGTTCCGCGGGTGACGTTTGATTGCCAGGATCTGTTCCCGACGACGGACCAGACCTTCGGTGAACAGAAAGCCGGCCGCGAGTTCCTCGTCGTGACCTGGCGTCCGCATCGTGACGCTCACCGGACGCGTGTCCACCCGGATTTCCAACGGCTCTTCCGTGGCCAGGTCATCGCTTTGGCGCAACGGATGCGACCCGCCTTTCCAGCGCAGGACTTGTTGGCGTTCCGTTCCGCCGGGCATAAGTGTTTTCAAGTTTTCTCCGGTTTCTCCAGGTTCACGCGCGCGTTGTAGTCCGGCGCGCCGCCGCCCGCATCCACCACACCGCGGCGGATGATGACGTTGCCTTCCGGCCAGTGAATTTGCAGATTCCCGCGCGCGATAGGCGCGAGAAAAACGCGACCTTCGAATATTCCCACGTCGTTTTTCAAAATCACGCGGTCGTTCTGAACCAGGTGGAGCATCGCCGCGTCGTCGGCGTTCATCAAAACAGCGTCACGCGCTGCGCCGTTGATCGGGTCCACCTCGGCATAGACGAGCGAGTTGAACTGTTTGCCGCGGCGGGTGGAGACCCAAAAGACCGGAGGCATTGCGTCGCCGGTGCCCAATGTCCCGAAATTCGGGGCCGACGCGCGGGTCGGCCCTGGCCCTCCCGAATCCGGCAGCGGCACGGCGCGGAAATGGGCCTTGCCATCGGCCGTCGGAAAGTTCCCGTCACCGCAGAGATGCCGGCCGCCATATTGGAAGGCGTCGCCCGTTTTTTTTAGGTTTTGGATGCCGTCATAGAAAGGGATGATGCGGGCGATCTCCTCGCGCAACGTCCAGCCGGATTCGCAGTCGAGCAGGTGCGCGCGGTCGGGACAGGCCGCGGCGGCCAGATCACGCAGAATTCTCCATTCCGCGCGCGCTTCGCCCACCTGGCGTGGAATTTCCGGACTGAACATGACGCGGCGTTCCGTGCTCGTCTCGGTGCCGCCGTCGTCCTGCTCGTAACGTGTTTTAGCCGGCAACAGAATCACTTCCTCCTTCGCTTCAATGAACATCTGATCGGTGAGGATGATGTCCTGGTGAACGCGCATCGGCACGTTGGCCAGCGCGCGGCGGACATATCCCGGCTCCGGCAGGGTGCGCACAAAGTTTCCACCCAGGCAGTAGAACAGGTCGAGTTGGCCGCGGGCGCAGGCTTCGACCATTTCCGGCGCCGTGAGACCGACCCAATCCGGCACGGCAAAGCCGTATTGATCGGAAAGCCTCTGCGCGTTCTCCCGATTGACGGGTTTGCCGCCTGGAAACGCGGTCGCGTACGCGCCCATCTCGGCGCCGCCTTGCACCGACGAATGGCCGCGAATCGGCATCAGCCCGCACCGGTCGCGTCCCACCCAGCCGCGCAGCAGGCCCAGGTTCAGTATCATCGAAACGGTGTCGCCGCCGAAGGCGTGTTGGGTAATGCCCATGCTCCAGACCAGCACGGCATTTTGGGCGTCGCGAATCAGTTCGGCGAATTCCTGCATCGCCGCGCGGTCGAGGCCGGACCGCGCTTCGAGTTCCGCGAAATTGATTTTTGAGAGGTGCGATTTCAGCTCGTTGAAGCCGACGGTGTGATCGCGGATGAAGTGTTCATCCGCCCAGCCGTTGGCAATCAGGATTTTCAGGACGCCGGCCAGAAAGGCGATGTCGCCGCCTTGCGAAACGGGAAACCAGTAATCGGCGATCTCGGTGCCGAACAGCGCGCTGCTCAACGTGGACGGGACCCAATAACGTTTCATGCCCGGTTCGAGATACGGATTGACGAGCACCACTTTGGTGCCAAGTTTTTTCGCTTCGTGCAGATACTTCGTTGTCACCGGCTGGTCGTTGGCCGGATTCGCGCCAAAAAAAATGACCAGGTCGGTTCCATACCAGTCGCGGTAACTGCACGTCGTCGCGGCGACGCCAATGGCGTGTTTCATCGCCGCAGTGCTGGGCGCGTGGCAAAGGCGGGCAGCGTTATCCACGTTGTTCGTCCCGAGAAAACGGGCGGCTTTTTGCGCAAGGTAATAGACTTCGTTGGTGAGTCCCCGCGAGGTAAGGAACAGGGCCCAACGCTTTGGATCCGTCTGGCGGAGTTTCCCGGCGATCCGCTGATACGCCTCCTCCCAGGAAATGCGACCGAAGCCTTTGGCTCCCTTTTCGCGACGCAGCGGACAAGGCAGCCGGCCCAGTTCGCGCAGGCGCGCGTTGTCGAGCGATTCCAATTCGGAAACGTTCTCCAGCAAACGCACCTCCAATGCAGGCATGGTGTTCAGCCGAAGCAGATTCAATCGCGTCATGCAAAGGTGAACGCCCTTGATGGTCCAATCATGAAAACCGGCGACGCCCAGGGCGCATCCGTCGCAAACCCCGCGGCTCAACACTTTCCAGGCGTAGCCGAGGTTGTCGCGGTTTTTCCACGCCACTTTGGCCATGTCGCGGAAATGTTTCGGTTTGACCCGGCCCAGGCCGAGCGGCACAACCGCTTTCCATCGCTCTCCCCGGTCTTTCTGGATTTTGTGAGATGACATCGGGTTCATGCCTGGCCGACCCGCGGCAGCGGCACATCGCGGCCGATACCATCGGCCGGTTCGGCCTGGCCGGCCGATTCGGCGGTTTTTTCGTCCTGGCTCAGGCAGCGCGGCCAGATGTGGAAACCGCCGTGGCTGTCATCGGCGACACCAGTCGCTCACACTGAGCAGGAAGCTCGCTACTTCTTCAGCCCTTTGCCGCTGCGACCCTTGAAGGTCAGCTCGGCGATGCCGGATTTGTCGAGTTCACCGAGTCCAAGTTTCACCATCTTCGAATATTGCTTGAACGTGGCCGCGGCCAGTGGCAGGTCGAGCTTCTTTTGCTTCGCCAGGTTCAGGGCAATGCCGGAGTCTTTGGCGGCATGGGCGGCGGAAAAGAAACACGAATGCTCCCGGTTCTGCATATCCTCGCCGTCGGTCTGCAGCACGCGGGAATTCGCGCCGGTCTGGGAGAAGACTTCCATCAGCACCTTGAGGTCGAGGCCCAACGCCGCGCCCAGTCCCAAACCTTCCGCCAGGCCCGCGGTGTTTATGTTCATGACCATGTTGACGAGCGCCTTCACACTCGCAGCCTGGCCGGCCTTGCCGATGTGGCGCAAGAGCTGTCCTTCATTGCTCAGCTTCGTCAGAATCGGTTTCATCCTGTTAAAGGTTTCCTCCGCGCCGCCGCACATCAGGTAGAGCGTGCCCTGCCGCGCCTGCGTGATACTCGAAGCCATGCACGCTTCGAGCGATTCGGCGCCGGCTTTCTTTGCCAGTTTCTCCACCTCGACGTGCACTTTGGGCGTGAGGGTCGCGCAGTTGATGAAGACCCTGCCCGTGGCGCCTTTCAACAGATTGTCCTTTTTGTCCGCGTAGATTTTCCGCATCGCGCCGTCATCCGTCACCACGGTGATGACCACATCCGACAACGCCGTCACGCGCGCGAGTGTCGGGCAGACTTCGCACCCCAACTCGTGCGCCAGCGACCGCGCAACGTCTGCGCGCACGTCGTAAACTGCGACTACGGGGTAGCCGACCTCTTCCAGCCGACGCGCCATGTTCGCGCCCATCCGGCCCACCCCGACGAATCCAATTTTTTCTACCATAATTATTCTTCGTTAGTTGTTTTGTTCGCCGCTGCCGAACGCGTGTTGCGCCAGCGTTCGATTTCCGGGAATCAATTTCGCCCGATGCTAAACAAACGAATTGAGCCGGGCACGCTTTTTTCATCTACCGGCGGCTGGGGCATGGTGAGTTCAAGAATCGTCGCAAAAGCCGTAGCCGCCGAGGTTACGAGGCGGAAGTGTTTTTCGTGCCAAAATCCGCCTCCTTACGTCGGCGGCTACCATTCTTTAACTCACCCTCCTTTAACTCACCCTCCGGGGTGGGGCAACGGAGCGATGGGCTGCGCCAGGCAACGCCTGGAGTGTGCCATGACAGGCCGTGCCAATACGGGAAACGCTGCGACAGGATGGCCCGTTTGACGCAGGTTTTGCGGCCCGCCATTGGAGGGCATTTTGTTTGCAATTTACACCTGCCCAACCCGTTAAGACAAAACTCACGCCGCTGGCATCGCCGGTGCTTAGGAAGACGTCAGCGCAATCAGAACGAGGTTTTTATGGCAAAAGTGTTAGGTATTGACTTGGGAACGACGAACTCCTGCATGGCGATCATGGAGGGCGGAGAGCCCGTCGTGCTTGAAAACTCCGAAGGCAAACGGACCACACCGTCGGTCGTGGCTTTCACCAAGAATGGGGAGCGCCTGGTGGGCGAAGCCGCCAAACGCCAGGCGGTGACGAACCCGCGCAACACGATCTATTCCATCAAACGTTTCATGGGCCGCAAATACGATGAGGTGCAGGAAGAAATCAAACGCGTTCCCTACAAAGTCGTTCGCGCCGCCAATGGCGACGCCGCAGTGGAAGTGGAAGTGGACGGACGGTCGAAACAATTCAGCCCGCCGGAAATATCAGCGATGATCCTGGGCAAGCTCAAGACCGACGCCGAAATGCGTCTGGGCGAGAAAATCACTCAAGCGGTCATCACCGTCCCGGCCTACTTCAACGATTCGCAACGGCAAGCCACCAAAGACGCCGGTCGGATAGCCGGTTTGGAAGTGTTGCGCATCATCAACGAGCCGACCGCGGCGTCACTGGCTTACGGCCTGGACAAGAAGAAGGATGAAAAGATCGCCGTCTATGACCTGGGCGGCGGCACGTTCGACATCTCCGTGCTCGAGATCGGTGACGGCGTCTTTGAAGTCAAAGCTACCAACGGGGACACGCACCTGGGCGGCGACGACTGGGACAATCGCATCATGGATTGGATTCTGGATGAGTTCAAGAAGGAGCACGGAATGGATTTGCGCAAACAGCCGGACGCGTTGCAACGCATCAAGGAGGAGGCGGAGAAGGCCAAGATCGCTTTGTCCAGCTCCCAGGTTTACGAAATCAACCTGCCGTTCATCACGGCCGATGCCAGCGGGCCGAAACACATCAGCACGAAGCTGACCCGCGCCAAGATGGAGCAGCTTTGCGACGACCTGTTTGAACGCACCGTTTCGCCGGTGAAAAACTGTTTGAAGGACGCCGGCATCAGTGCCGACAAGATAGACGAGCTGGTGCTGGTGGGCGGCATGACCCGCATGCCCCGGGTGGTGGAAACATCCCGTTCGCTGGTCAACAAGCAGCCGCATCAGGGCGTCAATCCCGACGAAGTCGTGGCCGTGGGGGCCGGCATCCAGGCCGGCGTGCTCAAAGGCGAAGTGAAAGACGTGTTGCTGCTCGACGTGACGCCGCTGTCGCTGGGCATCGAAACGCTCGGCGGCGTGTTCACCAAACTCATTGAACGCAACACCACCATTCCGACCCGCAAATCGGAGATTTTCTCCACCGCCTCGGACAATCAGCCCGGCGTCGAAATTCACGTGCTCCAGGGCGAACGTCCGCTGGCCAGGGACAACAAAACGATCGGCAAGTTTCACCTGACAGACATTCCGCCCGCCCCGCGCGGCGTGCCCCAAGTTGAAGTGACCTTCGACATCGACGCCAACGGCATCCTGCACGTCAGCGCCAAAGACCTGGGCACCGGCAAAGAGCAGAAGATTACCATCACCGCCAGCAGCGGCCTCTCGAAAGAAGAGGTCGAGAAAATGCAGAAAGACGCCGAGTCGCACGCGGAAGAAGACCGCCAGCAGCGCGAATCCATTGAAGTCCGCAACGAAGCGGACAACGCCGTCTATCGCTCCGAAAAAATGCTGAAGGAAAACGCGGACAAGATTTCCGGTGACGACAAAGGCAAGATTGAGAAGGCGGTCGGCGAAGTCAAAGAAGCGCTCAAGGGCGGCGACGTTTCGGCCATCAGATCGGCGAGCGAAAAACTCAATGAAGCGTGGCAGGCTGTTTCGGCCGAGCTTTACCGGGCGGCGTCTGAGAAGGCGCGCGCCAGCAAGTCCCAGGATGACGCCAAGGGCCCGGCCGACAGCGAGCCCAAGTCGGATCGCAAGGACGAAGGGCCGGTCATCGACGCGGAAGTCGTCGATGAAAAGAAGAATTAACGAGCCCGGCAATCTTTGAGTTCCGGCCTGCCCCTGGGGCAAGTGATTTTCCCGCGGTGAGTGCTGCGGGATTTGATTCGTAAGAAACAATCAAACCAACAAAAGGAAGACGAACGTATGGCAGTTAATCTGAAACCGCTCGGCGACCGGGTGCTGGTTGAACCGGTCGAAGAGAAGGAAGTCAAGAAAGGCGGCATCATCATTCCCGATACCGCCAAGGAAAAACCAACCGAAGGACTCGTCGTGGCGCTGGGCACCGGTAAAACGGACGACAACGGCAAGAAGGTGCCGTTTGAAGTCAAGAAAGGCGACCGCGTGCTGATCAGCAAATACGGCGGTACTGAAATCAAGCTGGATGGCAAGGAGTACAAAATTCTGAACTCCGACGACATTCTGGCGGTAGTGGAGTAATCGTAACCAACAGGAAGGAAGCAGAAACTATGGCAGCAAAACAATTAGTGTTTGATGAGGCCGCGCGTCAAGCGGTCTTGCGGGGCGTCGCCAAACTCTCCAAGGCCGTCACGGCCACCCTCGGTCCCAAGGGTCGCAACGTCGTTATCGACAAAAAGTTTGGTTCACCGACGGTCACCAAAGACGGTGTCACCGTCGCGAAGGAAATCGAGCTGGAAGATCCGTATGAAAACATGGGCGCGCAAATGGTGCGTGAAGTCGCCAGCAAAACCAGCGACGCCGCCGGCGATGGCACCACCACCGCCACCGTGCTGGCCGAAGCGATCTACCGCGAAGGCTTGAAGTTCGTCACCTCGGGCGCCAACCCCATCGGCATCCAACGCGGCATTCAAAAGGCCGTCGATGCTGCAGTGGCGCACCTCGACAAGATCGCCAAGAAGGTCAAAGACAAAGAGGAAATCAAGCAGGTCGCCACGGTCTCGGCCAACTGGGACACACAGATCGGCGAAATCATCGCCGACGCGATGGACAAAGTCGGCAAAGACGGCACCATCACGGTGGAAGAGGCGAAGTCGATTGACACGACCCTCGACGTGGTCGAAGGCATGCAGTTTGACAAGGGCTATCTCTCGCCTTACTTCGTTACCAACGCTGAGACGATGGAAACCAAGCTGGAGGACGGCTACGTCCTGATTTATGAGAAGAAAATCAGCAGCTTGAAAGACCTCCTCCCGCTCCTCGAGAAGATCGCCAAGGTCGGCAAGCCGCTGTTGATCATCGCCGAGGAAGTGGAAGGCGAAGCGCTGGCGACGCTCGTCGTGAACAAGCTCCGCGGCACCCTCAATGTCTGCGCCGTCAAGGCCCCTGGATTCGGGGACCGCCGCAAAGCCATGTGCGAAGACATCGCCACCCTCACGGGCGGCAAATTCATCAGCGAAGACCTCGGCATCAAGCTTGAATCGCTCGAGCTGAATGACCTCGGCCGCGCCAAAAACATTGTGGTGGACAAAGAGAACACCACGATTGTCGAAGGCTACGGCAAATCCTCCGAAATCCAGGGACGGGTCAATCAGATCCGTCGCCAGATCGAAGAGACCACCTCCGACTACGACCGCGAGAAACTGCAGGAGCGCCTGGCCAAGTTGGCCGGTGGCGTGGCCGTCATCAACGTCGGCGCTGCGACCGAGACCGAAATGAAGGAAAAGAAAGCCCGGGTCGAAGACGCGCTGCACGCGACCCGCGCGGCGGTCGAGGAGGGAATCGTCCCCGGTGGCGGCGTTGCGCTGGTCCGCTGTCTGCAGGCGATTGATGGAGTGAAAGGCGCCAATGATGATGAGAGGATCGGCGTTGATATCGTCAAGCGCGCGATTGAATTCCCGACCCGCGCTTTGGCGGACAATGCGGGCGTCGAAGGTTCAGTCGTCGTTGAAGAAGTCAAGCGGCGCAAGGGCAACGAGGGATACAACGTGGCGACGGGAGAATATGAGGACCTCGTCAAAGCCGGCGTCGTGGACCCGAAGAAGGTCACCCGCACCGCGCTGCAAAATGCGTCCTCGATCGCCGGCCTGTTGCTCACCACCGAATGCCTCATCACCGAGATTCCGGAGAAGAAGGAAAAAGCTCCGGCCGGCCACGGCGGCGGTCACGGCATGGGCGACATGGACTACTAAGCGGCGTTGGGAGAGGAACCGAGTCGTCCGAGCGGGGTCGGCACGTCGCCGGCCCCGCTTTCTGTGCGGAGTGTTGGAGTATTGGAGTGTTGGAGTGCAGCTCCAATACTCCACCACTCCATCTCTCCGTCTTCCCTCCGCAACGCCGAAACATTGCGCCTTGAACATTGAGCCGTGTGGCATGATACTATGCGCGCCGGATGGGGGCGTACTGGTTTCGACCTGGGGGATACGCCAGAGGCGGCATGCCGAGGATGGTTCGTTGGCCTCGTTAATCATCGGACCAAACAATAACTGCTAACGAAGAGCTAGCACTCGCGGCCTAATGCGCTGCGACGTTCGCCGGTGGACACCTGCTACGCCGGACGAACGCCATAGCAGGCATGGTTGACGGCGGAGACCGCGCGCCGGCAGCCGAGAAAATGTCATGCGGACTAAGCGGTGCGAGTTGCGTCAGGCCATTATCGCACTGCTGACAACTCTCGCTTGACTAAGCATGTAGTCGCGGCTGGTTGATCTATCAGGGACGCGGGTTCAATTCCCGCCGCCTCCAGTCTTCGCTCGGAGCGCAGCGAAGGAGCGAAGACGGGGCAAGGAATGAAGTTCCGCTACGTTTACATCCTGAAAAACGAAACACATCCCGACCGCTTTTACGTCGGTCTTACCCAAGATCCGGCGTGTCTGTGTTTGCCGCCGTTAAGTCGGTTCAGTTTTTGGTTTGCTGCTCCAACATGAGCGTCTTCACGTCGGCGAGGATGAGCCGTGGATCCAGCGTGCCGGAGCTGTAGATGTTTCGGATGCGGCCTTCGCGGTCGATGAGATAAACGCGCAAGGTGTGGTAAAGCGGACCTTGCGGGTCATTGGGATTGCGGCGCTTGTCCACAGCCTGGCCGTAGGCCTCAAGGATCGGCTCCAACTCCGCCTGCGAACGCGCCGTAACGAAACGCCATTCAGAGGCCGGATTCCTGCCATCCGCGAGCGCCGAATACGCGGCCATGCGCGCCGGCGTATCGTTGCCGGGATCGAAGGACATGCTGACGAGGCGCAGGTTTTTCGCGAGCTCCCGATCCTCGGCGCTGAGCCGATGCAGTTGCGTCAACACGCCTGTCGCGTAGGGACACGCCTTGGCCGCCGCGCAGCGGGTGTAGATGAAACTCATCACCGTAACGCGGCCGCGGGTGAGTTCGCGCAAGCGCATCGGCCGACCGCGTGAATCGAGCACCTCGCCGTCTGCCGCCGGTTTCACGACCGGCAATGTGTAGCTGCCAGGCGCGGGCGCGTCATAGTCGTGATCATCAGTGCGAGCAAGGTCCGCAGCGAGTGCCGGCCGGCTGAACGTAACGATAGCTAATGCGACTGCGGGAAGGGACAGTGTGAAGTTCATCGCGGGCGTTTGTTCTGTATCGTTGGATCGAATGGGTAATCAACCGCCAATCTTTGTGGCGCCGAAGAGCATGTGGTGCGGGCGACCCAGCTTCAGGGCGGTAAAATCCAGTTCAAACTTCGGCTTCATTTCATTGCCCTCCCAGGAGTAAGCGCGGAGGAATTGCTCATTGTCTTCGCCTTTCTTGTCCCATCGGGCGAGCAAGGAACTGGTAAAGTAGAGGCGTTTCCCGTCCCAGCTCTGAGACACCATGTTAACCTGCTTGCCAACCTGCTTCTCGTAAAGCTGCCGGGGCTGATGCGGATCCGACACGTCGAACACGCGGCACTTGCCGTCGCCGAAACAGCCTACAAACAGCCTCTTGTCGTCGGCGCTGATGCTGATGTCCACCGGCAGCACGCCGCCGCCTTTGGGGTCGCCAATGGGCGCGACCTCCTTCGCCTGCCATTCGCCCTTGTCGTCTTCATAGCAGAGCCACAGCTTCGATGTCAGGGCCGTGGCGGTGAAGGCGTAGGTATGTTTTTCGCCCCAGGCCCAGCGGATTTCCAGCGGAGCACCCGGCACCTGGAAGACTTTATTTGGCTGCCGCGTATGGAAGTTCCATACCACCATCGTCGAACCGAACTGCTTCATCGCCTCGGGATCCTTCACCATCTCGCCAAATTCGCGCGTGTAGTTCTTCCAGCCGGTGAAGGACGTGGTGAGCAGCACGTTCTTGCGTGGCAGCACGCGCGCGTCGTAGCCATAGCCGTCGGCGAACTCCGCCCCCGCCGCGCCGCGCGGCTCGTCCTTCGTCGGCAGCCAGTGCGTGGCGATGTAATCACCGTCATTGCTGTATTCGACCAGCGCGGTGCGCCCGCTTTTGTCGCGCGAATTGGACAGGCAGGGAATGAGCACCCGCCCCGGCAGCGCATAGACGCCATGCGGGCCGACCGCGCCGCCGGTCGTTTTCTCGAAGTTGTCAATCGTTTTCACGTAACGCGGCCGCGCGGGTTGCGAGTGAACGTCGAAGATGAAGACCCGGCTGCTCTCCAGACCGGCGAGCCAGAGCTGGCGACGGTCATCGGTAAACCCGCCGTGATGCGCTTCGTGGCGCCCACCAACGGAATGGCTGTAAATCACCTTGCCGTAGCTCGTCGAGTCGGGCTTCACGTCCACGACGACGAGCTTGTCCGAGCCGTCGCCGAGCCCCTCGACGCCCAGCGTCCAGACATACACGAACTCCTCCTGCCCTTCGATGCGGGCAAGGTAGGGCGAAGAGCAGGTTTCGTCGGCGCGCGCGTCAGGAATGAACGCGAGGCCGGCCAGCGCGAGTGCGGAGAGGACGACGCGAGTCCCGGAGAACAGGGCTCGACTGCGAGTGATATCTTTTGTCATAGGAACATTTAGGCGGGTTGTTATGCGTTAATGCACAGAACGAGCGGAGTATTCCAACTGTAACCGGCAATTGCCGACCCGCTCTCTAATCCATTCTCGTTATTATGCTCCGATAATCCAGCAAATAAGAGTGAGCGTTGCGGCGATTGAGGAGGGCGGATTTCCTCTCCGCCTCGATCGGGGAGAGGATAAAAGGTGAGGTGTCGATCCTCCCTTCCTTCTCGATCCATGCATCCAAAGTTGGGTGCTGGCTGCGGAGCGGAGCGCGGACTTCAGTCCGCAGGGGTGTAGGTTGACGAAGGAGACTTTGGAATCTTGCGGGCGCGTCTGTGCCCTGCTCACGTTCCTGTGGGATAAATCCCGCGCCCCATTGCGCCTGCTCTCGGCTTGCAGGCGCTTCTTCATTACTTCAAATCCTCCGCAATTGTGGCGAACTGTCCGTGGGCATGGTTCCCCGGCGTTTCCATTCCGGCAGTCGTCATTTTCATTTGCGGCTGAAACGATTTGAAATACTATGCTTCCGGCCGTATGCACTGGATCGCCCCATCGGAAAGAGACGCCGCCACGGACGCACTGGAAAAACGCCTGTGGGCCGCCGCCGACCAACTTCGCGCCAACAGCGGCCTCACCTCCCAGCAGTACGGACTGCTCGGCATTTGGAAACAAGAATTTTAGCGCAGTTTCCGGGAATATCGGCCAATGGAAATAGTGACCAAGGGCAAGACGCTCGGGTTACAAGGATGTTCTCTCCGGTTGATCTCCGTGGATTTGGATTGAATGAATGGACGCGAATGTTCGCATTAGGCCGAACATGAAACCGTTGTTCGCAGCCTTGGTGACAGCGATCGTTTCCACCGTCACATCGTTGGCGCAGACCGGGCCGCAACATCAAGATGGCGTCGCCCCGCCCCCGGCAATGACTGTTGCCGCTCAAGGTCGCCCGACACTTGAAGTCGTTGCCGACCTGCTGCAATCATTCAAACCGGAGCTCGCGCGCGATGCCTTGTCCTGTGAAGTGCGACGACTCGCCAGCGCGGGCGGGATCAAACAAGATGCGCTCTTCGAACATCCCCAAACGGCGGCGCGTCCGGCGCGAGTTGATTACCGACTCAATTTGCCGTCTCTCTCGAGCAGCCAGCTTCTGCTGTTGGCCGTTGACATCGCTCTTTCCGACGGCATTAAGCCTGGCGCTGACAAAGACGGCGTGCGGTTTGTCGTTCAAATCGACGGTCGGACGGTCTTCTCACACGAAGTGAACGATGCGCGCTGGCAGTCGCACGCGGTGGATTTGACGTCATTCGCCGGGCGCAGCGTGGAATTGAGTCTGGTCACCGACGCCATTCGTGGCGCGAGTTACGACTGGGCGCTTTGGGGCCAACCGCGCGTGCTCCTTTTCCGCAACGCGAGTCTCAACCTCAAAACCAATGAAGCCGGTCGTGTCTCTCTCCCGATTTCCACCGGGGCGCTCGCTGTGAGAAACGCCGGGAACCTCAGGCTTCGC
>DASPXS010000200.1:0-2094 GCA_035637175.1 Haliangiales bacterium | reverse complement strand
GTGAGCGCCTCGATCTCCGCCTCGCTGCGCTTCAACGGCGGCATGCCGGAGCCGGGCACGATTTTTCCCGGCGTCTTGAAATGCTGGGCCAGCCACTCGGGGCTGCGTTTGGCGCCGACCTTGTCCAACTCGGGGCCGATGTTTCCGCCGAACCCGCCGAGTTTATGGCAGCCGATGCAACCCTGTTCCTCGAACACGGCGCGGCCACGGGCCAGGAAGTTTGCTTGGGGCAGGTCCGCCGCGGAATGACACTTGGCACACGAGGCCTGGACGTATTTCATCGGTAGCATCGGATGCTCCCAATGTTTCACGTGGCCGTGCGCGGCCTCGCGATCCGTCGCCCGGCCTTGGCCCTGATGACAGATGGTGCACCCGAATTTCTCGACCGGGTGCTGCGCGTGATTGGGATGATATGCCAGCGGTTGTTGATATCCGGCATAGCTCGCGTCTTCGACGGCCAGGTGACAAATGATGCAGCGATCCACCCGTTGCAGGCCCGGCAAGACAATCTGCTTGATTTCAATCGGCAGGGCGCGGGCGAGGTCTTTCTGCTCCGGCGTGGTGGCGCGGCTGATCTCCTCGGCGATATATTTCTGCTGCCAGCGTTTCCATTCCCGGAATTCGTCCTTGTAGTAGCCAGCCAACACCAATCCCCCGACGGCGAGTCCGAACAGCGCGAACCACGGGTAGAGTTTTCTCAACGAGTCCATGGCTCAGTGAGCAGTGACAGCCGAAGCAGTCCACGGCCAAACCCAGCCCCAGTTCGGACCGCGAAAATAAGTGCCGATGACGGTAAAGACCACGGTCGCCACTACGCAAATTGTGAAGATCGTCACCGCCACCCGGCGTTCGCGCGCAAACCAGACGCCGACCCCCGACCGTTTGCGGTCGAGATATGGCAGGAGGATAAGCGCGACGAGCAACAGCGCTGGCACCGCCACCCCTCCCCAGAACGCAGAGTAGGCCACCAGCTCTTGCAAACCCAAAAAATACCAGGGCGCCTTGGCCGGGTTCGGTGGATGCGTTGGATTGGCAAGCTCCTCGAGCGGCGCGTTCCAAAACACGCTCAGGAACATGACGACGGCCATCGTGGCGAGGAACAATAGAACCTCGCGAAACACCAAGTGCGGCCAGGCGGGCACTTCATCCTCGGGCTGCGTGCCGACGGCGAGCGATGTTCCCCGCGCCAGTTCCATCAGACCATAGGTCTTGCTGGTGGAAAGCTGGCTGGTCTCCGACTGTTGCACGAGCACATCCGGTTCGCCGGGCCGGGAAAGTCCGCCGTCCTTTCGCACGCGCCAGAGGTGGAGGGCGATTAAAAACGCGGCGACGGCAGGAAGCAGGATGACGTGCAGGACGTAAAAGCGGAGCAGCGACGATTCGCCGACGATGTTCCCGCCCAACAGCAGGAACTGAAATTTTTTTCCGATGATCGGCGCATAACCCGCGATGTTGGTCCCGACCGTGATTGCCCAAAACGCCAGTTGATCCCACGGCAACAGATAGCCGGTGAAGGAAAGGCCGAGTGTCAGAACGAACAAGCTCACGCCCACCGTCCAGTTGAATTCGCGCGGCGGCTTGTAGGAGCCGGTGTAAAACACGCGACACATGTGCAGGAACACGGACAAGACCATCAAGTGCGCGGACCACCGGTGCATGTTGCGCGCGATCATTCCCGCAGACACGACAAACTCCAGGTCCTTCATGTTGTCGTAGGCGCGCTCGGGACTTGGGACGTAAAAGAACATGAGCGCCACGCCGGTGATGCACAGGATTAAAAATAGATAGAGCGAAATCAGGCCCAGTCCCAGGGTGTAGGAGAATTGGAGTGAATGCCGATGCACCTTGGCCGGGTGCAGGTGGAGCAGGAAGCTCGAAACCATCGCCTGCATCCGGCCCAGATTGCTCTCCGGCAAACCGACGCGGAAGATGGACTGGCCGACGCGCGTCCCAGCGAAGGCCCGCCAAATCTGCTTGAGTGATTTCACGCTTTGATGACGAGGTTCTTGTCGTGCGTCACCGCCTGGTCCATGTCAATCACCAAGCGATCGTCTTTGCTCATGGTCACCAAAAACCAAGTCAATCCACGTGGCG
>DASPXS010000199.1:0-13040 GCA_035637175.1 Haliangiales bacterium | reverse complement strand
TGCGAGTAGATGACCACAAAGAACGACAGTTGCAGCGCGAACCAGAGCAGCTCAACGAAAATCCAGAGCAGAAAGTTCGCCTTGAAACTCATCTCGCGCACGACCGAGTTCTTCCACAGCGCGGCGTAGATCGTCAGGTACCGTCGTAAGTTCATCGCGTTTCAGTCGTTGAATCGTTAAATCGTTAAACCGTTGAACCGCTGAAGCGTTGGAGCCTTGACTGCGGCCGGGATCTCCGTTCGCGCGCAGTCCAGATCACTCCACCACTCCATCACTCCATCACACCATCACTCCGTCACTCCATCGCTCCGTTGCCGGTCCCCGCTTCACCCGCCCACCGCCGCGTATTTCCGAATGCCGCGGCTCCAAACGAACCGGGCCAGACCGTAGGTCGCCATCACCCAAAAGGCCTGCATGCACAACCCCTCCCACATCGGCGGGCCGGTGGTTTGTCCGAGATAAATGCTCACGGGAAAAAACATCTGATACGGAAAGGGCGTGTAATGGAGCGTCTGCGCGAGGACCGGCGGGAGAATATCCAACGGGAACAGATGACCGCCGGCGATGTATTCGAACGCGAACAGAATAAAAATAAACGTGGAGACTTCCAACACCCAAAACGCCAGCAGCGCCATGGTGTAGGACATGAAAAACTGGAGCAGCGCGGTCATCACCGTGGAAACAAGGAACCAGCCAAACGTTCCCCAGTCCGCCGGCAGGACGAAATAGTTTCGCTGCAGCAGAATGAACAGCGTTACCGGAACGACGGCCACCACCGTGTAAATCAACCGACCGGTCCCGAACAAGCAGAGCCGATAAGCCAGGTAATCCATCGGTTTCAACAGGAATTGGCTGATGTTGCCGTCCTTGATGTCGGCGGCGATCTGCCAGTCATCTTCGTTCACCGCCGTCAGCGCATCCACAATCGTCACCAGCAGATAATACGACGTCATTTGGGCGAGCGTGTAGCCCGCCACTTCGCCGCCCGCCTCTTTGCTCGCGTAGATCGTCCGCCAAAGGAAAATGGTGGCCATGAGCGGGATCAAGCCGAACACCGCGCGGAACAAAAAATTCACCCGGTACACGAGGGTGTTTTGTATCCCGATGTTGATGACGTGCCAGTATTTGCGCACGTGAAGAATTTAAACGCTTGCGGCGCTCCTGGAAATTCTTTTCGCATAAAGCGGCGGAGGAAAGGGAGTGATGGAGTATTGGAGTGTTGGTCCTGCACTCCATCGCTCCAAAACTCCACCACTCCATTCCTTTCCGTTCTCTTCACTTGCTCTCGCCCTCCGCAATCCGTAGAACGGGCGCGTGAAAAAGCAACCTGTCCCCGCCGCGAACACCGCGGCGCTGCCCGTCGGGCTGCGCCGCTATCTCTATTTCACCGCCGCCGTGACGGGGGCGGCCATCATGATCGTCGAGATTCTCGGCGCCAAAATGCTCGCGCCCTACGTCGGCATGTCGCACTTTGTCTGGACGGCGCAGATTGCGGTAACTCTGGTGGCGCTGGCGGCCGGTTACTACGCCGGCGGACGGATGGTGGACCGCTCGCCAAAACTCGGCCGGCTCTACGGCCGCGTTCTGCTGGCGGCAATATACCTTTGCTTGTCGGTATTGATCGTCCGGCCGGTGGCTTACTGGTGCCTCGATTTCAACCTGGCGCTCGGTTCGCTGCTCGCTTCGGCCTTTCTGTTTTTTGTCCCGCTCTCCTTGCTCGCGATGGTCGGGCCGTTTTTCGTCCGTGTGCTCACCAGCACCGTCGGTGGCGTGGGCGGAAACGTCGGACGCCTGACCGCCATCAGCACGCTGGGCAGTTTTGCCGGCACGGTTCTCATCGGTTACCTGTTGATTCCCTTTTTGCCGAATTCCCGGACCATGTATTTCACCGCGGTGCTCCTGATGCTGGTGGTGTGCGGTTATTTTTTTGGATGGGAACGCAAGTCGCGCCCCAGGCCGGCGGTGTTGACGGGGACGGCTGCCGGTTTGCTGCTGGGATTGGCCGGGGTGTATCGAGACAACCAGAGTCAATTTTCCGAAATGACCGAGCGTTTCCGCGGCAACTCAAACTTCGGCATGTTGCAGGTGGTGGACGACCCGGGCGGCGGCCGGCGGTTTTATCTGAATGACTATTTGACGCAAAACATCTATGATCCCGATGAGAAAAAAAGCGCCGCTCTCTTCACCTACATGCTCCACGATCTGGCGCGCGCCTACACCCGGAAAATCGACAGCGCGCTGTGCATCGGCCTGGGGGTCGGCATTGTGCCGAGGCAGTTTGCCCGGGAAGGCGCCCGGGTGGATGTGGTGGAAATCAACCCCGCGGTCGCGCGGGTCGCGCGGCGCTATTTCGACTGCGAACTGGAGCGCTTCCACCTGACCTTTGACGACGGGCGGCATTTCGTAAACCGCAGTACCAATCATTATGACACCATCATCCTGGACGCGTTCCTGGGCGATTCCTCGCCGGTGCACCTGATGACGGAGGAGGCTTTCCGCGCGATGCGAAATCTGCTCCAGCCCGGCGGAACTCTGGTCATCAACTGTTTTGTCGATTTCAGTCCGGGCAAGGACTTCTTTGCCGCCTCCCTCGACAAGACCTTGAAGAGCGTTTTTCGCAGCGTGCGCATTCATTCAGCCGCCACCGGCAACGTGTTTTTTGTCGCCGCCGATCAACCGGAACTGGCACCTGTGAACCCGCCCGACTTCGACCAGGTTCATCCTTCCTGCCGCGAACAGGCCCGCTACACCTTTGGCAACCTCGTGGAAACGAACCCGGGACACGGTGCCGTAATGACAGATGACTATAATCCGGTGGAATTCCACGACGCCGCCAATCGGGAGGCCATCCGGCGCCGCCTGGTGAACAACATGCGCTCGCTGTGAGCGGCGGTTAACAGCCTGTCAAAAAAGCAGGAGCCGACGTAAGGAGGCTCTGAAATGATTCCTGTTTGGCGAAGAAAAATGAGCCTCGTTAGCCCGCTCCTACAAAATCAGAAGTTATCTTACGGCCTGTTAAGCGCGCGCCGCGCGTCGCCGCAACGCTCATTTGCCAAGAGCCTTCAACTCGCTCAGCGCCGAGTCATATTCTGTAAAATTTGTTTTTCCCGTGGCCACGCATTTGTGGAAGTGGCTCGCCGCCGTTTCCTTGTTGCCGGCCAGCAACCGCTTCATCCCGGCGTAATACCAGAACTCGCAATGCTGGCCGCGTTCCTTCTCCGCGTCGGGGGAAGCCGCAGCGGCGAAGAAATCGGCCTCGCTGACTTGGTCGAGGAGGAACCGTCCGATCTTCACGATCCAATCACGGGCTGTCCCCTCCCGGCGCTTCTGCAGGAAAGCCGAAAGTTCCTGGCTGGCCGCTGCGTGCTCGCCTTTCTGCGCTCGAATGAGCCAGATACGGAGACGGGCGTAGTCATTAACATCCGCGTCCAGTTCGTCGGTGCGACGCAAGTCCATCAGGGCGTCTTCGAAGTTGCCCGAGGCCTGTTTGGCCACGCCTCGGTTGTAGAAAGCACGCGCGTATTTCGGGTCGAGTTCGAGGGCGCGGTTGTAGTCCGCAATGGCGCCGTTCAGATCGTTTGTCGCCTGCTTCGCATTTCCGCGATTGTTGTAAGCCAAGGCATTTTTCGGGTCGAGTTCGAGGGCGTGGCTGTAATCCGCCAGGGCGCCGCTCAGATCTCTTCGCGCCTGCCGGGCCATCCCGCAGTTGATGTAGGCATAAGCGTTTTTGGGGTCCAGTTCCTGGGCGCGGCAGTAGTCCGCAATGGCGCCGCCCAGGTCGTTGCGTGCCTGCCGGGCGTCGCCGCTATTGATGTAGAGATAAGGGTTATCCGGGGACAGTTTGATGGCGCGGTGAAAGTCCGCAATGGCGCCATCCAAATCGTGTCTGGCCTGCCGCGCCTTGCCGCGATTGTTGTAAGCGCCAACGTTTTTCGGGTCGAGCTCGAGGGCCCGGTTGTAGTCCGCGATCGCGCCGTCCGGATCGTTCCTGGCCTGTCTGATGTTGCCGCAATTGATGTAGGCGTAGGCGTTTTTCGGATCGAATTCGAGGGCCCGAAGGTAATCCGCCAGGGCCCCCTCCAGGTCGAACTTCGCTCTCCTGACATTGCCGCGATTGTTGTAGGCCGAAACCTGTTTTGGGTCCAATTCGATCGCCCGGTTGTAGTCCGCCAACGCGCCGTTCAAATCGCCTTGGACCTGCCTGATAAGACCGCGATTGTTGCAGGTCAGAGCGTGGTTCGGATCCAATTCGAGGACGCGGTTGTAGTCCGCAAGGGCGGCTGTCAGATTATTCTTATTCTGCTCCGCCAACCCGCGTTGAAAATAATCGTTGGCCGTGGTTTGAGCGCCTGCCGGATTCGGAAAAACCAGAATGAATAGAGAAACCAGAGAAAGCCGGAAAATCAGGACCCTCATACGAGCTCTCACAGAATAACGCTCCGCCACCGGATGTAAATACTTTTTTCACCCCATGAGCGAGCCAGGCGAGCCAGGGCGAGTTCAAGAATGGGGCGGGGACGGCCTCGTGCCCGCATTTTGTCGACCGCAGGCAGTTTTGCGGGGACGAGCCGTCCCCGCCCCTGATCGCTCACTTTCTTGAACGCGCCCTGGAGGAGAGGAGGTGGAAAGATACCTCTTTCAGCGATGAGGTCACCCGCTCAAAAACTGGCCCCCCTCCCTGGTCCGGTTGCGCACTCGGCTACGGCTTGTGCAAACGGAAAGAACGCGTCGGCTGATCGAGCGGCACTGTGACCTCCAGGCGACCATTGTTGGTCGTAGCTGTTTCGACAACAGGCTGCCAGTTCGGCGGGCTCAGGATCGTCGTGGATTCAAGAACGAAACCAACGGATGGCCAAGGCCAGAAAACAGCGACACTGAAATCTCCGCGCGTGAATTCCTTTCTTTACTGATGGAACAAGGACTTCTGAGCGCCCGCGTCGCTGGCAGCGGAAAGGATCGTCGTTAGCCCAGGCGCAGGGCGGGCTGGAAGACCGACACACGGCCTCAGCGGACGCGCGAACAAAAACTTCAGCGGCGTCTGCTGGTGACGCGGGAAGATTTCAAACCGCGGCGTTTGCCCAGCGAACGTAACAACAGCAGTCCGGCGCTGAACACCGCCAGGCCGGCGACGCACAAAACCAGAAGGTCCGAATGCCGGCTGCCGAGCGTGTGGGTATGCGGCGCCCACGATTCATGGGCCTGAGCGGCGGGCAGCAGAGCGAGCAGGCCGGCGAGACAGAAAAATCTTTTCATGCCTCCAATGTTGTGGTCTGACCCGGAAAAATCAAGCCTCTGGATTGGGTCCATCGGAAGGGAGAAGCCCTCCGCAGTTCCACGGTGCTTCACGGTTTCCATTCAAGAATCTGTTTGTCCGCCAACAGCCGCGCGCGCAACTGCGGGTAATTGACTTTTTGCGCGGCGCATTGGCCGTCAATCGCGAGGCATGCCGCCGTCGCGGCCGACTGGCCGAGGATCATGAACACCGGTTCCATGCGAATCGAGCCGTAGGCGATGTGCGTCGCCGAAAGGCAGACTGGCACGAACAGGTTTTCGCACTCCGTCATCTTCGGCACAACGGCGAGATACGAAATCGGATAGGGCTTCATGGGCGGGACCTGCACGTCGCCTTCGTTCTCGGCATGGTTGTTTTTCACGATGCGCCGGCAATTGTGGGAGTCCATGTTGTAAGCGGCGAGGCCGATGGAATCCGCGGCGAATTCTTCACCGCGGCAGTGGTGCTCGGTCATGACGTGGTCCGAGACCAGGCGGCGGGCTTCGCGGACGTAGAGCTGGTTCGGCCAGCCGCCGGTGTCGAGGAATTCGTCCTTGCACGGGCCAAACTGTTGCACCTCGGCGCGGATATTCTCCGGCACGCGCGAGTCGGTGGCCAGAAAGTGAATGAAGCCGCGGGTGTAATCCTCGTGCTCCCTCCGGATCCTCGCCCGCGTTGAGTCATCGCCGTCGGGATAATCGTAATTCATGCCGATGAAATCGGTGGAGAAGCCGCCGTTATTGTTGATGTCCGTCTTGCCGTTCGGCAGCCAGATCGGGTTCCAGAACTCGGCGAGTTTCGGTCGCTTTCCGGCGGCGAGGAGCGCGTCGAGGTAGCGGGCCAGCAATTCGTACCGGGCCGGGTCGTAACCGGCCGGCGGCGCCAGCGGCATTCGGTTCAGGGCATTGGTGGTGAAGCAGAGGCGGAAATTGTAGGTCTGCACGCGGCGATCGCCGGCGCCGGGCGCGCCGCCATCGTCCGGCTGAATGAAGGGCAGCAAGCCGCTGCCGGGATCGCCGGGTCCGAGGTAGGGATCGACCGGCACGATGAATTGGTGCTTCGGCGTCTCGGCCCGAATGCCGTTGAGACTCTCGCCGTATTGGGCGTTCGCCTCGCGGCCCACGGTGTAACTCACCCCGGCCCTGGCCATCAGATCGCCTTCATAAGAGGCGTCAATGAACATCCGCGCGCGAAAAACCCGGCCGCTCTCCGTCGCGATCTCCCGGACGCGGCCTTCGATCTTTCGGACCGAAGCCAGGCGTTGAGCGAAATAAACCGCCGCGCCCGCCTCGTTGATCATCTGAAAGTAAATGTCTTCGGCGACATGCGGCTCGAAGGTCCACATCGTGTCAAGTGTTTTGAGGTCCGTGGCCGCGGTCTGCGAGCTGCGTCGGCGTTTGAAGTAATCGTCGCGCGCTTCGAATATCCACGCCGAATCGTTCGCATAAAGCCGGGCGACGCGGGCGTAGAACTCGCGCGAAATGCCGCCGATGGCGGCCTTGTTGCCGATGTCGGTCGCGCCGAGCCCGCCGGAACTCAGGCCCCCGAGGTGGCGGCCGGACTCCACGATGACGGCCGTTTTGCCCATGCGCGTGGACTGGACGGCAGCCGCAACGCCGGCGGAGGTGCCGCCGTAGATGCAAATGTCGGATTCAATGACTTCGGCGGATCGGATGATCGGCCCCTGAAGAAAAGGGACGAGAAGACAGCCCAACACGCAAATTCGCGGTTTGATCGAGACAGTCCCTGGTTTTTCCGTGCGCACGATGGATTCGGGCGGTTCGTAAATTCAGACCATCGGAATTGCCGAAGGCCGCCGATGGTTTCACTGATCAAAATCTGGTCTGCGTCGGTATTTCCTTTTTCAACGGCGCGAAGTTGCCTTCTTCGCAGCAGCGCACAAAACCTTCGGTGACGGTTTTCAGTTCCTCCCAGCGGTCGCGGATGTTCCTGGCCTCGTTGCGGGTGATCTGGTTGTCGGTGGCGGCGGTGGCGATGACCGCGAGCAGGTCGGCGAATTCCTGGACGATCTGATTGGTGGCGGGCATGAGGTGAATCGGGTGCGGCCAGGTCGCCTTGGGGTTCCGGATGAAAAAGCCGCCCGCCCGCTCGCAAATCCAATGGACGATCCGCGTGTCGTTGCTGCACTTGACGAGGGCTTCGATGCGATCGAGCGGATTGGCCGCGCCGCTGCCCGTGCCGTCGTCCGGTTCGGCCCATTTGTAGATCATCGAGAGCGACAGGCCGAGTTGGGCGGCAATCTGTTTGGCGCTGGTCTTCTGAAAAACCTCCTGAAGCAATTCGTGGGATTCCATGCGCCGACCTTAGCAAACCGGGAGGCCGAACGGAAGCACGGAGTTACAAAGCCCTGACGACTTTATAAATGCTTGATCGCCGCGACCCGGCTATGAATAGCGCGGTAAATGAAAACCCCAACGCCATTCAGAAGCGAGGTGGGAAACGTGTCCGACGGGCGGTCGAACCGTCGGTGGGAATCACTTTGGGACTGGCTCGATCCGGCCGACCTGCTTTCTGTCTTGCTCGACGGTGCATTTGAGCTTTTACTTTAACCAACAATCGACCAGGCGGTGCTTATGGAATTCACGATCTATCTCATCTGTTTGGGAGTTGGCTTTGTTTTCACCCTGTTCAGCGCGATCTTCGGGCATATCTTTGGACACGGCGGCGATCATGACGGGCATCTGGACGGCAGCGGCGGCCATGCCGAAGCAGGTATTGATTCCAGCGACATGCCGGGAGTGTCGGCATTCAGTCCGACCATCATCGCCTCGTTCATCACCGCCTTTGGCGGTTTCGGCATCATATTCCATCAAATACCGGCTACCCACAATGCCTGGGCCAGCGCGCCGCTCGCGGTCGCCAGCGGCTTTCTAGTGGCAGCCGGTGTTTTGTGGTTGATGCGACAGCTTTTCAGCAAGACGCAAAGTTCCAGCGAGTCGAAGGTCGGCGGTCTGGTTGGCCAGGTGGCCACAATCATCACACCGATTCCCGAAAACGGTGTCGGCGAAATCGCCTACGTCCAGGGCGGCACGCGCTACTCCGCGCCGGCGCGTGAAGAGCACGGAATGTTCGTGCCGCTCGGCAAGCCGGTCAAAATTATCCGCGTGGTCGGCACGCAGTTTTATGTCGAAACCGCCTGACCGATTTTTGCAAATCGGGAGCCAACTCAGAACCCTATGAATCCAATCCCCATGCTCGCTCAGTCCCTCTTCTCCGGCGGAATCATCGCGGTCGTCGTCGTGGTGATCGTAGTGACGGTCATCATCCTCATCGCCATGGTGCTCAGCCGCTACACCAAGGTCGGCCCGAACCAGGTGCTCATCGTCTCCGGAAAAAAGCATCGCTACGCCGATCCGGACGGCACGGTCAAAACCCGCGGCTTCCGCATCGTCAAAGGCGGCGGCACGTTCGTTTATCCGGTCGTGGAAAAGGTGGACATCCTTTCACTCGAACTGCTCACCATCGATGTGCAGACGCCCGAGGTTTACACCAGCAAAGGCGTCCCCGTGAAGGTCGATGGCGTCGCGCAGATCAAGGTCAAAGGCGACGACGTCTCCATCGCCACTGCGGCCGAACAATTCCTCGGCAAGAACACGGACGAAATCCGCAACATCGCGACGCAAACGCTGGAAGGCCATTTGCGCGCGATCCTCGGCACGATGACCGTGGAGGAGATTTACCAGAACCGCGACGCGTTTGCCTCCAAAGTGCAGGAAGTGGCCGCCGGCGACATGGCCAACATGGGCCTCGGCATAGTCAGTTTTACCATTCGCGACATCCGCGACACCCAGGGTTACCTCGACGCCCTCGGCAAACCGCGCATCGCCCAGGTCAAACGCGACGCCCAGATTGCCCAGGCCGAAGCCGACCGCGACGCCATGATCAAGTCTTCCCAGGCCACGCAAGCCGGGCAGGAGGCGAAGTTCGCCGCCGACAGCAAAATCGCCGAGGCCCAACGCGATTATCAATCCAACGTGGCGCAATACCAGGCCGCGGTGAACCAGAAGAAAGCCGAGGCCGACCTCGCGTATGATTTGCAGAAGTTCAAGACCGGGCAGCTCGTGAAAGCCGAGGAAGTGCAGGTGCAGATCATCGAGAAACAGAAACAGATCGAGTTGCAACAGCAGGAAATACTGCGCAAACAGCGCGAACTCGAAGCGATGGTGCAAAAACCCGCCGACGCCGAGCGCTACAAGGTGGAGACACTGGCCAACGCCAGGAAATTCCAACTCGAGACCGAAGCCGCCGGCACCGCGTCGGCCGCCAAGGCCACCGGCTTTGCAAACGCGGATGTCGCCAAAGCCACGGGTCTCGCCGAGGCCGAAGCGAACAAGGCGCGCGGCCTGGCTGAAGCCGCCATCATCGAGGCGCAAGGCAAAGCCACCGCTTCGGCGATGCAACAGAAGGCCGAGTCGTTCAAGCAATACAACGAAGCTGCGGTGATCGAACTGATCGTGCGCGTCCTGCCGGAAATCGCCGGCAAGATCAGCGAACCCCTCTCGAAAACGGAGCGGATGGTAATCATCAACAACGGCAACGGCACCGGCGGCGGCGCCAGCAAGATCACCGGTGACGTGACCCAGATCATCAGCCAGTTGCCGCCCGTGCTGGAAGCGCTCACGGGCGTGAGGTTTGAAAAACTGTTGGAGCAGGTTCCCGCGCTGAGGAAGGCGATGGGGAAAGAGGATCAAAAACCAAGTTAACGAAAGGGAAATAACATGCACCTGGCTTTTATTGGATTCGGCATCGGAGAATTGCTGTTCTTTCTGGTGGCCGCGCCGCTTTGCCTGCTGACGTTCGCTTTCTGGGTGTGGATGTTGGTTCATGCGATCACGAATAACGGGCTTTCCGACATCGAGAAGCTGATCTGGGTGATTGTCATGATCTTCGCTCATTTCATCGGCGCGCTGATTTATTTCTTTGTCGGACGGCCGAAGCGGCGGGCTGTGTCTTAGCCGAATGAAGTGGTTTAAAGGACCGGAGAAAATGTTATGGGACTGTTTTGGGACTTGATTCAGCAAAGCCAGATTTCGAGCCAATCCGGACGGGCCGATTCACTGGAGCAGCGGGTGGCGGAACTGGAACGTCAAGTTGAGGCGATGAACCGGCTGCTGCGGGAGATGCTGGTGCGCCTCGAGCAGCGCCTGGGCGAGGATATCAATCGCGACGGCAAGATCGGCTGACCCTTGAGCGGCGACGGTTTTAAACGGTCATGCAACAGGCGGCCATCCAACAATGGCTGAGAAGGAAAGCGGCTTCTGAAACCGCGGCCGGCGCGCTGTTCACAGCGGGCTGCTTGATTTTTGGCGGGGTTGTGCTGGTGATCACGTTTCTATTCACCTATGCCGTCGTGTGGTTCGGATTCAATATCGGGGTGTCCGGGTTCTCCGGGTTGATTTTCGACCGGCGTCCGCGCCTGTCTCACGCCGGAATCGTGGCGGTGAGTCTCACGTTCATCGGCCTGCTTTTCCGGGCGAACCAGCGCATGAGCCGCGAATATCTGGGCGCGTATCCGCGCCGTGATCATCCGCAATCCTTGCCCGGGTTGATCGGGTTGCCGGGCGCATTGATCTCTTTGCTCGCTTATCCCGGCGCATCGACACGAATGATCGCCGACTTGCTGTTGACCGGCCCGCGTCTGGTGACGATTGCCTGGAGCAACGCCGGAAAGTCCAGCCGGCTGGCGCGACTCGATGTTGAAAGTTGTTCCCGCGTGCTGGCGGTGCTGATGCAGAGGGCAGGGCGGGTTTCGTTCGCCGAATTGACGGCGTCCGCAGGACTGACGAACCCGGAAAAGATCTTCCGACAACTGCGCGACCTCGACGGCGTCGTGTTCCTGAGGGAGGAACCGATTGGACTCAGCTTGACCGGCGAATTGCGGCGGGAACTGGCGGACTCGCAGGGTCAACCGGCGGCGCCGGTTTCAATTCCTGCGCCGGTCGAAAGACAGGCCAACCTTCCGCCGGGCACCATCTGCCAATTGCTCGGAGTGCCCCCCAACGCGTCGCTGGAGGAGATTGAGGTCGCGTATCGCAACTGGATGACGCAGTCGTGCGCCTGTCAGGCGGCGAGTCTGGAAAATGCGGCGCGCGAAGAGCAGTTGGATGAACAGATGCAGGCCGTCCGCTCGGCTTACGAAGCATTTCTGGCAAAGCACAAGCCAGATCAGGTTGGAGACGATTCCAGTGGAATTGAAAGCGTCTGGGAACGGTTCAAACGTCCGGCAAGAAAATGAGCAAACGGGACCCGGATTTGGCCGCAGGCGATCCTGAAAACTATTGAGTAACCCATGCCTCTCCTCGAAGCCATCATTGAAGCGAACCAGCGCGCCGTCGCCAAAGGAACGAAGGCGGAATTGAATCTTTCTGAGTTCGCCGGCGCGCTCCCGCTGGTGGCTCTGACCTGCATCGATCCACGCCTGAACCGGCTCATCCCCGAGATGCTCGGCGTGCCGGAAGAACAGTTCATCTGGCTGCGCAACGCGGGCAACATCCTCAGCGGTCCGCTCAGCAGCACGATGCGTTCGCTCGCGCTGGCCTGCGCCATCAAAGGCGGCCGGGAGATCGCCATCATCGGTCACACGGACTGCCTGGTTGGCAAAGCGACGGTGATGAAGCTGACGGACGGCTTTCGGGCGCTGGGCGTGGACCGCGCGAAGCTGCCGGAAAATCTGAACGAATACTTCGGCCTGTTTGCGAGCGAACGGCAGAACGTCATCCGGGGGGTGGAGACTGTTCGCCAAAGCCCGCTTATCGGCGCGCAGGTCCCGGTGCACGGATTGATGATGGACATTCAGACGGGCAGGCTGGAGTGGCTGGTCAATGGGTATCAAGCCCTGGGCGCGGCAACGCTGTCATTGGCTGAAGCCGTCAAGCAGACGGCGACGGAAGCCGTCAGGCAAACCGCGGCCGGAGCAGTCGATTTGTTCGCGGCGAAGCTCCCCGAGTTCAAGCTGGGCGAGATGAAATTTCCGGAATTCAAAATTGGCGAGACAACGATTGATCCCAACAAATGGTTGTCGGAGCTACAAACCGTCACCTCGGCCAAATCCGAGCCGTCGCAAGCGGAGAGTTCTCACCCTTCGGCTGCTGAATTGGAACGGAAGTTTGACCGGACGCGGAAGTACCGGGTTATTGGCGCCGATAAGAAGGTGTATGGCCCGATTGAGGGGAGCAGAATCCTGGAATGGGTCGCGGATGGGCGCATTGATTGGCAGACTCCGTCGCAGGTCGAGGGCAGCGGCGAATGGAAGCCGCTCGCCGCGTGGGCGGATTCGCGTCCACCGCCGGCGATCCCCTTGCCGCCACCCATCAAGCCGGCGCCGGCGTTGCACAAGTTGCGGCGGCGCTGATCGCGCGACGGTTTGGGGTGCACCGCGGGGGGAGGGGAAGCCGGGTGGAGGCCTGGGTCAGGGGCGGCCCTTTTTGCAATATTCAATCGCCTGGACAAAGGGAGGAATCGGAAAACCGAGCGCGTCCGCAATCGCGCGAAGCAGTTCGGCTTCCCGCGGTGCCACCCGCCGGTCCGTGGCGACGGTGTGCGCGCTCGCGAGAAGAATCTGCCTTTTCAACGGCCAGGCGGCGCGAGCGAGACGGTCGAGAGCGACGTCGACTTGAGGCAGATTGCAGGCTTCGCGCGACAGCAGATGCAACTCGTCCGCCGGCACGTCGAGCAGCTTGACGCCGTTTCGAAACGCAGCCCGCGCCTGAGCCGGATTGTCCTCATCCATTTGAGCCAGCGCGGAAAG
>DASPXS010000198.1:0-21338 GCA_035637175.1 Haliangiales bacterium | reverse complement strand
AAAAGCGCGCACGATTGCAGCGAAGGCGGCCTGGCCGTGGCGCTGGCCGAATGCTGCGTCTCCCGGTTGCTCGGACGCGACACGCCAGGACTGATCGGGGCGCAGATTGATTTGAGCATCCCCCTTGCTCGTCCGTCGGACACCCTCTCCCCCGTTGGGGGCGAGGGGCAGGGTAAGACGGTGGTTCGTCTCGACGCCCTGCTGTTTGGCGAGACGCAGTCCCGCGTCGTGATCTCCAGCCCGCCCCATCACGCTGCCAAAATCCTGGCTCAGGCAAAAATTCTGGAAATTCCCGCGACAAAGCTGGGCGCGGTGGGCGGTTCCCAACTGCAAATCAAAACGGCAGAGAGGGAACTGGCCTGGGACTTGCCAGAACTGCACGACCTCTGGTGGAACAGCATCGCGCGAGCGATGAAGTAGCACCCAGCCAATTATTCGCAACTAACTGAACCGCTGCGGAAAAATTTCGCATATACGGAATTTTTCCGCAGATCACGCCGGTATGACGAACCGCGCCCCCGTGTTTATGAGATGGCCTCTCGCAATTAACGCGAAATAGTTGGCAAAAAATGACTGGTATTTCTCCCGCTTTATTCCGACAGTTGCGCCCTGTATATCGTTCCGGAATTGCCGAGGAATAAGTATTCGGCTAAAGGAGCAAAAGTTGATTTCTGACATGAAGAAAATTCGTAACGTTCCGCCCCGACCTGCGCGCTTGGCCACAGCGCTGGTTATTTGCTGGCTTTGCGTCGTCTGCCCATCGGAATTGTTGGCGCAAGCCCCAACCATCACCCGACCGCCCCAAAGTGTGAATGTGGCCGCCGGTATGAACGCCGCGTTCAGTGTTCTGGCGTCCAGCTCACTGCCGTTGCAATACCAATGGCAGTTCAATGACAATCCCGTTTCGAACGCCAACAGCCTCGCATTCACTGTGACCAATGCGCAACCCGTCAACGTGGGCGAATATCGCGTTGTCGTTTCGAACAGTTCGGGCTCCGTAACCAGCGCACCTGCTCTGCTTATCCTCGGTGCCATCCGCTTCTGGGGCGCGACTAATTCAGGCCCGCTCCCTCTCCCGCTCAGCGCGACCAACGCAACCTCCATCGCCGCCGGATACCATCACAGCGTCGCACTCAAGCCGGACGGCACCGTGGTCGCCTGGGGCTCCAATATTTCGGGACAAACCAATGTGCCGGCCACCCTGAGCAATGTTGTCGCCATCTCGTCAAAGTGGGACCACACGCTCGCGTTGCGCACGGACGGCACCGTGATCGCCTGGGGCAGCAATTCTTCCGGCCAGACAAATGTCTCGGCCGGGTCAACCAACGTGATCGCCGTGTCCGCGGGCGGCGACCACAGCGTCGTGCTGCGCAGCAATCGAACCGTGCTGGCGTGGGGCAGCAACAGTTACGGTCAACTGGGTGTGCCTGTAGGTCTAAACAACGTCGTTGCCATCGCCGCCGGCGCGAATCACACCCTTGCCTTGAGAGCAGACGGTACTGTGGTTGCCTGGGGCCGAAATTACGAAAATCAGTGCAATGTTCCAGCCGGCCTCGTCAACGCCGTGGCCATCGCCGCGGGAGATCATCATAGTCTGGCTCTGCGCACTGATGGCACCGTGATCGCCTGGGGTTACAACGGCAACGGCCAAACCAATGTGCCGCCCACTCTCACCAACGCAGTGGCTATAGCGGGCGGGGCATTCCACAGCCTCGCGCTAACCGCCGACGGCAGAGTCGTCGCCTGGGGTGCAAATGGGAGCGGACAATCGGCCGTTCCACCCGCGGCCGCCAATGCTGTGGCGATAGGCGGCGGCGCGAATTACTCGCTTTCCGTGGAAAACGACGGCGCGCCGGTTTTTGCGGCCCCTCTCTTTGACCGTGAGGTGACCTTGGGAGACCCGATTACGCTGAGGGCTCTCGTTTCGGGGACCGAGCCGCTCCAATTTCAGTGGAGCTTCAATGGCGTCGAGATCGATGGCGCCACCAACTCCATGCTGGTCCTCTCTGAGGTCATGCCAACAAACGCAGGTGTCTATTCGGTGGTCGTCAGCAATTCCCTGGGTTCGCCTCCGCGTCAGTCCGCGACCTTGACGGTGCGCCAACCACTCAGCATCGCCGCGTGGGGAATGAATGGCAGCGGACAGGCCAACGTTCCTGGTGGCCTTTCCGATGTGAAAGCGGTCAGCGCCGGCGCGGATCATGTGCTTGCGCTGCTTGAAAACGGAAACGTGGTCGCCTGGGGCGGCAATCCGTGGGGACAGACCAACGTTCCATCCTATGCGACAAATGTCGTTGCGGTCGCGGCCGGAGCAGAACATAGCGTGGCGCTCCGCGGCGATGGTACCGTCGTTGCCTGGGGCGGGATATCCTTCTACGTCAGTCATCCATCCTTTCCTCCAACCGGCGTCAAGGCCATTGCCGCCGGCTACGAATACACCTTGGCCCTCTTATCGAATGGGACGGTGACGGGTTGGGGAGGATTTCCCCTGCCGGCAGGGCCTCTGTGGGTGCCGCCTTCGGGACTTTCGGGCGTCACCGCCATTGCCGCCGGTGACATACACGCCGCCGCTTTGAAGAATGACGGGACAGTCGTCGCGTGGGGTTCAAACTTTTTCGGCCAGACCAACGTCCCCGCCGGGTTGTCAAACGTCGTCGCCATTGCCCTCGGATACGCTCATACATTAGCTTTGAAAGACGACGGCACAGTTGTCGCCTGGGGAAACAATGCCTACGGCCAGACCGACGTGCCGGCTGATCTAACCAATGCGGTGGCGGTGGCCGCCAATCTTCACCGCAGCCTTGCACTTCGCAGCGACGGGACCATGGTTGCCTGGGGACAAAACCTGGCCGGTGAATCGATCGTGCCGAGCGGTTTGACCAATGTCATGCAAATCTCCGCCGGCGGCGATTTCACCTTGGCGCTCGTGGGCGACAGCGCCCCGCTCATTTCGCTGCCGCCTCGCGGCCGCACGATTCTTCCCGGAACCAGCCTGGAATTGGCCTGCACGGTCGGCGGCACCCGACCGCTTTCATATCATTGGCAGCGGGACAGCACAGATATTTCCGACGCGACCAACCTGTCCCTGGTAATCAGCAACGCGTCCGCGGCGGACGTCGCTGATTACCGCGTGATCGTTACCAACCGGTACGGCAGCGTGACCAGCGAAGTGGCGAAGGTCACACTCGGCCCGATCATCGCCTGGGGAGGCAACGCCAGCGAACAGACGTGGGTTCCTCCTGGTGTCTCTAATCCCGTCCAAATCTCGGCCGGCAGCGGCCACAGTGTGGCACTCATGGCCGACGGTTCGTTGATCGAGTGGGGTGGATTGTATCAACTCGAGGTGCCGCCTGGCCTGAGACCTTGCGCCGCAATCAGCGCCGGGGCTTACCACAACCTTGCCCTTTTGGCCGACGGCTCGGTGGCGGCCTGGGGCGACAACTTGTCCGGACAAGCCAACGTGCCAGCCGGGCTGACCGAAACGGTCGCTGTCGCTGCCGGACAGCTTCATTCTTTGGCGTTGAAGGCGGACGGACACGTCATGGTGTGGGGCAACACGAATTACGCAAGACCGGATCAAATCGCGGATCTGTCCAACGTTGTTACGATCGCGGCCGGGGGTTATCATTCCCTGGCGTTGAAGAGCGACGGCAGGGTCACGGCTTGGGGATGGAATTTCAACGGGCAAACAAATGTTCCCGCCGACTTAACCGACGTCGTCGCGATCGCCGGTGGCAACGCTCATTCGCTGGCGCTGAAAGCGGACGGAACGGTGGTTGCCTGGGGATCCGGCGGGTCCAGTCAAATCCAACCACCACCGGGACTCTCAAACGTTGTTGCGATCTCAGCCGGTTTCGCTGGATGCATGGCTCTCAAGTCCGACGGGAGGCCGGTAACCTGGGGAAACAATCAATATGGCCAGACAATCATTCCCCCGAATCTGAATAATGTAGTCGGCATCGCTTCGGGCTTTGTTCACAACCTCGCCATCGTCGGCGATGGGAAGCCTATCGTCACGTCATTCATTCCGATAAGAACAGTCGTCGCGGGCGGCACGTTGCAACTGGCCGCACTGGCAGTCGGCGCGCCGCCGCTTCGCTATCAGTGGCAGTTCAAAGGCGCGGACATTCCGGACGCGACGAATGCGACCTTGACGCTGCCCAACGTCTCTTTCAGTGCTTCGGGCGAGTACCGCTGCATCATCAGCAACGATTCTGCTTCGCTTCCCGGTCCGATTACAACGGTGACGGTCGTTCGCGAACCGCTGCGATTCGAGACCGCGGCAGGCGCTTTGGAGGTGACTAATGGGGTCGTTCATTTGCGGTTGAGCGGCCTGGCCGGCACGGGATCGCTGATCATTTACGCTTCAACGAATCTCGCTGAATGGGAGCCGATTTTCACGAATACGCCCACGGTTGGGACCTTCGATTTTAGCGATCTGACCGCCACGAATCATTCGTCTCGCTATTACCAGGCCGTCGAGGGGCCGTAGTTGGTTTTGATTGCTTTGGTTTGGTGCATCCGTCGCCGCGGAGTGACGCGGCCAAGGTCCGGCCCAGACCCGGGCTCGAGAATCCTGACCCGCAGCGCAAAAATCCGCCCGAATGGAAAAAAGATTGGTATGAACCTCTGCGGAAAAATTCCGCATATACGGAATTTTTCCGCAGATCACGCCGGTATCACGAGCGCCACCCGGTAGCGGGTACCCACTACCCGCCACCCAGTCTGCTTGCCAATGGAGCTGGAACCGAGCAAGTTGGTGAGCGTGCGCGGCAAATCTAACGAAAAATCTAATTCACAAAACCACAGACTCCCGGGATGATGAGCCAATCCGATGAGAAGACTTGTCTTAGGAGTCTGCACTTGATTGGATAAGGATGCGCGCGCGATGAAATTACGCATGCAGCCTTACCCCAAACATTACTGCGGGCTGTTCGGCATTTACGGCCACCCGAACGCCGCCGAGCTGACTTACTACGGCCTCTACGCGCTTCAACACCGCGGCCAGGAGAGCGCCGGCATTGTGGCCTGCGACGGCCACCAGTTTCGCAAACACGTCGGCATGGGACTGGTGTTCCAGGTTTTCAGCGGCAACATCCTGCACGGCCTGGTCGGCGACATGGCTATCGGCCACACCCGTTATTCGACGACAGGTTCGTCGCAGTTAAGCAATGCCCAGCCGATGACGGTTAACTCGTCAAAGGGCCAGATTGCCATCGCCCACAACGGCAATCTAACCAACGCGGCCGAACTGCGCGATGCCCTCGAATCAAAGGGTCTGCCGTTCCAGACCACGGTTGACAGTGAAATCATCCTGATGTTGCTGGCGCAGCCGACGGTGGGCGGCAAGGAAAACAACCTCGTCCAGACCGTCCGCCGCATCGAGGGCGCCTACTCGCTCGTCATCATGACGGAACAGGAATTGATCGGCGTGCGCGACCCGCACGGGTTCCGGCCATTGTCGATCGGACGCGTGGACAACGGCTGGGTGCTCGCCAGCGAAACCTGCGCCCTCGACCTGATCCACGCCAGCTACGTTCGCGATGTTGAACCGGGTGAAATCGTCATCATCAACCAGGACGGCTTGCGCAGCATCCAGGCTTTCCCGGAACAGACCCGGCGCGCCTTCTGCATTTTTGAATACGTTTATTTCGCGCGGCCCGACAGCACGATCGCTGGACGCAACGTGTACGAGGTGCGCAAGGAAATGGGCCGGCAACTCGCGCGCGAGCATCCGATCGACGCCGACATCGTCGTGCCCGTGCCCGACAGCGGCAATTGCGCCGCGCTGGGCTACTCGGAAGAGTCGAAAATTCCGTTCGAGATGGCCTTTGTGCGCAATCACTATGTGGGCCGCAGTTTTCTTCAGCCGACACAGCTCATTCGCGACTTTAACGTGCGGGTGAAACTCAATCTGATCAGCGAACTGGTGAAAGACAAACGCGTGATCATCGTGGACGACTCGATCGTGCGCGGCACGACCTGCAAGGCGCGCGTGAACAATCTCAAGGAAGCCGGCGCGAAGGAAGTGCATGTGCTGGTCAGTTGCCCGCCCCACCGGAATCCCTGTGTTTACGGAATCGATTTTCCCGACCGCAGCAAGCTGATGGCGGCGAATTATTCGCTCGTTGAAATCCGAAAATACCTCAACGCCGATTCGCTCGCGTATCTCTCGCAGGAAGGCATGGTGAAAGCAACCGGTCTTCCCGCCAATGCGTTCTGCATGGCGTGTTACGACGGCAATTATCCCGTCCCTTACGACCCGGTGGTGGACAAACACATCATCGAACGGCGCCGCGCCCGCGTCGTAAGCCTGGGCGAAGCGCTCGTCAAGGAAGAGCTCCAACCGCGGCTGCTGTAGGTCCTCGCTGATTTTCCCGCTCCCGGTTGACAGCCCGACAACCTGCGGCACCTTACCCCACGGACCGGGCCGGTTCATGGTGGATCGGCCCGCCTTGAAAACGAAAATTCAACTGTGCAAAACGTATGGCCAACACTCCTGATCTGACAAAACAACCGCCGCGCAGTCCGCGCGTGCGACTGGGCGGCTATGTGATCCTGCCGCGCATGCTCGACAAGGGCCGCGCCACCATCGCCGGCAAGAACGGCGAATATCATTACGCCTGTCCCATGGACCAGCGATTCCTCGAATTCGCCGGCATTGATCCCGAATCGCTCAAGCAACAGCTCGCCGCCGGCAAAGGCGACTGGGAAATCCTGGAATGGATCAACGCAAACTCACGGAATAAACCGACGGAAGCGGCAATCGCTGCCTGGTCAACGCTGGCCGCACAGCGCGTTCCCACGGATCCTGAATCGCGCGCCTTCTTCAATGAACTGCACTCCAAAGCAGCGCAGTTTCGCGAAGACATCGCAACCTGGTTCGACCTGCTCGACCTCGACGACTACGTCAGCTTCGGCGGGAAGGCGTGACGGCCCGCAGGAGTGTTGGAGTCCTGGAGAAGTGGAGCGATGGGGAAACAGCCCCTCATTCGCAGCCCGCTTCTTCGTCACTCCATCACTCCATCACTCCATTACTCCATTACTCCATCACTCCGCCGCTCGATCACCCCGCGGCTCCCCCCTCCCCTTCCGCCACCTTCTTCAAATACTCGAACGAATAGAGGCCCGTTGCATGGCCGTCACCCCAGATCGGCTGAATCGCGTAGCCGCCGACGTTCGCGATGCGCCGGAGCTGAATTGCCTGCGGTGACAGCGGCCGGTCCGGATTTTTGTGAACGTTGCCCATGATGTCCGCCTCCCCCTTGCAGCCCGCGCAAGGGCAACAACGCCGCAGCGTTTCCAGGCGCACAAAGTTTTCGCTGCCGTCATCCCACTTGATGGCCAGTTCCCCGCCGATCTGCTGAATGTCCATCGGTCGCATGCCCGCAGCCTAAGCGGTTCTCAGACCGGGCGTCCACAGGACAATTCGCAGCCTTTGGGTTTGCCAATTCCTCGCGCTGAAGACCACAAATGAGCTCAACCCGGCGAGGCCCCATCCGAAGGCCAGGAAATTTCCAGGCTGATCCCATGGAATTAGAGATATCTAACTTTTATAGTTGACGCTATACATCGGTTCCTTTATTTGACTGCCGAGGACACGAATGTTCATTGGCGCGATAAACCGAAATCGTTGGCCGGGTCCCGCCCTGTTCTATGGCGGCGCGCTGTTGATGGCCATTCCGACTGCCGACGCCTCTGCCGCCGAAGCCATCGAGCCAACCGGCGCGGACAAGAGCCGGTTCACCCTGTTCAGTCCGACGCCGCGCGAACTGATGCGCGATATGAACACCGATCGGCCGGACCGGACCGAAAGCCCGTACACCGTGGACGCCGGGCATTTCCAGGTCGAGGCGGACATCCTCAGCTACACCTATGACCGTTACAATCCAACCCGCGCGGACACGCGCGTTGAAACGGTGAGCATCGCGCCCATGAACCTTAAGGTCGGTCTGTGCAATGATGTTGATCTGCAACTGGTGCTCGAGACCTACGTGTCCGTGCGCAGGCACAATATTTCCACCGGCGCCGTCCGGACCGATCGCGGTTTTGGTGACGTGATTATCCGCACGAAGTGGAACGCCTGGGGCAACGACGGGGGGACGACCGCATTCGCCGTGATGCCGTACGTGAAATTGCCAACCAACCAGGACAATCTCGGCAATGACTCCGTTGAAGGAGGCGCGGTCTTCCCGTTGGCCGCCGCCCTGCCGGCCGGCTGGAGCGTGGGTATGATGACGCAACTCGACTTCATTCGTGACGCCAACGGAAGCGGGCATGATCCGGAATTCCTGAATTCCATTACCTTCTCCCACGACATGATCGGCGACCTGTCCGGTTACGCGGAATTCTTCAGCGCCGTCAGCGCCGAATCCGATTCGGCCTGGATTGGCACCGTCGATTTGGGAGTGACCTATGGTCTGACCAGGGATATTCAACTTGACGCCGGCATCAATCTGGGAATCACCCGTGCCGCGGACGACCTCAACCCGTTCATTGGGATTTCCTGGAGGTTTTGACCGATCGTTATGAACCCGGACCCGACCAACCAAAACGCCGCCGATAAGGCGTGGCGGCTGCCGGGCGGCACGCCCAGTCTGTCGGAAGTTCACCGCACGATCCCGGTTCCAAAACAACTGGGGTTCTGGCGCAAGATGCTGGCGTTCTCCGGGCCAGGTTACCTGGTGGCCGTCGGTTACATGGATCCGGGCAATTGGGCAACCGATCTCGCGGGCGGTTCGGCCTTCGGTTACACGCTGCTCAGCGTCATCCTCCTGTCGAATTTGATGGCGATTCTGCTGCAATCGCTTTGCGCGAAGCTGGGCATCGTCACCGGCCGGGACCTGGCCCAGGCCTGCCGCGATCATTACTCCCGGCCGGTCGCCATCGGCTTGTGGGTTCTGTGTGAGGTCGCCATCTGCGCCTGCGACCTCGCCGAAGTCATCGGTTCGGCGATCGCGCTGAATTTGCTGTTCAAGCTGCCCCTGATCTGGGGTGTTTGCATCACCGCGCTGGACGTATTGGTTGTGATGTATCTTCAAAACAAGGGCTTTCGTTACATCGAGGCGCTCGTGGTGACGCTAATCCTGACCATTGGCGGCTGTTTCCTGCTGGAAATCATCTTTTCCAAACCCAATTTCATCCAGGTTTTGGGCGGGTTCGCGCCGAAGTTGGAAATCATCCAGAACACCGGGATGCTCTACGTCGCCATCGGCATCCTTGGCGCGACGGTAATGCCGCACAATCTCTATCTCCACTCCTCCATCGTGCAGACGCGCAAATACGAGCAAAACAGCGAAGGGAAGGCCGAGGCCATCAAGTTTGCCACCATTGATTCCACCGCCGCCCTGATGTTTGCGTTGTTCATCAACGCCGCCATTCTAATAGTCTCGGCGGCCAGTTTTCACACGCGCGGTCAGAACGACGTCGAAGAAATTCAGCACGCCTACAAACTGCTCAGCCCCATGTTGGGGGTGCCCGTGGCGAGCGCTGTGTTCGCCCTGGCGTTGCTGGCCTCCGGACAAAACTCGACGCTCACGGGCACGCTGGCCGGACAGATTGTCATGGAAGGTTTCCTCAACATCCGGCTCCGGCCCTGGCTGCGGCGGCTCATGACACGGTTGATCGCCATCGTGCCAGCGGTGATTTGCACCGCTCTTTATGGCGAGAGCGGGACGGCGAAACTTTTGATTTTCAGCCAGGTTATACTAAGCCTGCAACTTTCGTTCGCAGTCATCCCCCTGGTGATTTTCACCGGCGACCGCACCAAGATGGGTGAGTTTGCCAATCGGCCGTGGATAAAAGTTCTGGCGTGGCTCACCACCGGGATTATTGTTTTGTTGAACGTAAAATACCTGTGGGACCAGCTACTGGAGTGGCTGCATTAAGCCCTCGCGTTGGGCTAATCATCATGTACCGAAAGATCCTGGTTGCACTCGAAAACAGCCGCGCGGATGAAAGCCTCCTGCCGCACGTCACCGAACTGGCCAAACGTATGCGCTCCCAATTGTTGCTGGTGCACGTGGCCGACGGCTGGGTGGCCCGCAATTTCGAACAGCTCAAGCTGGCCGAATCGCAGGAAATGAAGGACGACCGCGGTTACCTTGAGGAAACGGCGGCGAAACTGCGCGCTCAAGGCATCGAGGTCTCCGCCCACCTTGCGCTCGGCGACCCGCCCCGGGAGATCATCCGGACAGCCGAACGCGAGCAATGCGACCTCATTGCCATGACCACGCACGGCCATCGGCTCATTGGCGACCTGATCTTCGGAAGCACCATCCACGAAGTTCGCCATAAGGCCACTGTGCCTGTGCTGCTGGTGCGTGCCGCCGTGAAATAGCCCGGTCACGGCTGCGCTGCGTCGCCCGGTCGCCTGTCTCCGGCGCCATCAACCGAGGAGAGGGCAGTGCTACGGCGGACGGGTCCTGCCCGGCGGATCAGGCTGGAAGCGCGGGAACACGCCACCGATATCGCGCGTTGGGTCCGGGCGGCAAGATGCCGCCCTCCACGGCAGCCAGGATGGCTGCCGCTACGACTGGCGGACCAAATCCGTGTCGCCGCTGCGGACGCGCGGCGGCAGTTTCTTTTCGACCGGGACCTTTTCCAGCACAACGAACTTCGGCAGGCCGCCTTCGTCGGGCAGGCGCAGGTCGCCCTCGATGAGGGGACGCGCGTATTCGATGAACTTGTCGTTAGGCAGAAAACCGTCTTCGCTCATCCAGTCGCGCGGGATGAAGTGCTCGACATTGGCAATGTCAGCCAATGCCTGCAAATCGGTCGTCCATTTGTACGGTTTGTTCTGCAGGCGGACCAGCTTGACCATGAACCCGCTCTTGCCTGACACCGCCGCGCGCACGGCGGCTTCGCCGCAGGCAGCGGCCTCCTCCACGTCCGTTTGACTGGCGCAATGGGCAGCCGCGCGCTGGGCGTAACCGAGCTTCACCGAGCGCGTTTTGAACCGGAGATTTTCCGCCACGATGTCCGCCAACCGCTCGGCCGCGCCCGACAACACCGGATGTCCGAACGCGTCGAGCCTCGTTTTATCGGCGGCGATTTCCTCCCCCGCGGCGTTTTTCAAACCTTCGCCCACCACCACGATGCAGTATCTGAGCGCAGCGACGGTTTCTCCAACCTTGGCGAGAAACCGGTCCTGCTCGAACGGGACTTCCGGCACGAGGATGATATGCGGGGCCTCGCCGGGACGGCGCCTGGCGAGCACGGTGCCGGCGGCAATCCAGCCCGCTCCGCGGCCCATGACCTCGATGATGCAACACGAACCGTCGTCGGTCGCCATGCTGCCCACGTCCGCCGCAATCTCCATCACGGTCGTCGCGCTGTATTTGATCACCGATCCGTAGCCCGGGCAATGGTCGGTGTGCGGCAGGTCGTTGTCGATGGTCTTGGGCACGCCGATGATCCGCATCTCGTGGCCACGTTGGATGGCTTGTTCGTGAATCTTATGGGCCGTATCCTGTGAATCATTTCCGCCCGCGTAAAAGAAATAACGGATGTTGTGCGCCTGAAAGACCTGGAAGAGCCGGTCCATTTCGCGCGCGGCCTGTTCCGGTTTCTTTTTGAAATCGATTTTGTAGCGGCAGGTGCCCAGTGCCGCAGCGGGGGTATGCTTCAACCCTTCGATGGCCTGGCGCTTCTCCTCCTGCAGATCGATCAGGTCTTCGTTGAGAATGCCCAATATCCCGTTCAACCCGCCGTAGATTTCCTCGATCTGGTCCGGATGTCGCCCCGCTTCCTGGATGACACCGGCCACACTCGCGTTGATGACCGCTGTCGGTCCGCCCGATTGCGCCACCAATAGATTTCCAACCAGGTCTGCCATAATTCTTCCAAGTTCCGGCGGGTGCCTTGAACCGATTCAAAACGCTCCACTTCTGATTAAACCGAGCCGACACCTTGACAACCGAAAAAACGGCTGTCAAAAGGAAATCCATTTCCGCAACCGTCAAATCTCAAGCGCCAAATGTCAAAAAAGTTTCATGTGCCAAACTCCCGGCCCGGCCACAGGGCCGATGACCGCCGCCCGGCCTTTGTGGCTTGGGAATGGGGCTTCTCTGGAGCTTTGGGCTTGGAATTGGGAGCTTTAAACCTCCACCACCGGGTTCTCCAGCGTGCCGATGCCGGAGATGCTGATCCGGACGACGTCGTTGGCTTGCAGGGTGAAATCGTCCGGCGGCACAATCCCGGTGCCGGTCAACAGCACCGCGCCGTGAGGAAAGACCTGGCTGCGGACCAGGTAGCCGGCCAACTCATCAAACGACCGCTTGATCTGGCTCGCCGCGGTTTCCCCCTCGAACACCGCCTGGCGGCCCCGCAGGATCTGTAATTCAATTTTCCATTGCCGCACATCGTCTTCGCGTGCCCCGACTACGATCCACGGCCCGACCGCACAGGAACGGTGGTAAACTTTGGCCTGCGGCAGGTAGAGCAGGTTCTCTCCCTCGATGTCCCGCGCGCTCATGTCGTTGCCGATGGTGTACCCGACCACCCTGCCCCGCGAATTGATGACCAGCGCCAGTTCCGGCTCCGGCACGTTCCAGCGCGCGTCTTTGCGAATGCCCACCGGGTCCCCCGGCGGCACGACCTTTTCCGGCAGCGATTTGAAAAAAATCTCGGGCCGCGCGGCCTCGTAAACCTTGTCGTAAGCAGTCGCGCTGAAGTCCGATTCCTCCATGCGCGCCTTTTTGCTCCGCAGATAAGTGACGCCCGCCGCCCAGACCTCCTGCCGCTCCATGGGCGCCAGCAATTTCACCTTGGCGAGCAGGTGGGAAGTGATCGTGTTGACCGACAGCTTCTCCAGGAATCGACCCGGGTCATGCTGTTCCAACACGGTCTCCAATCGATCCACACCGGTCGCCGTCAGGTCCACCACCGTCACGCCATCCAGCATCAGGCCGACACGGACATGGCCTTCCGCGTTTGCAAAGCGACATAGTTTCATGGTTTGAGACTCGTTGGTTGCATGTTGTCGGCGGTGGATGGGTCCGAGCGGACGGGGCAACGCAACGAACCACAACTCACGGACCACCACCAATAAACTAGACCGAATAATCCAGATACACCGTCTTCAGTTTCGTGTAAAACTCGATGGCGCCGGCCCCTTGTTCCTTGAACGAATCGGTGCTCGATTTCTTCACGCCGCCGAATGGCACCTGGAGGGCGAGGCCGGTCGAAATCTGGTTCACCTTGACCACGCCCGCTTCGATCCGCTCGGCATAAAGCATCGCCTTCCGCAGGTCCCGCGTGACCAGGGAGGCGGACAAGCCGACATCGACGCCGTTGGCCACGCGGATCGCCTCGTCGAAATCGGCCGCAGCAATGATGCCCACGACCGGTCCGAACACCTCCTCGCACGCGATCCGCATCTTCGGCGTCACGTTGCCGAGAACGGCCGGTTCCATGAAATGCCCGTGGGCGAAGTCGCCGTCCGTCAGGCGCCGGCCGCCGCAAAGCACCCGCGCCCCCTCGCCGGTCGCGATGTCCACATAGTCGAGGTTCCCCGCCAACTGCTGTTTGCTCACCGCCGGCCCCATCGTCACGCCTTCCTGCAATCCATTCCCCACTTTGACCGCGCCGGCCCGCTCGACCAGTTTCTCCGCGAACGCCTCGACGACGCTCTTTTCCACGATGACCCGGCTGGTGGCGGTGCACGCCTGGCCGGTTAAACCGAAGCCGGCGATCGCCACCAGTTTCGCCGCCAAATCCAGATCCGCGTCGGCCAGGACAATGGTCGGATTTTTCCCGCCCATTTCCATCTGCGCCCGCGCCATGCGTGGAGCCAGTTGCCGGTAAATCTGCTGGCCGACCGGATACGAACCGGTGAATGATACCGCCGCGACCGCCGGATGACTCGCCAACTCGCCGCCCACCGCGCGGCCTTCCCCGATAACGACATTCAGGACGCCTTTTGGCAATCCGGCTTCGGCGAGCGCCTTCGCCAGCTCCAGCGCCATCGCCGGCGCCTGCGTCGCCGGCTTCAGGACGAGCGCGTTGCCCGACACCAGCGCCGGCGCCATCTTCCAGGCCGGGATGGCGATCGGGAAGTTCCACGGTGTGATCAGGCCGACCACGCCGAGCGGCTGGCGAATCGTATAGAGCAGATTGTTCGGCTGCTCGTGCGGAATCGTCTGGCCCCCGATCGTGTAGCTCAGTCCTCCGAAGAACCGGAAGATATCAATGGCTCGCTGCACTTCACCGTTGCTCTCCGCGAGCGTTTTGCCCTCTTCGCGCGTGAGCAACTCGGCCAGCTCGGCTTTGCGGGCTTCGAGGATCTGGGAGGCTTTGCTGAGAATTCGACCTCGCGCAACCGGGGTCATGGCCGCCCAACCTGCGTAAGCCTTCTTTGCCGCCTCAATCGCCGCCGCCGCGTCATCGTTGCCGCCTGACGGATATTCCGCCACGACCTCGCGCGTGTCCGCCGGATTGACATTGCGATAAGTTTTGCCGGACCTTGCCGCCCCCCATTCGCCACCGACGAAATTCTGATATGTTCGCATGAGAAAAATTCTGGCGAGAGCAATAGCACGAACGGCAGCAAAGAAAATATTTTTCTTCGTTTGAACCGGAGCGCCCGTGCACCTTCAGAGCCAGAGCCTCTGCGGAAAAATTACGCATATGCGTGTTTTTTCCGCACACTGCGGCGGCGCGTCGTCAGGTTCTGTCCGCGTGTCCGGAGTTCGGAGCCTCTCCGATCCAGGAAAAACCCGCCGCCGCACGTTGCCTTCGCGCGCGCCGAGCAGCCGTTCCACTTCGTCAATGGAAACCGCCTCCGGCACGACGGTGAATCCGTCGGTCGCAAGGCGGTCCAATGGCCGGCTATTTCCCGCTCGAAGAAGGCTGTTGGGCATTCGCGGGAGCGTGTTGGAGAAACAGTGTTGTCAAAAAGCCAATGGCCAGGCCGGACAGATGCGCCGCCATGCTGACCTGCGGGACCACCCAATCAAATAACGTCTGCAGCGCGACAATGAACAGCACGGAAACAAGCCGGCGGGAAGCGATGCGGGCCTTCTGCTGCCGCCAGCCGCGCAGCAGGATGGCGCCCGTGCCGCCGACCAGCCCCATCACGCAGGCGGAAGCGCCGACGAGGATCTGGTCTCCGCCGGCGGCCGTCATCCAGATCAGCGTGGTCCCCATCGAACCCACGCCCGACAGTAAATAGATCAGGCAAAACCGCCGGAAGCCTAAGGCGAACTCGACGAATGGCCCGAGAATCCAGAGCCCGAGCATGTTCATGGTCAGGTGCAACACCCCGTAGTGCAAAAAATTGGCGGCCACCAGGCGCCACCATTCGCCCTCATGGACCGCTTGCGGTACCAGCGCTCCCAGTCGGAACAAAACGGTCAAGCGGGTGCTCCCGCCCAGGTTGAGCTCTTCCAGGTAAACCAGAATGTTCAACGCAATGAAAATCTGACAGGCGCGGGCGAATCTCGAGAAGAGCGACGGCCCGGCGCCGAAGCGATCTTCGTGATGTTGTTCCTGCGCGGCCCGTTGGATGATTTCCTTCGTTTCCGGAGTCAGGACGTGTTCGGCCACCGCCGGCGGATGGGAGAGGCGTCTTTCAATGGCGCGTTGCGTGACCGGGTCGGCTTCCGGCAACAGACCTGACAATGCCCGGCGCGCATCGGTCTGGCGCCCGGCCGCGAAGTCCGCGGTGCCGAGCCAGAATTCCTTGGCGGGGGCCGGCAATATCGCCAGCGGGCCGGCGAGAAGGGATTCAGCCAACTCGCGCCGGCCGCAAAAAGCGAACAACATCAAACGGCAAAGCTGGCGTTGCACCGCCGGTTCCAGCCGGGCGATTTGCTTTTCGTGCCGGTCAAACAAGGTCACCAACCGCGGCAGGTCGCCGACTTCACCGCAGGCGCGGAGCGACACCGGAATGAACTGCGGATGGCTGCTCAAGTCGGCCGCCTGCTTTTCCTGCCAGGCGATGAATTCCTCCCATTGGTTCGTCAGCCGGTACAGATTCGCAATCGCCGCAGCGGCCCCCAATCCTTGCGCGCTTTGATGACGTCGTAAGATTTCCACGCCGCTTTCAAGGTCACCGGCTTGAGCCAGCTCAAGAGCGCGCAGGATTTCCGGCTGCTCCCTCCAGCCGCCCGCGGGATGAAGTCGCCTCACGATCTGCGCCAGCTTGCGCGCCGCGCGATATCGTTGTTGGAGAAACAACCGAAGGTGCAGCCGGGCAAGCAGCGCGGGGACGAGCACGAGCACGGCCCAGAAAACGCCGCCGGCGTAAATGGCCGGTCTGAAATTCCACCAGCCCCCGGCGACGGTCATCGCCAGGATCAACAGACAAACAACCACCCAACCGGCGTCGAGGACACTGCGGTTGATCAGCGCTCGCAGCAACGCGGACACGCATGACACGCAGACGAACCAGAACAAAATCGTGTCAAACTCCATACCAAACGCACGAGAACAACACCCGCCGCATCACGACGCGGCCATCCAAGGGGGTAATGGTGATGCCTGCAAGAACATTTGCAACAGCCTGGGAAGAACGTCCCCGGCGGAGCCGCGCAAGACATAATGCGCCCGCCCACTCAGCGGCGTTGAATCGGGATTGATTTCAATCACCGTCGCGCCGTGTTGCAACGCCTCGAACGGCAGCGCGGCGGCGGGATGCACCAGTGTGGAAGTGCCGACCGAGAGAAACAGGTCGCACGAACGACTGGCATCGACGGCGCGGCCCAGGGCATCCGGCGGCAGCGTTTCGCCGAACCAGACAACGTCGGGCCGCAGCCGGCCGCCGCAACGGGGGCAACGTGGCGGCACCTCGCCGGTTTCATTCCATGTTTCAACAATGACGTCCTCCTCGAAACATTTCACGCGACTGATGTTGCCGTGGAGTTCGATGACGTTGCGGCTGCCGGCGCGTTGATGGAGGCCATCGACATTTTGGGTGATGAGCGTGAATTTCGGCGCGCGTTTTTCCAGTTCCACCAGCGCGCGGTGGCCGGCGTTCGGCTGCACGGTCGCGACCCGTTCGCGGCGCCAGGCATACCATTCCCAGACGAGTTTCGAGTTGCGTTGGAACGCTTCGGGCGTGGCCAGGTCCTCGGGCCTGAATTTCGACCAAAGGCCTGTTTGCGCGTCGCGGAACGTCGGCACACCGCTCTCGGCAGAGATGCCGGACCCGGTCAGCGCGACGATGTGCCGCGCCCGGCGCATCGCCGCGATCAGCGCGGCGGGGATTTCAGCAGCGGCGGAATGTGAACCGGCGTTAGGCATGATCGCATTGTGGCGCGGCATTCCGGCGGTCCGTTCCTCGCGCAACGCAACGGATTTTAAACCCGTTTGGCAGAAAGCAAGACATGGCGCAAAAATTTTCAAAGGATTATTCCCCGCCGGTTGTCGCATCGGTTAAAACTGCTGCATGGGCCAGTTGGAAGATGAACAGGACTGGATACGCCAGAGCCGGGACGGCAACCCTGAGGCCTTTGCAGCCCTGGTGGCCCGTTATCAACATATGGTGCATTCGCTGACATTTCGCATGACCGGTTCGCTGGCCGACGCTGAAGACCTGGCGCAGGAAACGTTCCTTCTGGCATTCCGGCGCCTGGACAGCTTTCGCGGCGAGTCGAAGTTCTCCTCCTGGCTCTACCAGATCGCAGTGAACACCTGTTTGAACTGGAAGAAAAGCCGGATGCGCCGCAATGAATCGCACCAGGACTGGGCAGACCATGAACGGATTTTCGGCGGCCAATGCGCGGCCATGTCGCCGGAAGACGAAGAAAACACCCGGCGCGTGCAGGAGGCCTTGTTGAAGCTGCCCCCAAAACAACGGGCTGCCATAGTGCTGACCGTCTATGAAGGGATGAACCACGCCGAAGCGGCGCGAACGCTCGGCTGCGCGGAAACGACGGTTTCCTGGCGGCTCTTCGCCGGGCGCGCGAAACTCAAACGACTGCTGAAAACCAAAATGCGCCATGACTGACCTGAACCAGTTTCTGAAGTCGGCGCGCGTGCCGGAACGGCCGCCGCAATACTGGGAACAATTCCCGGACGCCGTCGTTCGACGTTTGCGGCAAGGGTCCGTTCTGGCGGCGCCTAAACGGCCTCGGAAACCGCCGCTGTTGATTTGGGCGACCGGGTTTGCCACGGCCTGCCTGGTGATCGGTTTTGGGATGGGTGTCTGGCAGGGACATCGTCAGGTCTCCGAAGTCAGGTCGTTGGCGGAAAGCGCAAGGTTGATTCACGAAGTGGCCGCGCTGTTTCCACATCGGGTCCGCGCCATCATTTCCGATGACTCCGGCGTGCGGCTCGTGTTGTCGGACCAGCCAGACGTGCCATATTCGACACCGTTGTGGGTGAGACTCTGCCAGGGCAAGAGATGCCAAACCATCGTCACGTTCAGTGGCCAGGAAATTCGACTCGCTGACCAGAGCTTCGAGGTGCTGGCCGACGCCAGGGACAATGTGCTGTTGGTCGGCAAGAAGACGGTCTGGTCGAGTGCGGACCCGGCACGTCCAGTGGCGCGGCTGAAAATCAGGGCCAAGGCCTTGGAGGTGGCGATGTGAAAATCGGGTGGGCCATCTTTCTGGCCGCGTGCCCGATAACGTTTGGGGCGCAGTTGGAATGGGTTCCCGAGGAAGCGCCGCAAGTGGTCTTCGCGGGTGAGGCGCGGAAAATTCGGGTGACCTTCAGCAATCCGACCGACAAGACCATCGAAGTCCAAATTCGCACGCGATTGTTTCAGGCCAGTTCGACCACGGCGATGCCGTTGGGCCAGGCGCAACCGTGGAAGAAACTGCAAGTGCTCGCCGGCCAGACGATCGTAGAATCGGCCTCGTTGTCTTTCCCCGGCGTGAAAGTCGGAACGCGCTTTCTCGTTCAGTGGCTGGATGAACAAGGCAAAGCGCTTGGTCCAACCGAGGTCACGGTTCATCCGCCCGACCTGCTGAAAGAGTTGAAAGCCCTCGCCGGGGAAACAGCGCTGGGCGTGTTCGACCCGCGGGATCAACTCAAACCACTGCTCAAACAGTGGATGGTGGACTTTGAAGACCTGGAACAAACCGGCTGGGAGAATTTCAGCGGCAAACTCGCGATCGTTGGCCCGTTGACGCCCCAGGAGCCGGCGTCGGCAGGCTTGGCCAGGCAAATCAAATCGGCTGCCAAAGCGGGGCGGGCCGTCGTCTGGATCCAGCTACCGTCCCGCCCTCCGACAAATTCGGAAATTCAGGCGTACCTGATTCGCGAGGGAGACGGCACTGTCGTCTTTGCGCGGTCAAAAACTTTTTCTGAACTTGCGGAAAATCCTCAAGGGCAGCTCGATCTCGTTCACCTGGCTTCCCTGGTTTTGAAACCCGAACGATGGGAATCAACCGTGCTCACACCATGAAAATCAAGATAATCAACTCCCTTCTGTTTCTCACCGCGTTGCTCGTTCCGATCGCTGTCGCGCGAGCCGCTGATGCACCGGTTCTCACCGTGGCCGTGTTTAACTTCGACGCCCGAGACGACGCTGTGCGGGACCTTGGCGTCCAAACGGCCACGCTCATCAACGCGAGCCTTTCGGCCGAGCCGGGTCTCATCACGGTGGAGCGGGCGGAACTGGAAAAAATCCTGGGCGAACAGGAGTTGGGATTGTCCGGCACCGTCTCAGCGGACACCGCGGCCAGGCTCGGCCAGTTGACCGGCGCAAAAGTGCTCGTGACCGGACGCGTGTTCAAGGCAGACAAAGAAACGATCGTGGTCGCGAAAATCATCGGCACCGAGACCAGCCGCGTTTACGGCGAACTGGTGAAATCCGCGGCCAAACCGATCACCGATCTTTCGACTGAACTGGCGCAAAGGATCGCGAAGACCATCGCGGCAAAAGCGGACACGCTGGTCGCCAAAGTCGAGTCCCGCGAGGAACGCATTGAAAAGCTCAGGAAAAGGGTGGCGGGCAGGAGTTTGCCTGTCGTTTCCGTGAAAATTGGCGAGCGGCATTTTGGCCAACCGGTGATTGACCCGGCTGCGGAAACGGAATTGTCGCTTATCCTGCAGCAATGCGGTTTCACCGTGGTGGACGACAAGTCAGCGCGGAAGGCGGACGTTGAAATTACCGGTGATGCTTTCAGCGCGTTCGGCCTGCGGAGAGGCAATCTCATCTCCTGCAAGGCGCGCGTGGAATTGAAGGTTCAGAAACGGGACGGGGACATCCTTGTCATAGACCGGCAGACGAGTGTTGCGGTGGACATCACGGAGCAAACGGCGGCCAAGACCGCGCTGCAAAACGCCGCCGCCGCGCTGGCCGAGAGGGTGGCGCCAAAGATTGCGAAGTGACAACTCGCGCCTGATTGAATTGAGTTATAATCAATTATTTTCCCCCGCAATGTGAGAAAACGTTTCCTCATTGAAGGCAAAGGAATCCAACGATACCGTCCGGCTGAAAACACCTGGTCGGCCCCGGCTCTCGGAACGCCGTTCCATCCAACCTGCCTCGCTGTCGGCGGCGACCGTTTATTCGCGGGAAAGGCAACTTACAAGATGGGCGAGCACAGGTCCTGGGGCGGGGTGCAAAGTCTCGACTTGAAGACCGGACAACTCAGGGATATTGGCGCGACTGAGGAATTGCCCAGCCCGCGAGTAACCACGCTCACAGTGAAGGGGAATGACCTCTGGGTGGGCGGCGAAGGATTTGTCGCGGTGGTGGACCTGGCACAGTGGAAGACTCGCAAGGTTTGGTACGGCCCTGCTCGCGAAGTGGACCACATCGAAGTGGCCGGCGGACTTGTCTGGGTGCAATACGGCGGACATCTGTACAAGGCACCGTTGAAGGAGCTTCAGTGAAGAACGCGCAAATAATCGTCCAAAATTTCCGCGCCTTTTCCCGCTTGAACTTCCGCGCGAGAGAACGATTGCTGTCGAGCTGCGTCACTGGCGTTTTCGCCGTAATTCTGCTGGCATCGTTGGCGCCGGTTTCCCGGGCACAGCCTGCAACCGCCGCTTCGCCGATCCGACTGGCGATTGTTGCCGAGGACGAATCGCTCGCGCCAGCGCTTGACCTGCTGACGGCGGAACTTTCCACCAACAGCCAACTGGCGCTGTTGGAGCGGGCGCAGATCGACAAAGTGCTGGCCGAACAGGCGCTGTCGGCGGCAACGGGCCGGGATGTCCTCAAGCTGGGCGAGGTGCTCGGCGCGGATGGATTGCTGTTGCTGCAGAAGGTCAAGGAAGGGACGAATCAATTCCTTGCCTCCCGACTCCTCGCCGTGAAACCGGGCGTCGTGATTGATGCGACCCGCGTTTCGTGGCCGGTCCATGACGCGACGCAATGGTCTGGTTGGATGGGAAGACGGCTCAATCCGTTATTTCCCAAATTGGGCGTGCTCACGAAA
>DASPXS010000197.1:0-4012 GCA_035637175.1 Haliangiales bacterium | reverse complement strand
TCCGCTTCGTTCGGCGTCACCGCGGTGGACAACAACCTGGTGGATGGCGCCGAGCCGGTTCTGATTGCCGCAACGGCGCCCGGGTTCAACACCGTGGTGGAAACCTTGACCGCTACGGACGACGATGCGCCGCGGTTATTGCTCCAGGCTGCCGGCACATCGGTCGCTGAAACGGACGGCAACGCCGCGACGATGGGTTTCATCACGCGCAATACCGATACCAACAATCCGCTCGTGGTCACGTTGTTCAGCGACAGCACGAACAAATTGACAGTGCCGCCATCGGTCACCATTCCGGCCGGCCAGAGGAGTGTCTCCTTTAACATAAACGCCGTGAACAACAACGTCATCGAGGGGACCCGGCCGGTGCGAATCGCCGCGTCGGCGCCGGGTTACGACACCGTTTCCCTGTCGATCAACGTCGTCGATGATGACCCGCCGGCTTTGGCGTTGAGCATTGCGGACGCGCTGATCAGCGAAGGCAGTCCCAGCCCGGCGACCATTGCCACCGTTACGAGAACTCCAGTGACCGCTCGCGCGCTCGCCGTGTCGATTGGCAGTTCGAATCCCGGGGCCGTTGAGCTGCCCTCGGGGGTTTCGATTCCGGCCAATCAGGCTTCGGCCACGTTTAATATCAATACCAGAGACGACCTGCTGGTCAACGGGACTCGAACCGTCATAATTTCCGCCCGGACAATTTCCGATTTGGGAGCCGTTCTCGACGCCGGCGCGGCGACTGCCAGCATCGGGGTTTTGGACAATGACGGGCCGACGTTGTCGCTCCAGTTCGCCACCGATGTAGTGGCGGAAGGCGGTTCCGCTACCGGCACCGTGTTCCGCAACACCGACACCAGCACGAATCTGACGGTCGCGCTTGCGAGCGCGCTGACCACGGAAGCCACAGTCCCCGCGGCGGTCGTCATCCCGGCGGGCCAGGCATCGGCGAACTTCGCTGTCAGCGGCGTGACGGATGGCGTGTCGGACGGGATCAAACCGGTCGCCATCACGGCGAGCGCCTCGGGCTTCAACAGCGCCTCGGCCACCATCAATGTGAGCGACATTGACGTGCCAGATTTGCAGGTGCCCGGTGTGAGCGCGCCCGCGTCCGGGTTGACGGATGGGCGGGTGACCGCGAACTGGACGGTGGCCAATAAGGGCCTGGCCCCGGTCACCGGATCCTGGGTGGATCGAGTTTATGTTTCCGCCGACGACCAGGTGGGCGGCGATACTTTTTTGGGCACGGTTTCGTTCAGCGGCTCACTCGCCGTCGGAGAGATTTACTCGCGCGCGCAGCAGTTCTTGTTGCCTTCCGCCCCGGGCAAATACTGGATCATCGTGGTGACCGATGCCGACGGAGCGGTGCCCGAAGGTTCGGAACGCAATAACGCGGGCGTCTCGATTGCGCCGATTGACGTGCAGCCGTCCTACCGCGCCACGGTCCAGACGGACATCACCAACGCGCCGGCGGGAACGTCCATCCCGCTGCACGGCCACGTTTTCAATACCGCGGACGGCACCGCCGCGCGTTTCAAACTGGCTTCGGTGCGGATCAACGTGATGGGCATTCGCCGCGTCCTGAACGTGATCGCGGACGGGAACGGAGATTTTCAAACGGTGTTCCAACCCCTTCCGACCGAGGCCGGCTTTTACACAATCGGCGCGGACCATCCGCTCGTGACTGAAGACACCGTGCAAGACCAATTCACGCTGCTGGGCATGAGGGCCAACCCGGACCAGTTGAATTTGCGGGTCGCGCCGAATACGCCGGTGAGCGGGCAAATCGAACTGCGCAACCTGGGCGAGGTGCCGCTCACCGGGCTGACGGTGCAGGCGCAGGGCGCCCCGGCCGGGTTGAACGCGCAATTGAGCGTGACGAATACCTTGCCGGGTTCCGACACAGTGCAGTTGAGTTACACATTCAGCGCGAACGTTTCGTCGCAGGCACAATTCCAGTTCAAGCTGCATTTGACCTCGGCCGAAGGCGTCATTCTCGACTTGCCGGTGAACATCACGGTCGTGCCGTTGCAGCCGCAACTGGTCGCCGACCCGTCCTTCCTGGCGCGCGGCATGTTGCGCGGCACGCAAACGATTCTTGCCTTCGACGTGAGCAATGTTGGCGGCGCGCCCAGCGGCGATTTGAATGTCCTGTTGCCGAATGTCCCCTGGCTCTCGTTGTTGTCCGCGGCGACCGTCCCCTCGCTCCGGCCGGGCGAAAAAACGACCGTTACCCTGGCGTTGAATCCTGCGTCGGACCTGCCGTTGATCCGCTACGATGGCGTTTTGGCGTTGGCCGGCAACCAAACCGGATTGTCCGTGCCGTTCCAGTTCCGGGCCGTCTCGGATGCCGTGGGGGATCTGAGCGTCTCAGTGCTCGATGAATACACCTATTTCGTCGAAGGAAGCCCGAAGGTCACCAACGCGATCGTCAAGGTGAAAGATGCGATCACGGGCAATGAAGTGGCCGGCGGGACCACCGATAGCACCGGCCAGGTTGTTCTCACCAATATCCGTGAGGGCCAATACAACCTGGAAGTTTCCGCCACAAAGCATGCTTTCTATCGCGGGCCGGTGACCATTGTGCCGGGCATGGTCAATCACGCCGACGCGTTCATCGCGCGCCAGACCGTGACTTACCAATGGTCCGTGGTGCCGGCTGAAATCCAGGACACCTACCGCATCGTGTTGGAATCGGTCTTCGAGACGGAAGTGCCCATCCCGAATGTCACCGTGGAGGATCCGTTTGTCATGCCGTTGGTCGTTGAAGGCCGGGCGACGCAATTCGAAATCAAGCTGACCAATCACGGGTTGATCGCCGCCAATGGCGTCAGGATCACGGTCCCCGACGATCCGAGTTTTATCATCACGCCGCTGATCAAAGAGATCGATGTTTTGCCGGCCAAGAGTTCCATGAGCATCCCGGTAACCATCCAGACGCGGAACGGGTCCACCGCGGGCGCGCTGGCCAGGAGCCGGGCAGGGCGGGTGGCGAAACAAGACGACGGCGGTTGCGGAGTGGAAGTGCACCCGTGCCTGCCGAAAATCCCGATGGGTGTCACTTACTACTATGTGTGCGGGCCAAACAATGTCTTGCAGGTCCGGCAAATTGACCTGTCACCGGTGTGCGTCGCCAAGGACGTGTATGATTGCATCAAAGGATTGCAAGGCGCCGGCGCGGCAATCGCGGAATCCGAGGGCAACCTGGCCAAGGCCAGTTGCGAAATCATTGACGCGATCCTTACCTGCGCCGGGGCCGAACTGTCCGAATGCCAAAAGGCCGCCCTCCAGATCGCCTGTCGGACAATTGTCGGTGCGGCTACGGGTGGAGCTGCCGGGGCCGCTGCGGGAGCGGGTTCGGGCCTCGCCGACAGTCTGGGTTGCCTTTGCAGCCTCATCTCGCAGTACGCTTCTCTTCCGTCGGGCACGCCTCCTCCACCCAGTGGCGGCTCGGGATTTTCGGGGTGGACCGCCAGTTTTGCCGCTTATGCCTCCGGCTTCGGTGGCATTGGCGGCGGCGGCGGCGGCGGCGCCTGCAACAGCAGTCCGTTTTCTACCCAGCGGGTGATCGGAAAAGAAGGAGGACGCCCGATCGGCAAACAACAGGGTGACGCCGGAGTCTGCGCCCGAGTGCGCATCCGGATCGAACAGGAAGCGGTCATGACCCGGGCGGCCTTCCTGGGGACGCTGGAAATTGACAACGGCGGTAACAACACCTTGACGGGAATTCGACTGACGCTCGATTTCCGCGATGAAACCGGCGGTTCCGCCGGCGAAAGATTTGCTATCCGCGGTCCGGAATTGTCCGGCCTTTCTGCGGTTGATGGGACCGGTTCAATCGGCGCCGGGGCGTCGGGCTCGGCCCAATACACCTTCATTCCCACGCGTGACGCCGCGCCAGCCAGCCCGACGATCTATCGAATCGGCGGCACATTGAGGTATATCGAAGACGGCCAGGAAGTGGTCGTGCCGCTGCTCTCCTCGACCATCACGGTCTTTCCCGAAGCCCGTCTCCAGC
>DASPXS010000196.1:0-12068 GCA_035637175.1 Haliangiales bacterium | reverse complement strand
TCCGTCATATACAAAGTCCAACCGCCACCACGCCGTCGTCGGCTGCGAACCGTCGGCATACGCGACGCTGGTCAATTGGTTTTCGTCGTCGTAGCTGTAGGTGTACGCCAGGTAGGTGCCGTTGGAACGCGTGGTCAAATTACCGTTGTCATCATAGCCATCCGTGTAGCTCGGATCGCTGGTCAACTGGTTCTTGGTGTCCACGCTGAACGTGTATGTCGTGCCGCTGTTGGTCCGTTGGTTCAGGTTCCAGGCCGCGTCGTAATTGTAGCCCAGGTTCTCCGTCGATTGCCCGCCGCTGCCCACCGCCGTCTTCAATTGGCCGATGTTGTCGTAGGTGTTGGTCACGTAACTGTTGTCGGTCCGCGTGTGGCGAATTCGCTGGTTCCCCGCGTTGTAAACGTATTCGTGTTTGTTGAGGACTGTGCCGTTACTGTGGGTCAGGTACGTGCCCGTCAACCGCGCCACATTGTCGTAAACATTGGTGATGTAACTTTTGTTCGGCAACGAGAGTTTTTTCACCAGCTTGCCGGCGCCCTGGTAGGTGTAAGCATACCCACCTGCCGATGACGTGGTGTTGGTGAGCCGCTTGGCCGCGTCATAGGCGTAGCTCTGCGTCCAGACGCCGCTGGGCTGCTGCAAGGTGAGGCTTTGTCGCAAACGCGCGTTATTGTTCGTGTAACTCACCGTGTCGTTGTCGAACGGCCCGTCATGCCAAACGGCCACAGATAAAACTGTTTTTCTGCGCGATTTTTTTTGGAGCGCGCGTTTTCATCCTCCCCTCGGCGACGCAGGAGCGGGGAGAAGCCATCTTTGCCACTCCCTCCTCTCCCCTGCCCTCTTCTTCATCCGACGGTGGAGAGGGAGCTCTTTTGTTGCGGCCTGACGACGTTGCGAAGCGCGCCTGTCCTGTTCGGCGCGCCCGCCAGCGGCGTGCCGTCCGCGGCCTCCGGATATTCAAAGAGCTTCCCTTCGAAATTGCGGATGACGACACGGTCGGCATTGCGGCTGAGCACGTATTCGGGATTAACCGGCACCTTGCCGCCGCCCCCGGGCGCATCAATGACGTATTGCGGCACGGCGTAGCCAGTGGTGTGACCGCGCAGCCCTTCCATGATTTCGAGTCCCTTGCGGACGCTCGCGCGCAGGTGGGCCGAACCGGAAATCAGGTCGCACTGGTAGAGGTAGTACGGTTTCACCCGGCACATCAGCAACTTCTGCACGTGGGCTTTCATCACGGTCACGTCGTCGTTGACGTGACGGAGCAGCACCGACTGGTTGCCCAGCGGGATGCCGGCATCGGCGAGACGGCCGAGAGCGTCGCGCACTTCGGTGGTCAGCTCGCGCGGATGGTTGGAGTGAACGCTGACGAACAGCGGATGAAACTGTCTCAGCATCGCGCACAGTTCGGGCGTGACGCGTTGCGGGAGGAAAATCGGAATGCGCGTGCCGATGCGAAGGAACTCGATGTGCTTGATCGCCCGCAACCGGCTCAGCAGATGTTCGAGTTTCTCGTCACTGAACAGCAGCGGATCGCCTCCGCTGAGCAGCACGTCGCGCACTTCCGGATGTTCGCGGATGTATTGGATCTGCCGGTCGAACTCCGGATGGAAGTCGTAGCCGGCCGCATTGCTCACCAGCCGCGAGCGGGTGCAATAACGACAGTAAGCGGCGCAACGGTCGGTGACCAGAAAGAGCACGCGGTCGGGGTAGCGATGCACGAGCCCGGGCACGGGCGAATGGGAATCTTCGCCGCACGGATCGCTCATTTCCCACGGCGCCGTGTGCGTCTCTTCGAGACGCGGGATGACCTGCCGGCGAATCGGACAGTTCTCATCCGCCGGATCGATCAGGTTGAAGAAGTAGGGCGTGATGGCCAGGGCCAGTTTTGTGTTGGCCAGTTGAGTGCCGGCGTATTCCTCCGGCGTGAGCGAGGGCATCAGTCGCTGGAGTTGATCCAGCGAAGTGATCCGGTGTTTGAGCTGCCAGCGCCAGTTGTTCCAGTCGGCGTCCGTCACGTCCGACCAGAAGCCGCGTCCGGCCGATTTGAATTCTTTCAGAGAACCGGGCTTGCTACACGATGGCGGCTCGTCGCCGCTTGCCGATGAAGTTTCGTTCATGGTGCGGGAACTATATTTTGGGTCGTCAACCTGTCAAGCGGCGGGCCAAAAAAGGATCTTACCCCCGGGCCGGATCGATCTATTTCGCCGGTCTGGCTAACGTGTTGGCGGGCGGCGCGTTGGTGGCTTGCAGCGAGGCTCGTTTCCCGTCCAGTTCGTTCAACCTCTTGACGGCCTCGCGCACCACCTGATCGGCGCGCATGGGTGGCAGGCCGGACAACGACCGCGCGAGGCCGACCTGATCGCGCCGGGCGAGATAATTCTCCATCGCCGCGCGATAGTCGTCCACCAAAGAAAGCAGTTCCGGGGGCGTTTTGAGGCGCACGCCGAGCAACTGGGAGGTTACTTCCTTCAGCACGATCCTTTGCCGCAGGTAATCCCAATCGGTGATGATCTGTTGAACGCTAAGCCGGGCGCGGCGCGGCAAGTCTTTGCGATCGGTGCTGACCAGCGCCGGCGGATGCAGCGTGTCCTCCAGTTTCTGCAGCAGGACCGGGATGGACCAGGCTTGTGTGGGGTCCTGCCCGGTGAATTGGATCAGGATGACCGCCCACCATTTTTCTACGTCGAGCAGGCGCGGGAACTGCGCGCGATACGCGCTCAGGAACGCCGACTGCCAGTTCAGGTAGGAAGGCAGTTCGTACAGCATCCTGACCAGCGTCGGCCGGCCGGCCGGCAACCGCAAGAGTTGACTGACAAACAACTGCGCGGAAGCCCGGAAGGTCTTCCAGGTTTCCTCCGGAAGCGGGTCGGGAAACGTGTCGCCAAGTTTGGCGAACGTGAGCGCCGCGTGCGTCTGCAAACGCTCGCGCGCGTCCTTGAGCGGATCGCGCCGGACGCCCTGCCACGTCCCCCAGCTTATGTTCACGTGATTGAAGTCCCATTGGGGTTGCGGCAGGACCAGGTCTGCGGCGGCGGAATTGATCAAATGTTGCGCCAGTCCCTCCGAGAGCCAGAGCGGGATTTCCGCCGAGCGCAAACCGGCGTTGCGATTGGCGATTTCCATCAGCAGAACCTGAATCAATCCCCGCACCAGCTTTGGTTTCTCAATCCAGCACGGCAGTTCCACCTGATACTGCCAGCCGTCGAGATAAGGCTTGGCCACGATGACCGGCGCCTGGTTGGTGGACAGGCCCGAGCTGATCTCCAGGTAGATGCGCCCGCGCCAAAGATCGAGCATCGCCAATTCGCTCAAGAGCGCCTGTTTGAGGCGCTCGCAGGTGATGGCGAGAATATTCGGGTCCAACTGAATCAGAGTTGAGCCGTTCTGCGAAGAATTGGTCGCCACCGCCACCGCGGAGAGCGTCGGACCGCGAACGATGAATTGGCCGGTGCTGCTGCGCACGGTGCGCACGGTCGCGGGCGGGGTCGCTGCAAAGGCGGCGCAGGCCACCAACCAACCGGCAATGATCGCGCCGGTGCTCACAGATGGGGAGCGTCGATCGGCGGCCGCCGGGCGATTGGCTTCAAGCTGACGAAGCGGGTCACGGTGCGCTGATACAGCACATTACTTGCCGGTTGATTTCGATTTGGCCGCTTTGGATTCGGGTTTTGTCGGGGTATCGGTTTTGGCGGCCGCTTTGCCCTCGCCGCCGGTTGACGGCGCAGACGACGAGGATTCCTTTTTTGCGGCTTCTTTGTAACTCTCGCTGCGGTAATCGGTGGTGTAAAATCCGCTGCCCTTGAAAAGGATGCCCGCGCCGGAGACGATGGCGCGCTTGACTTTCCCTTTCCCCCAGCGTTTCTGCCCGCACTTATCCTGCGGGCAGACTGTCAGCGGCTGCTGGGCAATCGACTGAAAGATTTCAAACTGATGCTTGCACTTGGAACAAACGTATTCGTATGTCGGCATGGTTTCGATTAAATACCTAATCTGCCGAACTCGGGTCAAGATTCGTCCACTGCGCAACGATTGTTTCAACGATCCAACAGCCTGCCGACGGTGTCCGGGAAAGCGATTCGGCCCAGCGTGGCTTCCTTTGGCCCTTGCGCTGGAAGCGCCCTACCGCGCAGTCGCACAAAACGTTCGACGTCACCGCGCACGAGAACGACGGCCAGGTCGTCGAAGTAAACCGCCCTCCAGTCCGGCCTCCGCGCCAGGGCCAGCGCCCCGGCCAGCTTCGACGGCAACAGCGCAAGGTCGGCGCTTTGCAGGTCGAGAATCTTTTCATCGACGGGCTCGCCATTGTAGAGGTGCCAGTGTGCGGCAATCAGCGGACGCGGGTAACAGGCATCCAGACGCCCGTCAAGCGACGGCGCGCAGCCGGGTAATGCGAAGATCGTCAAATCGCCCCAGTCAAAAAAAACCAGCGCATTGCCGCGCAGTTCGTGTTCGCGCATGAAGTTGACGGCGGCCGCCGGATACTGCGCGCGCGGCGCTTCCATCGTCAACGGATGCTCCTTGTGCAGCGTGAAGGCCGCGAACAAAACGGCCATCGAACTGGCGCCCAGCAGCGCCAGCAATAACTTCTGCACCGGCCGGCGGCGAAACCGTTCTGTCCACGGGGCAAAAAAACCTTCCCATCTCCCGGCCGCATCAGCCAGATGGCGCGGCGCCAGCGCCAGCGCGACGATGCAGAACAGCGGCGTGTTCCGGACCGAACGCAATGCCAGCACGGCAAACGCGGCGCACGCAGCCGCTTCCCATAGCGCTTTCGGCCGGCGCGAAAATACCCACGCGATAAGGGTGAAGGCGATCAAAGCGAACAGGGCTGCATGGTCCCAGCCAAAGGGTGTCGGGTTCCATTCTTCGATTTCGGGCCGCAGCCAGAGCACGCTGCCGACGAGCCAACGCAGCATTGTTGCGCCCCAGGGATTGGCGAACAATGCGCCGCCGGCGCCCAGCGTTGCGATCCAGAGCCAGGCCGCGAGACGACGGTCCGGCGGGTTTTTTCCCAAAAGTTCAAGCGACGTCGCGCCGGCGGACAGCAGCAGCAAACCGAATCCCGCCAGGGCGCCGCCGTGGGTGTTGATCCAGAACAAAAACAAAAACGGCAATGCCAGCGCCCGCCGCCAGGAACCGCCGTGAATCCGGCGCAGCAGCCACAACTCTAGAACAAGAAACAGGGCGGTGAAAATTTGCGGCCGCGCGGCAAAGCCGTAGGAAATCTCCACCACTGCCAGCGCGCCAAAGGCCCAGGCCACCGCGCGGCGCGGCCACGCCATTGCTTCGCCGCCGACCTTGAGGCAGAGAGCCAACGTCGAGAGGCCGACCAGCATTTTCAGCAGCAGGATCCCGGGGCCGCCCAGCAGCCGATGCGTTGCGCCAAAGATGAGGTCGGCCCCGAATTCGTGGTTGACGAACGGCCGGCCGCGCGCGGTCCAGGAGTAAATCTCCGATTTTTCCACGACCCCGCTCTGCAGCATGTGCCGACCGAAGACCACGTGACCCCACAGATCCGGATCAACGGTGTTTTCGGAAAATTGAAAAAAGGCCAGCGCGAATACCCAGATGCCCAGCGCGATGGGCAGAAGCCTTGCCGAAAAACCGGCTCCCGCCCCGCTTCGCGTCGGCGCCGCCTGCGCGTTTTCGAGGGAAGTTCGGTTCACGACGGAAAGGCGGCGCGGCGACGTCGCGCTTCATCCTCCAATACAACTCATCGTCCGTTCCGGCTGGACAAAATCAGGCTCGCCGATGTGATGGCGTTCCTCCTTGAGCCAGACGATCTCCTGGAGGCGTCGCTGGACGGCCTCGTCGGATGCGCCGCCGCGCAGCAGCGGTTTGAGGTCAGGCTCCGTCAGGCTGAAGAGGCAGGTGCGGATCCGGCCGTCGGCGGTCAGGCGAATGCGATTGCAATAGCCGCAGAACGGTTCGCTTACCGGCGCGATGATGCCGATTTCGCCGCGGCCGTCTGCGAACGACCAGCGCTTCGCGGTTTCAGAGACATTCAACGATCTGACCGGCCGCAACTCGAAGCGCGCCTGCAGCCGTTGCAGAATTTCGCGGCCCGGAACCACGAGTTCTTTCTGCCAGGCGCGGCCCGAATCGAGCGGCATGAACTCGATGAAACGGAAGCTCAGGTTTTTCCCGCGCGCGAAATGCGCGAGCGGTTCGATTTCATGGTCGTTGAGTCCGCGAATGACGACCGCATTGACTTTGATCGGCTGGAATCCGAGTTCGCCCGCCAGGTCGATGCTGGCCAGCACGGAACGCAGGCCGTCGCGCCCGGTGATTTTTTTGAAATTGGCGGGATCGAGGGAATCGAGGCTGAAGCTGACGCGTCGCAGTCCGGCCTGGCGCAGCGCATGCGCTTTTTGCGGAAAGAGGAACCCGTTGGTGGTCATGGCCAGGTCGCTCACCCCGGCAATGCAGGCGAGCCTGGCGACCAGTGTTTCCACGCCTTGCCGCAGCAACGGTTCTCCCCCGGTCACGCGGACCTTCCGGATGCCGAGCTGCACGGTCAGCCGGACCACGCGTTCGATTTCCTCGAAGGTGAGGATTTGCGAACGCGGCTTCCACTCGCGCGTGATCGGCGTGGGCGGCGCGGGATTTTTCAGCGCGTCGAATTTGACGCGGTAAAAATCGGCGGCCTCCTCGGTTTCCGGCAGGCAGTAAAGGCAGCGGAAGTTGCAGCGGTCGGTCACACTGACCCGCAGGTCGCGCATGAGGCGGCCATGCGAGTCCGCCAGCAGGTTCGAGCGAATCATTTGGGCGGCGGGGGCGCCGTGGCCGGAGGCGCATTCGCCGGAGGCGCGTTGGTGGACGGCGCGTTGGTGGAGGGCGAAAGGATTTTTGTGGCGCCGGATTGTTTGATCTCCACGTTGAGGTCGTAGTTGGTCTGCGGTCCGGCCGAGGCCAATCCCTTCTGCAATTTTTCCGCGCCTTTTTCCGAACCGTAGAGCCCGCGGCGAATCCATTCGAGCCTGCGGGCGATGGAAAGTTCGTCGCGCAGCTTGCGGACCTGGTCGCGCAACACAGCCAGATCGTTAAACTTCCGCTCCAGCTCCGCCTTCTCCGTTTGCAGACGCTTCAACTCCTTGAGCAAAAATTCGCGGTCGCCCTCAGACGCGGCGAGTCTCTTTTTGGTGTCATCAATCTGCGACTCCAGGCCGGTGATCGACGTGTTCAGGTCGGTCATTTTCCGGGTCAGATCGTCGTTGCGGCCTTCGAGATCGGCAATTTTCGCGTCGCGTTGAGCGATTTCGTCCTTGGCCTGTTCGGCGGCGGCTTTGGCCTGTTGTTCGGTCTTCTCCAGGGTGACCGTCACGGTTTCCAGTCGGTTCGAGAGGCCCTGTGCTTCCGCGGTCTTGGCCTCCAAAGTCTTTTCCATCGTGTCATTGACCTTTTTCTGCTCATTGAGTTGGTCCTGCGTGTGCACGACGTCATCGGAGAGTTGTTTGATCCGCGCCTCGGCCTTGCGCTGCTCATCAACCGCCCTGGCATGGCGGACCAACAGACCGACTCCGAGAGCGACGCAGAGCACCACCAACACGACAATTCCAGTTTTGCCTTTCATAATCTTCAACCATGCGGTCAGCGGGAAAATTTGGCAAGTCCGCATCTCTGGCTTGAATTACGGACGCCCTCGACTAGATTCCAGGCATGGAATTGCCGCGTGAGGTGCCGGTCATGACGCTTCCCAACGCCATCCTTTTTCCGCAGGCGATGCTGCCGCTCTACATTTTCGAGCCGCGCTACCAACGGATGCTGTCCGACGCGCTGGGGTCGCACCGGATGTTTTCGGTGGCGCTGCAAAAGCCGGGCCGCACGCGCGAATCGCCGTGCAACATCGCGGGCCTCGGCCTGATCCGCGCCTCGGTGGCGCGCAAGGACGGCACATCCAACCTCGTCCTGCAAGGCATCGCGCGCGTGGAATTGACCGAAACGGTGCGCTACAAGCCGTATCGCGTGCATCGGATCCGGACGCTGCAATCCACCACGACCGACAGCGTGGCGGTGGACGCGCTCACCGTGAAGGTGCTGGAACTGGTTTCCGAACGGCTGGAACAAGGCTTCGAACTCCCCTCTCATCTCTTGAAGAAACTCGGCCAACTGGACGAACTCGACCCGGACGAGCTCAACAATCCGGAACAAATTGCCGACCTGGTGTCCGGCACGCTGCTCTCCTCGCCGCTCGAGCGACAACTCCTGTTGGAGACGGTTGATCTGGAAGTGCGGCTCAAACATCTCATCCATTTTTTGATGGCCGAGATACGGCGCCAGGGAAAGAATAAGAACCCATGAACCGCACGCCGTCTTCCCAGGACGCGCCGGCCCCTGCCGGCCGCGAAGAAATCATCTCCTCGCTGTTCGCCGGCATGGTGGTTCAGCAAACGAACATGGCCCTGATGCTGCTCGGCAGAACGCCCCACCCGGAAACCGGCCAGACCCTGCGGGACCTGGAAAGCGCCCGGATGTTCATCGACCAATTGGAAATGCTCCAAGTCAAGACCAGGGGCAACCTGGATCAACAGGAGCAAAAACTTCTGAAGCAAAGTTTAATGGCGCTGCGAATGGCCTTCGTGGAGGCCGTTGAGAGTCCCGCCGGCCAGCCTTCAGCAGCCCCCTCGCCGGCCGCGAACGATCCCGCAAAATCCCCGGGTCCCGCCCAGCCTTCTGAGGTGCCGGGACAGCCGGCCGCGGCGTCGCCCGAAGATGAGTCGCGGAAAAAATTCTCCAAGAAGTATTGAGTCGAGGAGTGACGGAGTACTCCGTTAGAACCGAATCTATTTCTTGTCGGGCGCGGCAGGTTTGGCCGCAGGTTTTTCTGCCGGTGGTTCCGCGGCGGCGTCCGGCGGCGGTTTCGCGCCGTGGAGGTATTCCAGCTTGGCGTCCGCCTTCAGTTTTTTCAGATAGTCGGGCAGTTTCTTTTCCTGGACCTCGGACCGCGCGAGTTGATCTTTGAGGTCATCCTTCACCTTGGCCAGCTCGAGCTTCTGCGCCGCCGTTTTCTCATACAATTTGATGATGTGGTAGCCGTAGGGCGTGGTGACGATGTCACTGACCTGGTTTGTTTTGAGCGAGAACGCCGCCGTTTCAAAGGCCGGCACCATTTGGCCGCGGGCGAAAGTGTACTCGCCGCCTTTGCTTTTCGACCCGGGATCTTCCGAAAACTCTTTGGCCAGCGCGGCAAAATCCTCGTCTTTGCGCGCGCGTTCGAGGAGTTTTTCCATCTGCTGTTTTTTCTCCTTCTTTTTCTCCTCGCTCAATTCCTGGTTGGTGCCGGGATCGCGGGTCGAAAACAGGATGTGCGCGGCGCGGATTGTTTCCGGGCGCTCGAACTGCTGGCCGTTTTCCTCGTAATATTTTTTGATCTGTTCGTCGGTGACGTTGACTTTGCTTTTCAGCTCGCGGTCCACGACCTCCTCGCAAACCGCGCGTTCCAGCACCTGCGCGTCAAACTGCGCGGGCGTGAAATTCATCGCGCCGAGCTGGCGGTTGAACGAGTCCTCGGAGCCGGCCTGCTCCTTGGTGCTGGCAATGAATTTGTCGGCGGCGGTCCGGGCCTTCTTTTTGTCCTCCTCGGTCGCCCGGCCCGTCAGCAACCGGGTGATGACCAGCCGGTCGAGCAACTGCGATTCGACCTGTTCGCGCCGGTCCTCCGGCAGCATTTGCCCGCGCGCGTTCAGGTTGGCCTTGAATTGCAAAAACGCCTCGTCCAGGTGGCTGCGTTTGACTTCAATCTCCTTGCCTTTGCAAAGCACGTCGTCGGGAAAAAGCTGCCTGGCATCCGCCGCGGGTTTGGGCGTGTTTTCTTTGGTGGTGGCCTCGGCCGCGTCCACACCGATGGCGGTGATTGCCAATCCGCCCATCAGGGCCATCATAATTCTGGTTTTCATTTGATCTTTCTGTTCTGGCGCTTTTCGGCCGCCAAACGTCCGGCAGTCTGGCACGTTGCCAAAAGGATTACAACTTCACAACCCGCACGTTGCTGATGTCCGGGTCTTTCTGGATTTCTTCGAGCAATTCGGCCGGCGGCACGCTGTCCAGGTTCAGGACCGTCAACGCGTGGCCGCCTTTGTTGTCCCGGCTCAGACTCATGTTGGCGATGTTGACCTTGTATTTGCCCATCAAGGTGCCGATGTAACCAACGATACCGGGCCGGTCTTTGTTCGTCATCAGGAACAGCACGCCGGCGGGCACGATTTCCACCGGCAGACCGTTGATCCGCACGATGCGCGGATGGCTCTGTTTGCCAAAGAACGTGCCCCCGGCGGACACTTTGTGTCCCTGGGAATAGACAGTCACGTCCAGCGATTCGTTGAAATCCGTCTCTTCGTTCGATTTGATTTCTTCGACCAGCAGGCCCAGCGAAGCGGCCAGCGCCCGAACGTTCACCTGGTTGACGTCCTTGCCGCCCGCCGATTCCAAAAAGCCCTTGAGGATCGAACGGCTGATGGGATCGCCGGGCATCTCGGTTGCCTTGCCGCCGTAGGCGATGACCAGCCGCTCGTTGCGTTTTGGCGCCAGTTGCGCCAACAGACGGCCGAGCCTTTCGCCCAGGTTCAAATACGGTTTGACCAGCGCGTAGGTCTTGGCGTCGAGGTTGGGGAGATTCACCGCGTTGCGCACGGCGCCGTGCAATAAATATTCGGTGATGGCCTCGGCCAATTCGATGCCGACGTTCTCCTGCGCCTCCTCGGTGCTGGCCCCGAGGTGCGGCGTCATGATGACCTGCGGCAGGTCCCGCAGCGAATATTCCTTCGGCGGCGGTTCGACTTCGTAAACGTCGAGCGCGGCGCCGGCCACCTGGCCGCTCTGGATCGCTTCGAAAAGGTCTCTCTCGCTGATGATGCCGCCGCGGGCGCAATTCAACACCCGCACGCCTTTCTTCATCCTGGCAAATGCGGCGGCGTTGACCATGCCGCGGGTCTCGTCGCTCAGCGGCATGTGGACGGTGATGAAATCCGAGCGCGCGTACAACTCATCGAGTTCGACCAACTCGACCTGCAACGCCTTGGCGCGTGAAAGGGCCAGGTAAGGATCATAAGCCAGCACGCACATGCCGAAGGCGATGGCGCGCCGGGCCACTTCGCTGCCGATGCGGCCCATGCCAAGAATGCCCAGCGTCTTGTTGTAGAGTTCAACGCCTTGAAATTCCTTGCGGTTCCACTGACCGGCTTTCATCGAACCGTGCGCCTGCGGAATTTTTCGCGCCAGCGCCATGAGCATCGAAAAGGTCAATTCGGCCGTGGAGATCGTATTGCCGCCGGGGGCGTTCATCACCACGATGCCGCGTTGCGTGGCGGCCTCGACATCGACGTTGTCCACCCCGACTCCGGCGCGGCCCACCACACGAAGTTTTGGCGCGGCTTCGATGACCTTTTGGGTCACTTTGGTTTCCGAGCGAACCACCATCGCGGCGACGTCCACCACCAGCGGCAGCAGTTCAGCTTCGGGCAATCGCTTCTCGAGGACCGTCACTTTGAACTCGGGCCTTTGCTGCAACAGGGCGACCCCTTTTGGCGAAACGGGATCGCAAATCAACACGTTCATAAACAGGGGCCGCACTGTAGGGGAAGGCAGGGGGCAGGTCAAATCCTCAAAACCCGCGCGAGGTCCGGTTTCGCCTCCCGGCCCGCGCCCGGGCTCCGCGGGCAATGGTTCGGCGCCCCTTTCGGATGGATCGCCCGCCGTTGCGGCGCGCGTCACCAACGCCCCAAACCGGCTGAAAATCAGATTCGACCGCTCCGCCCGATTACTGGTCCAGACAACGACGGACTGCCTCGGCCAATTTGGCGGGCGGACAAGGTTTTTGCAGAAAATTGGAACCCTCGCGAAAGACGAAGGTTGTTTCCCCCGAGTCGGGGCTGTAGCCGCTGGTGTAAATGACCTTGAGACCGGACGCCTCGGTCTGCATTTTCTTCGCCAAATCCCTCCCGGTCAGACCATCGGGCATCACCAGGTCCGTCAATAACAGGTCCACTTTTTTTCCCTGCTGCTCCCAAACCTGGATCGCTTCGACGCCCGAACCGGCTTCCAGAACTTCGTAGCCCAGGTTGCGCAAG
>DASPXS010000195.1:0-7724 GCA_035637175.1 Haliangiales bacterium | reverse complement strand
TTCGTCATTGATTCAAATTGGGTAAGCGACGGCATCTTCATCCGGTATCACGTCGAAATTCAACCCTAACGTTGCATAAAATTCCCGTGACAACCTTTTGTTGCATGTGCAACAAAAGGTCACGGTCGGGAACATTCGCGGGAATTCGCGAAATTCGCGTAAAGCCGTTCCTATTCTCATTCGTGTCCATTCGTGTCGATTCGTGGTTAAAGAAAATCCTCAGGGGACGAACTTCGGCTCGTACACAGGTCCCAGGCCGTGTTGGCGCAGCAATTCAATGAACTTGGCCAATCCGCGCTTTTCGTCCGCGCCGAGGTGGTAGTGGATGTGCCAGCCGAGGTAATCCTTGCGGAAATCGTAATCGTATTCGGCGCGGCTGCTGATGATGGAATCGAGCGTGTCCAGGCCGAAACTTTTCGCTTCGCGCAGTTGCCGGCGCAACCGGCCGTTCTCGACCCCGCGACGCAACGCCCAGACCGCATAGACAAACGGCAGCCCGGTCCGTTCATACCAGGCGGCGCCCAGGTCCCAGATTTCGTGCTGGCGCGTCGCGCGCAGAAAATCCAGCGCCCGATCTCCGATCAACATGGCGTAGTCGGGCAAGGCGGCGAATTCGTAGCTCTCCAGCGGCTTGAATTCCGGCCGCAGCCCCCGTTCGGCGAGCAGGACGCGCAACAAATTCACGCTGGTCAGCGACGCCGTATCGCAAAAGACCTCCGTCACTTCCTCGATCGGCCGTCGATGCGCCAGGAAAACGCTTTTCACTTCACCCAACGACGCCACCGCGATGCCGTCCAGGATGTCATAACGATCATTGAACAAAACCTCGGTCACGCTGACGAGCGCGGCGTCGAGTTCGTCCTTTTGGAGCATTTCCGCCAGCTTCGACGGCGTGACGAAAAGGATCTGTTCCTCGATCCCGCGCGTCAACGGCACGGCGTTGAGATAGGGCACGGACCCGACGCGGAACGGCGCCAGCGATTCGCTGAGATTATCCTCGCGCTGCAACTGCACCACCCGCTTTTCGCGCTCGAACCGATGAGCCAGTTCCTCCGGCGATTCGGGCGGGGCCATGCGCAATTTGGGTGTGTCGTCAGGCTGGCTCATTGCCTGGAATGTCGTGCGGTGTGCCATACGCGCGGTTCACGATACGCGCTGGCGGGATTCCGCCGCAAGAACTTCAAACGCCGCGTTTGTTTTGGTCCATATTGAAAGACGTGGAAAGGCGCCATTTCTCGTGCAAATGACCGGCATCCCGAACCACGACACTCAGAATTTTGGACAGGATCAACTGGATTAACAGGATTGGATTTCGGCCGCCGTGAGTTGGAATCCTGATAATCCTGATAACCCTGTCCGAGATCTCCGGGATACCGTTACCCCGTCGCCAGATTATCTTCCAACACCTTGGATTTGTTCGCCGGCGGTTCGGCCTCCGCGACCGGCGCGCCGTCCCAGACCTTGATCGGTTCGTAAAAGGTGTCCCGCTGCACCGGCGTGCGGCCGGTCTCGCGAATGGCCTTCACCATCTCCGCCTCGGTCTGCAACTGCGGCGATTTCGCGCCGGCCATGTGGAAAATGTGTTCCTCGAAGATCGTCCCGTGCAAATCGTCCGCGCCGTAGTTCAACGCGACCTGCGCCAGCTTCAATCCCATGCCGACCCAGTAAGCCGTGACGTGCTCGAAATTATCGAGGTAAATCCGGCTCACCGCGACGGTGCGCAGCGCGTCGAAACCCGTCGGCGGTGTCTTCACCGGGATGTCGTTGTTCTCCGGCTGATAGGGCAGCGGAACAAAACCGACAAAACCGTGCGTCTCATCTTGCAATGCGCGCAACTGCCGCAGATGATCCACCCGGTCCGAGAGCGACTCGACATGGCCGTAGAGCATCGTGCAGGTGCTGCGACCGCCCATCTGATGCCACGTCCGGTGAACATCCAGATATTCCTCGGCCGATTCCTTGCCCCGGGCGATGGCCGAGCGGACTTCCTTGCGAAAAATTTCCGCGCCACCGCCGGTCAAAGAATTCAAACCGGCCTCACGCAGTTCCCGGAGCGTTTCCTTGACCGACTTTTTGGCCAGCCACGCCAGGTGCAGAATTTCAATGGCCGTGAAACATTTGAGATGCAACCTCGTGGCAGGGACGGCGAGCTGCGCTGGTGGCGCGGGCGTCTCGCCCGTGCGGCCCGAGCGCGAACTCACGGGCGAGACGCCCGTGCCACTACTGCGGTCATTGCGGCGCGATGATCCCACCCCCGCGTTGAGCGCGCTCAGCGCCTTGAGCATGTCCACGTAATAACTGAACGGTAGCGACGGATGCAGTCCGCCGACGATGTGCAACTCAGTGATCCCGACGGCCAGCGCCTCGCGCGCTTTCTCGACCATCTGCGGAATCGTCAACTCGAAGCCGTCCTGGTCGCGTTTCTTGCGGGCGAACGAGCAGAACTGGCAGCTCAGGATGCAGTAGTTCGAATAGTTGATGTAGCGGTTGATGATGTAGCTGGCGCGACGGCCGTTCTTGCGCTGGTTGACAAAATCCGCAATGGCGCCGACGGCGTTCAGGTCTTTGCTCTCGAAAAGCCGCAGGGCGTCGGCCTCGGAAATCCGGTCGCCGGCGGCGACTTTGTCGCAGATATCGCGCAGCTCGCTGCGTTGCAGAAAAAAGTTCATCGCATAAATCGGAACCACGGAAACACGATCTCCGTTGTCACGGCGATCAAAAATACGCTGCTGATCAGCGCGTTGAGCCGGAAGAACGCCGTGTTGATCCATTTCAAACTTCGCTTCCGGGCCAGCCAGTGTTCCAAGAGCAGGCTTCCCAGGATGATGACCAAGCCGACCAAGTATGCCACGCGGAACCTGGAAAGCAATCCGAAGAGGGCCAGCAGGGCCCACATGAGCAGGTGCGACAGGAAGGCGGCCTTGAGCGCGTTGTCCGGCCCCCAGCGAACGACCAGTGAGTGCAGGCCGTGGGTCCGGTCGAATTCATAATCCTGCAACGCGTAAATGATGTCGAAACCGACGAGCCAGAAGACCACCGCGGCCGCCAGCAACAGCGGCAGGATGGCGCTTTCGCGCATCGGCCAGAAGACAAACCCGCCCTTGACCGCCAGCCACGCGCCGATCGGCGCCAGAGCCAGCGCGACGCCCAGGAAGATGTGGGTGAAATCAGTGAAGCGTTTGGTGAGTGAATAAAAGCCGACGGCAAACAACGCGACAGGCGACAGGTAAAAACAGATTTTATTGAGGAAGCAACTGGCGACGACCAGGCCCAGGCCGCTCAAGACACAGAGCAGCCAGGCGCTCGCCAGCGGGATCCGGCCGGCAGGCAAATCACGATTTGCCGTGCGCGGATTTTGCGCGTCGAACTCGCGGTCCGCGATCCGGTTGAAGGCCATCGCGCAGGTGCGGGCGCTAACCATCGCGGCCAACACCAGGCCGAACGTGCGCCAACCCGGCCAGCCGCCCTGGTCGCGCGCGGCGACCACCATGGAGGCCAGGGCGAACGGGAGAGCGAAGAGGGTGTGGGAGAGTTTGACGAACGAGGCCCACTTTTTAAAAAAGGAAAACATCGAACATCCAACATCGAAGGACTAGCCCGCGGTCGCGGACGGATAACGAGCCGCGTCTGGGACGCGGTGTTTCTGCGCCAGAGCGTTTTTCCGCGCGGTCTGAATACTTGAACAAAAAATGCGGATCAATACATCGCACTCGCTCAAAACGTAAAGAAGGGCTGAGTCATTTTTTGCCCGGCCTTTGCGTTGAATCAAACGTGCCCAGCGCCGTGTTTCGCGAAGTTCCTTGAGACAAATCTTCAGTTTGTGGACGAAACCGTCGTGAAACGTCCAACTTCCGGCTGCCACCACCGCTTTCGGCGTTCGATGTTCGATGTTCGATGTTCGATGTTTTCTCATCTCACTCCTTTTCCGCCTGCCACCGGGGCATCAGTTTCTGCGGCACGCCCAAGTGATCGAGCACCCGCGCCACCACCGTGTCCACGACCTGTTCGATCGTCTGCGGGTTGGTGTAAAAACAGGGATTGGCCGGCAGGACCGTCGCGCCGGCCTGCAGCAGCAGTTCAAAGTTTTTCACGTGCACCAGATTCAGCGGGGTTTCCCGCGGCACGAGGACCAGTTTACGGCGCTCCTTGAGCATGACATCAGCGGCGCGCAACAACACGTCTTCGCTGGTGCCGTGCGCGATGCGGCCCAGCGTTCCCATGCTGCATGGGATGACGACCATGGCGTCAAACGCGTTGGAACCGCTGGCAAACGGAGCGTTCATGCTCTTGAGGCTGTGCGTCTTGGTTCCCGGCGGCAACCGCAGACCGTCCGGCAGTTCCTGCGCAACGACCGCGTGGGCATAATTGCTGAGGACAACATGCAGTTCGTGCTGACGCGGATCGAGGTTGTCGAGCAAACGCTGGGTATAAATCGCCCCGCTGGCTCCGGTGATGGCAACGATAATTTTCAACGCGCGAATTCCGCGCGCACTATGGCGGGGTGAACTTCCTTGGGCAAGCCCGCTTTGCCGGGCCGCCGTCGGTCGCGCCCCGTGACCTGAGGCCGCAACCGGCGCGGCGCACGGTACAAAAATGTGTTATAGCTATGACAAAAATTGTACCCGTTTTCCGATAACCATTGGGGCATCGCCCGAATTCCTGCGCCACTATTGCGAATCTGGCTTGAGTCGGCCTCTGCCTTCCGCACAATGATCGCGTGTTGTGCGGCTGCAAATCGGTTGTCACCCTGCCACTGCTCCTGGCGTTGGCAGGTTGTTCTTCGGCGGCGCGGCTGTCCCCCCACTTGACCCGCGTCCCGGGCGTTAATGATTCGGCCGTCTCCACAGCAGCAGCGGCACCGGCACGATCGGCGAACAGCGAAGGATCGAACCGGGCCCTGGTGCCGGGGCAGGAAGACCCGCCGCCGGTTTCAGTTGCCGCGGTTACAAATGCGTTGATCACCCCGCACCCGACCGACGATTGGATTCCCCTGGAGACCTGGAGCGAAGCGAATCACGTCGGCACAGCGCAGGGGTTGAATTCAGCCACCGCTGCGGGATGCTCGTTGCGCACCCTGGGAGGCGTCATCACCCTGATCGCCGGCAGCCAGGTCGCGCGCCTGGACGGGATCAATTATTGGCTCGGCTACGCGCCGCGTTTCGCCGAGGGCCGTTTGCTGATCCACGCGCTCGACGCGCGGAAAAATCTCCTGCCGCTGGCAAACCGGCCGGCCCCGGCGAGCGTTCCGGACGGCGTCCTGGTCATCGACCCGGGACACGGCGGCGAGAACACAGGCACCCGTAGTGTTTCGGACAATCATTTCGAGAAAGAATTCACGCTCGACTGGGCGTTGCGGCTGCGACCGTTGCTCGCGAGCAACGGGTGGAAAGTGGTTCTGACCCGCACGAACGATATGGATGTGTCGTTGTCGGAGCGCGTGGCGCTGGCCGGCCGGATGAATGCCGATCTCTTCATCAGTCTGCATTTCAACTCCGGCGCGCACCCCGATCAGGCGGGTATTGAAACGTATTGTTTGACGCCGAGCGGGATGCCGTCCACGTTGACGCGCGATTACGAAGACGACACGGCGCGGGTGTTTGCCAACAACAGATTTGACAGCCAGAATTTGCAATACGCGATCCGGCTGCACCAGGCGTTGCTCGAAGAAAGCCGCACCGCGGACCGCGGAGTGCGTCGCGCGCGGTTCATGGTGGTCTTGCGCGACCAAAATCGACCGGCGGTCCTGGTCGAGGGCGGTTATTTGTCCAATTACCGGGAAGCCCGTCTGATTGCCGATCCGGAATATCGGCAAAAACTCGCCGAAGCGGTGGCGAAAGCCCTGCGATTGACGCCCGCGGCTCCCGACTCATTACCGGGGCGGGCAACGAACCAAGCCTTTCCATGACCTCCAGCGGACATGTTCTGGTCACGGGCGGATCGGGTTTCATCGGCTCCCATCTTGTGGAGCGGTTGCTGGCCGAGGGCAAAACAGTAACGGTCATCGACGACTGTTCCACCGGCTCGCTGGAAAATCTCCGCCCGGTGATTTCCCAGCCGCGCTTGCGCGTCATCGAAAGCAAGGTTTCCCAATGCGGCGAATTGGCCGACCTTGCCTCCCAATGCCAGTCCATCTATCACCTGGCTGCGGCCGTGGGAGTGGATCTGGTGGTGAATTCGCCCATCCGGACCATTCAAACCAATTTGCGGGAAACCGAAGCCGTTTTGGAGGCCGCCAGCAAAAAGGGCGTGCGGGTCCTGTTGGCTTCCACCTCCGAAGTTTACGGAAAAAGCCAAAAAATTGCTTTTTCGGAAGAGGACGATTTGCTGATCGGCCCGCCGCACCTGGGCCGCTGGAGCTACGCGTGTTCGAAATTGATGGATGAATTCCTTGCCCTGGCCTACGCGCGCGAGCGAAAACTGCCGGTCATCATCGCGCGGTTGTTCAACACCGTCGGTCCCCGGCAAACGGGCCGCTACGGCATGGTGCTGCCGCGGTTCATTGCGGCCGCGAAGTCAGGCCGGCCGCTGAACGTTTACGGTGACGGCCGGCAGTCACGCTGTTTTTGCTTTGTCAGCGACACGGTCGAGGCGCTGGTGCGATTGCAAAACTGTCCTGCGGCCCGTGGCGAGATCGTTAATGTCGGCAGCGTCGAGGAAATCAGCATTGGCGCCCTGGCCGAACTGGTGATTCGGACAGTGAATTCGTCCTCGGCGGTCGAATATGTTCCCTACGCCAAGGCCTACGCGCCCGGATTTGAAGACATGCTCAGACGCAAACCGATCATTGAAAAGCTCGCGCGGCTGACCGGTTTTCGCCCGTCAGTCACGTTGGCCGGGATTATTGAGCTGACGGCCAATGCCGCGTGAAACAGAAAAGGCACCCTTGCGGGTGCCTTGGATGGTAGATGGTAAAACAACTCTCTCAGTCACCAATGGCAATCAGGTTATCGTCGTTGCCGGAGGTCCTGAACTGCTCGCGCACTTTTGAGGTGGTCATGGGCTGAACGCTGCCGTCGCCCAGCAAGGCATTTGCAGCGCTTTGATGAACATTCTTGTCGTAGCCCGCGCCTGGCCCGGGAACATTCGCGTGATTGGTATAAAACCGGATCAGCAATCCACCGCCCGGAATACCGACGGGCGGAATCGTGCTCGAGGGAGCCGGCGCATTGTTCGTGAAGTTCCGGTCGCCCGAAAGAATCATCTGCGGGAAGGTATCCGCCGCGTCGTAACCGACCACATAACTGACCGACTTGTTGCCCGTCTGATTCACGCCCGCAGCATTGGCATTAATAATCATGTGATTGAAATTCGTCGCCTGATTGCGTCCGGTGTCACTGGGACAAATCAGGATCTTCGGCGTGCTCAACTCATTCGACATGACGGCAAAATGCATGTAATTGGTCCTGACTTGCGCACCGGCGGTCGGCTGCCGGTAATCCGACGACCCGCCCTGGCTGACCGCAACATTCATCGGATAAGTATCGCCATTGTCATTGGCCCAGATGCGGAAGGCCAAACCGATCTGTTTCAAATTATTCGTGCAGTTGATCTTCTGCGCTTTCGCCTTCGCCTTGGCCAAGGCGGGCAGGAGCAGGCCTGCCAAAATGGCGATAATGGCAATAACGACTAACAGCTCGATGAGCGTGAAAGCCCCGATTGTTTTACATTTGCTGAAAACTCGCTTCATAACAATATTTAGGTTATCTGTTGGGTTAACGGTTGCC
>DASPXS010000194.1:0-7121 GCA_035637175.1 Haliangiales bacterium | reverse complement strand
GTGACGAACGGCTGCGCCGCGGCGCCGCCGGGGATCGCCTGCATCATCGGCGTCTCGACTTCCACGTAACCGCGCGAGTGCAGGAAGTTCCGTATCTCACGGATGATTTCGCTGCGCTTCAGGAAGATTTGCTTCACCGCGTCGTTGGACATCAGATCGAGGTAACGCTGTCGGTAACGGATTTCGGTGTCTTCGAGTCCGTGCCATTTGGCCGGAGGCGGTCGCAGCGCCTTGGAAAGCGGCAAGAACGAGGCCAGCTTGACCGAGATTTCGCCGGTTTTGGTGGTGAACATTGTGCCGCGGACGCCAATGAAATCGCCGAGGTCGAGGTGCTTGAAAATCGCGTACTGGTCCTCGCCCAGGGTCTGTTGCTGGGCGTAAACCTGGATCCGGCCGCTCTGGTCCCTGATGTCGATGAACTGGCTCTTGCCCATGTCGCGGTGCGCGCTGATGCGTCCGGCCAACGCGACGTCGCGTCCTTCGGCGTAGTTGCTCCGGGCCTGGGCGCACGTTTCCGTGGGCGCAAACTTGTTTTTGAAGGGGTCGATGCCTTTGGCCCGGAGTGCCGCGAGCTTTGCCTTGCGCTGTTCGATCAATGCGTTGGTGTCATCCGTGCTCATTTGCAGTCCCGATGAAACACAGAGCGGGGCGCGTTGTCCAAGATTTTGATGCGCCCTCTGACGACTGCGGATTGCGCTTCAATTCAAGGAAACAAATGGTTAAGAAGCAGCCGTGCTACCGATCCGGGATAACATCCCGTCGCGCCGGTTTCCCGCGGCGACACTGGCCATCATCGTGGTCAACACGTTGGTGTTCCTCTGGGAGGTGCAGTTGGGCCCGCGCCGGTTGGAACAGGCGTTCGTGGAGTTGGCCATCATTCCCGTGCGCTATTCGATCCCGGAAATCGCGCACTCGTTCAGCCTGGGCGAGCAGGTCCTGCCGTTCTTCAGTTCGATGTTTCTTCACGGCGGTTGGCTGCATTTGATCGGCAACATGTGGACGCTCTGGATATTTGGCGACAATGTCGAAGACCGGCTGGGCCGCGGAAAGTACCTGGTGCTCTACCTGGCCAGCGGTGTGGCGGCTGCGTTGTTGCACATTTACACCAACCTCGGTTCGGAAGTGCCGACGCTCGGCGCCAGCGGCGCCATCGCCGGAGTGATGGGCGCTTACTTCCGGTTTTTCCCGCACGCGCGCGTGGAAACGGTGATCCCTCCCTTCTTGTTCGGACCGTATTTTGTCTTGCCGGCGGTGTTGTTTCTGGGCTGGTGGTTTTTCCTGCAATTCTTCAATGGGGCGTTAAGCCTGTCGGCTGCCGGCCAGGGTTTCGGCGGCATCGCCTGGTGGGCGCATGTGGGCGGCTTCGCCTTCGGTGTGGTGGTGTGCCTCTTCGCGCGGCGTCCGCCAAACGTCTGTTACGACGACGAAGATTATTGAAGCCCTCGCTGCCGTACGGTGACCCGGTCGCCGACTTGCAGACGGAACACTCTGGCTGCGGAACCGCCGTTCACGGCAATTTCAAGGAAACCACTCGAGCCGGGAACGGCAACCGGTTTGCCGGCGGGCACAGCTTGATAAAAGGAACAAACCCGGCCAACCCGATTGCGTTTCGCCACCACTTCGCATCGCGCCAGGTCAAATCGGGTCAGAGCCGAGTGATCGATGTTGGTAATCGCGTTGCCAAAGCGGTCGATGTAGAGGATTTCACCGCGCGTCGCGTATTGGTCGAATTGCGGTTGCGGCCAGTCGAGACGGACAAAATCGCTGGCCACCGTGCCGAGTTTTCGGATCGGGACACCTTTGCTCAAGTGTGCTGCCATCGGCGCGAATACGTCACGTCCGTGAAAGGTATGACTGACCGGTCGAAGGAAAAACCGTTCGTTCGTCACTTGATGAACGGCTTTGATTTTTTCGCGGGCCAGGGCATACGACAGCACGCCGTTGTCCGGTCCGACGAAAAGATAGTGTTCCGTCTGAACGACCAGGGGTTTTCGTTGGCTGCCGACGCCTGGATCCACCACGGCGATGTGGATGGTTCGGACCGGGAAAAACCGGTGGCTGGCTGCGAGCGCAAAAGCGCCGGCGCGGATGTTTCCCGCGGGAATGTCGTGGGTGATGTCCACGATTTGAACGCGCGGATTGATCCCCAATATGACGCCTTTCATGGTCCCGACGAACCAGTCCGCAGAGCCAAAGTCGGTGGTTAGAGTGATGATCTTCACAGCGAAGTTCTAAACGCGCCCCCGGCCGGATTCACGCAAAATTTCGGAGTGGGAATGGGGAGCGCGCCCGCTCCGGGCGCTGCGACTGCCACCCCGCCAGCCGCTCCGGGGGGATTTGGAGCCATCCGTCGCGTCCAGTGCTTCAGCGGCGCCCTGGGCCGAACCGCGAGGGCGCGGGTCGGAGAGGCCCTGGGGCGGGGCGAGCGCCGCGAACAGATCAACGCCAGCGGGTCAGAGGGGCAGGTGGAACTTGCCAAGTCTTCGGGCTGCCACTACGTTCACCACCCTTATGGAAAAAGTGGTCATCATCGGGACCGGTTGTGCCGGACTTACCGCAGCTCTTTACACGGCTCGCGCGAGTCTTTCGCCGCTGGTGCTCACCGGCACGATGCCGGGCGGATTGCTGACCACAACGAGCATCGTCGAAAATTTTCCCGGCTTTCCCGAAGGCATCGACGGCTATGAACTGATGACGCGGATGCAAAAGCAAGCCGAACGGTTCGGCGCCCGGGTGAAGTTCGGCACGGTCGAGGGCGTTGATTTGTCGAAAAACCCGTTCAGGTTGACAGTCGATGGCGAAAAAGTTGAAACGCAAACTCTCATCATTGCGAGCGGCGCGAGTCATCGGCATTTGGGACTGGAGAGCGAATCGCTGCTCGAGCGAAAGGGAGTAACGTATTGCGCGACGTGCGACGGCGCGTTGCCGACGTTCCGCAACCAACCGCTGGTGGTGGTTGGCGGTGGCGATTCGGCTTGCGAAGAGGCGACTTATCTCACGCGGTTTGCTTCCGCAGTCTATCTGGTTCATCGCCGCGACAGCTTGCGCGCGTCAAAGATCATGGCGGAGCGGACGCTTAACAATCCCAGGATCAAGCCGGTTTGGGATTCGGTTGTGACTGAAATTCTCGATGTCAAACAGGACACGGTGACGGGAGTGCGATTGAAGAATTTGAAAACGGGAAAAGAAAGCGTGCTGGATTGCGCGGGGGTGTTCGTGGCCATCGGTCACGTCCCAAACACCGAATTTTTCAAGGGCATCCTCGAGATGGATGAAAACGGCTACCTGAAGGCCAAACGCGGAATGGAAACGAATGTGCCGGGGGTTTTCGTCGCCGGGGATTGTTCCGACCATGTGTATCGCCAGGCGGTGACGGCGGCCGGAATGGGTTGCGCGGCGGCCATCGACGCCGAACGTTATCTGGCAAAATTGAATCAGTGAAGGGTTAAGGTTTCAGGCGGCGCGGGGGCGGCGCGATTTCATACGCATACGTGGATTTTCGCTTTGTTTTCCCGCTGAAGGATTGTTTAATCGTTGCCTATGAAGAAACGGCGCGCTCAGGTAAAACGGGTCACCCGAGAGACGAGCATTGTCGTCAAGCTGAACATCGATGGGACGGGCAATTCGTTGGTCAAAACCGGCATTCCGTTTCTCGACCATATGCTGACGCTTTTCGCCAGGCACGCCGTCGTCGATTTGTATATGCGTTGTGAGGGAGATCTGGAAGTGGACGCCCATCACACGGTGGAAGACTGCGGAATTGTTCTGGGGCAGGCGTTTTTGAAAGCCGTGGGCGACAAGAAAGGAATTCGTCGATACGGCGCGGCATTCGATCCGCGGAAGCCGTTTACCGGCGAGTCCTACGTGCCGATGGATGAATGCCTGGCGCGATGCGTGGTCGATTTCGGCGGCCGACCTTTTCTGGTCTGGCGCGGAATGGAGGAATTGGCGCCCAAGAAGATTACCCCGGCGGAAAAGAAACAAGACATGTCGTCGTCCTTCCGCTTCGGACTGGCGAAGGAATTCTTTCAGGGCTTTGCCAATGAAGCGCGGTGCAACCTGCATTTCGAACTGCTTTACGGCGGCGAGCCGCATCACGTGGTCGAAGCGCTGTTCAAGGCATTTGCCAAGGCGGTGGACTTTGCCTGTCAGGAGGATCCACGAATCGCCGATCTTTTGCCGAGCACGAAAGGGAAACTCTGAGTCAACTGAATAGCTGTCCAACCCCTCACGTCCAAGCCATGTCGCGGAAACCCGACTACCCGTCCGCTGAAGACCCGGCGCTGGTGAAAGCTGCGCAAAAAGGCGACATGCAGGCGTTTGAGGAACTGGTCGCCCGGCACCGGGACAAGTTATACGCCCGGGCCTTCAGCATGATGCGGAATGAGGAAGAAGCGATTGATCTTTCACAGGAAGCCTGGGTGAAGTCCTGGCAGCGCTTGAAACAATTTCAGGGCGAAGCCAGTTTCGTAACGTGGATGACGCGGATTGTCATCAACCTTTGCCTGGACCAGTTGCGGAGACAAAAGCGATTGCGGGCGGCGTCGATCGAACAACTGGACGAGGAACTCGGTGGCGTGGAGCGACAGATGCCCATCGTGACGCCCAATCCGACGGAGCGGTTGGAGCGAGGGGAACTCCGCCAGCGAATCGATGAAGCGCTGGCCAGGTTATCCTACGAGCATCGGACGGTATTGATTCTGCACGAATTTGAAGATTTGGAATACAAAGAGATCGCCAGGCGCATGGAATGCTCGATCGGAACCGTAATGTCGCGCCTGTTCTATGCCCGACGGAAAATGGCGGTTCTCCTGGCAGGTTTGAAACGAGAAGAACTCAGATGATCAACCACGAAACAGAACTGAAGTTGCAGGCGTATCTGGACGGCGAATTGTCGTCGAGCGAGGCGATGGCCGTTGGGGAGTTGGCGGCGCGCGACCAGGAGGTCCGCTCGCTGGTCGAGGAGTTGCAGGCAACCCGGACGCTGCTGAAGGGCAATGATTTGGGATTGAAGTTGCCGGAGTCACAGGAGTTTTACTGGTCCAAAATCCGGCGCCAAATCGAACGCGAGGAGCAGGCGCAAAACGCGGAACAGGGCAAAACGGCGGCGTCTCCCTGGTGGATTCGCTTTTGGGTGCCCGCCGGCGTCGTGGGAGCCCTGGTCGTTTTCGTTGCCCTCGCGTTAAGGAATCCGCAGGCGTCGGGACCCGCGCTGGCAATGGATGACAGCCACGAAATCGAGACGCCGTTGGAAGAGACCAGTTCGTTTTCATTCCGCTCGGAAGCGGCTGCCATGACGGTAGTTTGGGTGGACAGCCACCGCGAATAAGGTTTGCGCCCGCAATTATCTTCGCCAGAATACTCCAAGATGAATAAACTAATTCCTGTCTGGCAGGTCGCGCTGTCAGCGACGGTTGTTTTTCTTGTTTACTCCTGCACCTTGAGGTCCGCCCCGCCTGATTTGAATCTGCAAGCGCAACTTGTCTGGGGAACCGACAACGACAAGCCGGACGACCCGAAACTTAAAGATGTTGACCCGAAGGTGAAAGAGAAGTTGCGCGGTGTGTTCAAGTGGAAGAACTATTTCGAAGTCAATCGACAGAACTTCACCGTGACAGCCTCGACGCCAAAAAAGATCCGGATGAGCGACCATTGTGAGATCGAAGTGCAGAACCTCGGTAACGCTTCGATCGAAGTGAAGCTCTACGGACAAGGCAAACTGGTCGTCAGAAAGACGCAGAAAATCAAGCCGAGCGAACTGCTCGTTCTGGCCGGTGACGACAAGAATGACACTGCCTGGTTCGTTGTTCTGAGCGAGCCTGAAAAGTAGTCAGCCGCCACCCGATTTCACGCGCAAAAATCCCTCTTTCTAGCCGGAGCCCCTTTCCAGTCGCGATACCCAATATCTTGCGTTGACAGCGACTTGAATCCGCAACTAATAGTGTTTTTTTTCAAGGATTCCCGCAAATAAGAGTTGTGTTTAGAGGTCGAGTTTTTTAGAATGTCAGGACCGTTGTAGCGTGGTCGAAATGGCCCGCCCGAATGTCTCTTATGCCGAAAGAAACTGCTTTGCTGGATAAAGAAAACATGCCCGACACTCTCGACAACAAGGAGCAAGAAAACGCCAAGGCCTCGGAAATTTCTCAGAGATACGACGCGTCAAAACTCGGCAAACTGGAAGGGTTGGAAGCGGTCCGCAAGAAACCGGGGATGTATATCGGTGGCACCGATGAACGGGCATTACACCATTGCGTTTCTGAAGTGCTCGACAATTCGGTGGACGAACACCTGGCCGGTCATTGCGACCGGATTGACGTGGCCATCCACGTGGACGGTTCGATTTCCATCCGTGACAACGGCCGCGGCATCCCGGTGGACATTCATCCGCAGTATGGCATTCCCGGCGTTGAACTGGTGTTGACCACGCTTCACTCGGGCGGCAAATACGGGCAGGGCAGCTACAAATTCTCCGGCGGCACCCACGGCGTCGGCGCCAAGTGCGTCAATGCGGTAAGTGACTGGTTCGAGGTGGACGTTTCGCGCAACGCTCAGGTTTACCACATGGAGTTCGAGCGGGGCAAGACCATCAAGAAGCTTGAAGTCACCGGCAAAGCCAAGGGCACCGGCACGCTGATCACCTTCAAGCCCGATCCGGAAATTTTCAGGGAAACGACGGAATTCAAGTCCGACCGCATTACCCAGCGTCTCCGCGAACTGGCTTTTTTGAATTCCGGCCTCGAAATCACCTTCATCGACGAGCGCGTCCCCGACGCCAAGCAAGAGTCCTTTTACTACAAAGACGGCGTTGAAGAGTTCGTCAAGCAGCTCAACAAAAGCAAGGAGCCTCTGCATCCAAAGCCGATTTCGATTCGCAAGGAATCAAAAGTGCTGACCGCCGAGAAGGAAGTGGAGGTGCACGTCGAGCTGGTGTTGCAATACAACGACAGCTACAACGACCAGGTGCTCTGTTACACCAACACGGTGAACAACCCCGACGGCGGCGCTCATCTGAGCGGCTTCCGCAACGCGGTCACGCGGTCCATCAACCAATACGCCAAGTCAAACAATCTGCTCAAAGAGAAGGATCCGCAAATCACCGGCGATGACGTGCGTGAGGGCCT
>DASPXS010000193.1:0-16280 GCA_035637175.1 Haliangiales bacterium | reverse complement strand
TTGCGCCCGACGCATTTCTTGATGACCTCTCGCTCGACGAAGTCGTGATCGTTCCGGACAACGCCCTGCCGCTGGCCGGCGGCATCGCCGGCAACGACCCCGATTCCCGCGACCGCACGGTGGACATGGAGTGGGGTATTGGCATTGAATGAATGGTTCGATCAACCGCCGACCACCTACACGTTCGCGCGCGCCTTCGGCGCCGCCGGCCGACACCGGATTCGCGTGGAATACTACGAAAACACCATCACGGCCCGGGCTTATTTTGGCTGGACCGCGCCGCCGACGATCATCACCGAGCCGCAGAGCCGGACAGTCCTTGCGGGCTCGAACGCAACGTTCACGGTCGTCGCCACGGGCACACCGCCGCCGACTTATCAATGGCAGTTGGACAAGTTGAACGTTCCCGGCGCGACGGCTCCCACGCTGACACTGACGAATGTTCAGGCCACCAACGCCGGGAATTACAGGGTCGTGGTCAGCAATTCAGCGGATGTGGCCACGAGTCAAATGGCGACGTTGACTGTCGTGCCGGCTTCGGCGCAGCCGGAATTCGGTTCCAATGGTATTTTCGTCGATGGGCGCTTTCAGTTGACTCTCAACGGAGAAACAGGCTGGAACTATCGCATTGATGCCTCGACCAATTTCATCGATTGGCAGCCCCTGACCAATCTGGCCACCACCAACGGCCCGCTGTACTGGGTCGATGCCAACGCCACGAGTTTGGGGTATCGCTTTTATCGGGCCGTCATTCCGTAATCGGGCGATCGGCCGTCTGGTGTGAAATGTGTCACAGGTGTGACAGATTTTGCACCCGCGGTTCAAAGGTTTGCGGGCGGCCTTTTGGCGGCCAGGATTTCCACCTTAACCCTGACGATGCCGGCCTGGATCATTTCCAACCGTTCCGCCGCCGCCTGTGACAAATCAATGATCCGCCCTGAAACGTAGGGGCCGCGATCATTGATCCGCACGGTGACCGAACGATTGTTTGAAAGATTGGTCACCTTGACCTGCGAGCCGAACGGCAGCGAACGGTGCGCCGCCGTCAGTTTGTTCATGTCAAATATCTCGCCGTTGGCCGTTTTTTTGCCGTGATGCTCCTTGCCATAATAGGACGCGACTCCGTCGAGGATGGTTGGCGACTCCGCCCGCCTTGTTTCGGAGGGCACACCCTTGGTTGAGTCCGGCGCCGAAGCCCACCCGGTAAAGAACAGAACCAGAGAAACGACCAGGACCACAGGCGCGAGAGTGCTTCGGTTGAGGGGCGAGGCTGTTTTCACGAAAGGGGGAAGACGGTTTTGCATTTTTGTCAACGCCGGTCGCGATGCAACCTCCATGCCAGTCGTGGTTGACTGGGAATTACGAAGGCCGCGCGGGAATACTGCCTCAGATCTGACCACGAATGGACACGAATGGACACGAATGGACACGAATCATGGGAGGAAGGACGCCCGCAAAATCGGTGTCTCAAGCCCGGTGTTGCTTCGTGGTCAGCTTCATGAGCCGCCCTCACCCCGGGCTCTCCCCCGGAAAAGGGAGGAGCGGGCGACGCCGGTCCGCTGTTGCGCAGGATTCGTGTCCATTCGTGGTCATTCGTGGTCCGGTTTTTGATGGCCCGTCCGCAGAGGGTCCATCCCTCGTCCGCCCTCAATTCGTGGGACGCCAACTTCCGCCTTTTCACTTGCCGGTTTTGGCTTAACTTCGTGGCGTGACGCTGACCGAACAGATGAGGCAACTGGCCCGCCAGGCCAAGGTGGCGGCGCGTGAACTGCCCCGGTTGACCACTTTGGAAAAGAACGAGTGCCTCCTGGCTATGGCCGACGCGCTGGAGCAGAACCGCGACGACATCAAAAAAGCCAACGCGCGTGACATGGAGATGGCTCAACAAACGGGCGTGTCCACCCCGATGCTCGACCGGCTCAAGCTGGACGACCAACGCATCGCCGGGATGGCCAGAGGATTGCGCGACGTCGCCGCCCTTCCCGACCCGGTCGGCCGCATTCTCGAAGAACGCGTCCGCCCCAACGGCCTCAAGCTTCAGAAAATTTCCACGCCCATTGGTGTCGTGGTCATCATTTACGAATCGCGCCCCAATGTGACGGCCGATGCCGCGAGCCTTTGTTTGAAGTCCGGCAACGCGGCCATCCTGCGGGGCGGCAAGGAGGCGCTGAACTCGAACCGCGTTATTGGCGAGATCATGGTCGAAGCGGCGCAGCAGGAGGTCGGCAATTTTCCCGCGCACGCCCTCCAGGTGGTCTCAACGACCGATCGCGAAGCGATCAAGGAATTGCTCTCGCTCACCCAATACGTGGACCTTTGCTTGCCGCGCGGCGGCGAGGGTTTGATCCGCGCGGTGGCCGAGTGCTCAAAGGTGCCGGTCATCAAACATTACAAAGGCGTCTGCCACGTGTATGTCGATGCCGACGCCGACTTGAAGATGGCCGAGGAAATCGTGATAAACGCCAAGTGCCAGCGCCCGGCCGTTTGCAATGCGATGGAAACGCTGCTGATCGATAAAGGCGTCGCCGCGACGTTTCTCCCCGTCATCGACCGGCGCCTCGCGGAGAAAAAAGTGCAGCTCCGCGCCGATGACGCGACACGCGCGATTCTCCAACCTGCGACCTGCAACCTGCAACCTGCAACCGAACAGGACTGGTTCACCGAATACAACGATTCCATCCTCAACGTGCGCGTCGTGGACGGTGTCCGGCAGGCCATGGACCACATCAACCGCTACGGCTCGGCGCATTCGGACAGCATCGTGACGAAAAACGAAGCGCGCGCAAAACAATTCCTGGCCGACGTGGACTCGGCGGCGGTGTACTGGAACGCCTCAACACGTTTCACCGACGGCGGCGAGTTCGGCATGGGCGCGGAGATCGGCATCAGCACGGACAAAGTCGGCGGGCGCGGTCCGCTGGGCCTTGAGGAGCTGACCACCTACAAATGGCTCGGGTTTGGCAGCGGGCAAATCAGGGCCTGAACCTTTGCCAACTTGCGGCGCCGCGGTGGGCAGGGAGCGGGGCAGCCGTGCGCCGTCCGGTCCTGTCACGCTGACTGGCCAACGACTAGTGTTTGTCCTTTTTCCCGCTCTGGTCCTTCTTGTCTCCGTCTTTTTTCGGGCTGGCTTTTTTCGCAATCACGAGTGTTTCCACGGGAACCGGATTGGTTGTGACGTTGGGCGCGGCCGCAGTTGGAACGGTCCGGGCGGTCGTGTCCGAAATTTTGATGCGCGGGAACAATTTGTGGTCTTTGTCGGCCAGAAAGTAAAATTCCGCGTTCAACGGGAGGTCTTTGAATTTGACGGGCTTCTCCGGCGGCTCAGCCGGTTTGGCAATCTGATTCGTCGGTTGAGCCGGTCCGGGATAATGGCGCTGGCGGGGATATCGATATTGAACGGAACGATAGCGCGATTCGGCCCGGATCGTCTGCGGCAGTATTCCCCCGGCAATCAACAACACAAGCACAACGAACGTGAGTCGGCTTTTCATGGTTGGAATATCCTCCCTCGGGCGGCGCTCTTCAAATGATTGTGAAACGGTCGAATCCACGGCGCGACAGGTTACCAGACGCGGAGAGGGCCGCGGTGGTTACTCGAAGGCGGGCGCGGAACAAGGCAACCCGTGCGCTTCACCCACCGCCTGGCAGGTCACTTTCCCGTTCATCACATTGATGCCGCCGGTCAGAGCGGGATGGCGTTGACAGGCCTCCGCCAGCCCGTGATCGGCCAGCAATTCGATGTAACGATAAGTGACGTTGGTCAATGCCTGGGTGGCGGTGCGCGCGAAGGCCGCGGGCATATTGGCCACGCAATAGTGAATGACACCTTCCGCGACAAATACCGGATCGTGATGCGTGGTGGGTCGCGACGTTTCCGCACAACCACCCTGGTCGATGGCGATGTCCACCAGCACGCTGCCCGGTCGCATCCGGCGGAGCATCTCGCGGCGAATCAAGCGGGGCGCCTTGGCGCCCGGCACCAGCACCGCGCCGATAAGCAAGTCCACCGACGGCAGCAGTTCCATCAAATGCGCTTCATTGGAGTAAAGCGTGTGCGCCGTGTGGAGTGTGATGTCCAGAAAACGCATGCGTTCCACGTCCACTTCCAGAATCGTCACATCCGCGCCCAGGCCGGTGGCCATCCGCGCGGCGTTGACGCCGGCCACCCCGCCGCCGAGCACGACGATCCGGCCCGGCAAGACACCCGGCACGCCGCCGAGCAATACCCCGCTGCCGCCGAAATGCTTCGCCAGAAAATAGCCGCCGACGAGGATGGACATCCGCCCGGCGATTTCGCTCATCGGCTCGAGCAATGGGAGGCGGCGATTGACCTCGATGGTCTCGTAAGCCAGACCGGTCACTCCGGATTTCGCCAGCGCTTCGGTCAGCGGTTTATTGGCCGCCAGGTGAAGGTAGGTGAAAAGCAGTTGCCCGGGACGCAGCAGCGGGTACTCCGCGGGCTGTGGTTCCTTGACTTTGACAATCAAGTCCGCCTGCTCGAACGCCGCCGCATGGCTGTCCACCAGTTTCGCGCCGGCCTGTTCGTAGTCGCCGTCCGGGTAGCCCGCGCCCGCGCCCGCGCCGCGCTCGACCACCACCGGATGTCCGCGCTTGATGAGTTGATAAGCGGCCGACGGCAGCAAGGCGACGCGATATTCCTGGTCCTTGATTTCCCTGGGGACGCCGATAATCATCGTGTGCGTTACTCATAACGCGCCGGCCCGGCGGATTCAAAGCAAAACGTTCGCACCCGGTCCGGCGCGTCCGGCGCTGGAGGCCGTTGCGGCGCTCACAAAATATTCGCCGCCAGTTCGGCGAGCTCGGAGCGTTCGCCCTTTTGCAATTCGATGTGCCCGGCAATCGGCTCCGGACGAAACTTGCTGATGATGTAATTGAAACCGTTCGATGACGAATCCACGTAAGGATTGTCGATCTGGTATGGGTCGCCGGTAAAAACAATCTTGGTTCCGTGGCCGACCCGCGTGATGATGGTTTTGACTTCCAGCGGCGTGAGGTTTTGCGCCTCGTCAATGACAATGAACTGATTGGCGATGCTGCGCCCGCGGATGTAGCTGAGCGCTTCCACCACGATCGTGCCGGAACGCATCAAATCGCCGCTGCGCCGATGTTCCTGGCCCATGTTCAAGTCACTGAGCATTTCCAGCGCGTCGTGAATGGGCTGCATCCAGGGATTCAATTTCTCCTCCAGCGAACCGGGCAGAAAACCGAGTTCCTTGCCCATGGAGATCGTCGGCCGCGCGACGACCAGCCGGCGATATTCGCGGTCCTGCACGGTTTTCCTCAAGCCGGCCGCCATCGCGAGCAGGGTTTTGCCCGTGCCGGCCTTGCCCATCAGGGTGACGAGCTTGAGGCGATCATCCAGCACCGCGTCGAAAGCGAAGTGCTGCTCGCGATTGCGTGGTTTGATGCCCCAGACACCCTCGCGCGCGTCGGAGATGGGAACCAGCTTTTTGCCGGTGGGATCCACCTTGGTCAACGCGGTCCGTTTGGGATTCGTTTCTTCGGTGAGCGTGCAGTACTCGTTCGGGAAATGCCGGCCGCCGCCGTTCAAAACAAATTCTTCATCCGCCCGGTAGGCCGCCATTTCGGCCGCGTTGACCGCAAGTTCGAACATCCCGGTGTAGAGGTCCTTGATGAGCACGCGGTCGGTCTCGTAATCTTCGGCCTGCAACCCGAGCGCGTCCGCTTTGATGCGGAGATTGATGTCCTTGGTGATCAGAATCGTCCGCTGCCTGGGATGCGCCTTTTGCACCGTGATGGCCAGCCCGACAATGCGGCTGTCCACGTTGTTGTCGCCAAAGGTGAGGTGGCCGTTCTGGGCTTTATCCTGGAAAATGATGCGCAGCCGGCCGCCGGTGGGCAGGGTGACGCCCTCACTCAGACGCCCTTGCCCGCGCAGACTGTCCAGCGTGCGCGAAATGGTGCGGGCATTGGCGCCGCGCTCGGTTGATTCGCGTTTGAAGCGGTCGATTTCTTCAATGACCTCGATGGGAATCAGGACGTTGTGCTCCTGAAAATTGAGAATCGAATTGGGGTCGTGAAGCAGAACGTTGGTGTCGAGAATGTAGTTTTTCACGGAGAACGAACGGATTTGATCCGGGTCATGCGCCCAAACCAATCTTTGAGCCGGGAGTGGACGGACGGCAACTCATAATGACCGGAATAGAGAAAATTGCCGAGCATGCCGTAGAGGTCGAAATCGACGAAATGCGGCCGCCCGCCGGACAGGAACGGGTGGCCGAGCAGCATCTCTTCGAAGGGCAAAAGGCTCTGCGCGAGGAGGTCGAGCAATTGCGCCTGCTGGTTCCGCCACTGGTCCAGACAGTGGCGTCCAAATTTGCGTTCCTTGTGCCGCACAAAGGCCCACCATTCGCTTTTGGGCACGAACTGCTGCCAGTAAATGTCATTGAGTTTGAACCCGCAGCCTTCCACCTCGCTTTCAATCTGGCGCCAGAGGATGCTCTGCACGCCTTCCAGTTCGCGCGGAAACAGGCCGAGTTGCAATCGGTCATCGAGATACTTCGCGATCACCTGGGAGTTCTCGTCCGTTTCGAACACGACGGTTTTGCCGTTCCTGATGATCGGCACGGCGTAGTAACGGCCCTTGGTCAGTTTCCAGACGAGCGACCGTTCCGTATTGGGGACGTTGACGATTCGAAACTTCGCGCCGGCGTATTCCAGAATCCGCCGCTGCACGATGCAAAACGGGCTCCAGGGAAATTGAACCAATTCAATCATGCGGCGAGGCGAGAATCGACGCCCACCAGGCCCGGCAGTTTATCGGTCAAAACTTTCAGGCGATTCAGCGATCTCTCCAGGTCGGCGGCAAAGTGCCGCGCCTCGTAACGGTCGCCGGCAATCTGAAGTCTGCGCAGGGCGTCTTCGACCACCCTGTGTTCGCGCGCAAACTCGGCGCCCAGCCGCTTGGCCGCCCGGTCGATGGCCAGCAAACGTTCGAACTCCCGCATCTGCGACGCGCGCCCGGACAGGATTTCCTCGATGTCCCGTCGCACGCGATGGATCAGGTCCGGGTTGAAGGTGTAAAAGCCGTCGAACCGTTTCTGCTCAAAAACCCTGGCGCCATTGGCCTGCCGACACATCAGCATCGCCTGGCAGTGATGCCCCTGGTAGAGCACCGTCCAGAAGGACTCGAGTGTCTTGTGGTTGATGGCGATAAACTTCAGATGACCGTGGCGTGCCGGCCGTTTCCCCTTCCCGATGACCCGCGCCTCTTCCAGCGTGGCGGCGAGCTGCCAGTACCGCTCGCGATGCGGCTCAAAGTTCTTGAACTCCTGCATCGTCGCCAGCAAAAAACCGTTCGCCGCCTCCAACGCCAGCTCTTCAATGGCGTGACTGCCGGCCAGGATCGCCTCGGCGTCGAAGAGGTAAAAATGATTCTCGAGCATGCCGCCCGACAGGGCGCAGGAACAGGGTTTGCCCTTTTCGTCGGTATTCCAGACCGCCGCGTCCATGGGCAGGTAATCGCGGACGTGTTGCAGGAAAACTTCGTTGGACAACGGCTTCTTTTTTAACACGAGCAAAATTTAGGTGGGGTGATTCAGGCTGACAAGTGGAAATCCCGTTCAATCGCCCAGCAGCTTCTTCAACTGCTCGCGCGCGGTGGCTTCGCGGGGATTTTCCTCCCCTTTTCCCGCGAACACGCGACGGGCGAATTCGAAATATTCGCAGAAGTTGCCGACGTGCTTTTCCAACACCGGTTCCGCCCGCCGGTCGCGGCACTGATGCGCCGCCCGGCCGTCGTAGCTGACGCAGTTCCAACAGACCCGCAGGTCGGACCGGCACTGGGGACAACTCTCGCTGCGGCCCGGTTGCCCGGACAAGCTCCATTCCCAACCGCACTTCCAGCAGTGCCGCGTCATGCCGGGAAGTGTAGCGTCTGGATGCCATCTGACAATCTTCCGCAGAAGTTTTCTGCGGACGCCGGGCCGACTTGTTCACATCCCGGCGGTTGACCGTGCATAACTTATTCGTGCGCTCCGCCGCCGGCTGACTACGATGCCGCCGATGTCTGTCCTCCGCGATCAACTGCTCGACGCTGCCATTCAACACCTGCAAGAACTGAAGGCGCAGGGAGTCCGGTTCATTTCGGTGTCGCCTGAAATGCTGGCGGCGCTGGCCGCTCCGCGCCCGCAACCCACCGCCCCGGCCGAGGCTGCCTCCAACCGCCCGACCACGCCGCCACGGCCAACCAGGCCGGTCTTGCAGCCGGATGACGCGCCGCCGCAATCAACAGTGGCCTGTTCCCCGGCATGGCCGACGGCTTCGACGCAGCAATCTTTCGAAGCACAGCTCTCCGCGCCGTCCGATTCCGCGCCGCTCGATCATGGATCCAGGGAGGCGGCCATGGCCGGGTTGCAGGCGCGCGCCATGGTCTGCCGGAAATGTCCGCACCTCGCTTCGTCGCGGAAGAACGTCGTCTTCGGCGTCGGCGACCCTCATTCGCCGCTCATGTTCATCGGGGAAGCGCCGGGCGCGGACGAAGATGAACGGGGAGAGCCGTTCGTGGGCAAAGCCGGGCAGCTTCTCACCAGGATCATCCAAACGATGGGCTTCACGCGCCAGACCGTGTACATCGCGAACATTCTGAAGTGCCGACCGGACACGCCCGGGCAGATGAAGGGCAACCGCAAGCCGACGTCGGACGAGATGAAAACCTGCCTGCCCTATCTATTGGCGCAAATTGATCTGATTCAACCGCGGGTCATCGTCGCTCTCGGCGCCACCGCGGTGGAAGGATTGTTGGGCGTCACCGGGGGCATCACCAAACTGCGCGGCCGCTGGCAGGAGTTCCGCGGTGTCCCGGTCATGCCCACCTACCATCCGGCCTACCTGCTGCGCAACGAGGCGCCCAGCGAAAAGCGCAAGATCTGGGAGGACATGCTCGGAGTCCTCGAAAAGCTCGGCCGGCCGATCAGCGAAAAACAACGGAGCTATTTTTCAAAGGCTTGATCCGTTTGCTTCGGGCTTTCGCGGATTTCACGCATTTCTCCCGGCGCCAGCAGGAGACAGACAGGCGAACCCGACAACGCTGCCATAAAAGCCGGCCGAGAACCCGGTCCCGCCGAACGAACCCGCCGGAGCCCCGACCGCTTGCTTTTATCTCTGCTTATGATACTGTAATTTCAGAATAGACAGAAATTTATGAACTATTCGAACCAAAACTGAAAGGAACCGTTTATGAAACCGATCATGTTCGCCGCCATCGAAGCCGAGGCGGGCTCGACTGCGACCGTTTGGACCTACATTGCCTACCTGCTGGTCAGCGTTGCCCTGACCATCTGGGTTGCCCGGACCCTGCACAAGAACGGGCGCATCTTTCTGGTGGACAGTTTCCTGGGCAACGAGGCGCTGGCCGATTCGGTGAATCATCTCCTGGTCGTCGGTTTCTATCTGATCAACATCGGATACGTCACGCTGGCCCTGAAGTATGGCGACAAGGCCACGGACGCGCGGACGGCGGTGGAGACGCTCAGCACCAAGGTCGGCCTGGTGCTGGTTGTCCTCGGCGTGATGCACTTCTTCAACCTGTTCATCTTCTCGAAAATGCGCCGCCGGGCCACATCGCACCGGCCGCCCCCGATTCAGCCTCAGGGCCACGTGAAGACAATGCCAGGCTGAGTGCAACACCCGGGAGAGCGGCCAGACTTTCGCCGCCTCCCTTCAACCCCAGGAAGCCTTGCGGAAATTTTCCGCATATGCGGAAAATTTCCGCACACGAATTGGGGGACTCTTTCGGCCGCAGCACTCGTTCCTGAGGATGAACGACGCGTGCGGAAGCCCGGTTCCGTCAGCGCGCCCGACTGCTGTGTCGTCGTTGGGCCAATTGGCGCAGCATCCCTTGCAGTTCAGCGATGTTGGGCGGCTTGTTCAAAACGCCATCCACGCCCAGGGGCACCTCCTCTTCGCCTTTCATCGACGTGGCCCAGCCGGTCATCATGATGATCGGAGTGGCTGGAGATTCCTTTTTTATAATTTGCGCCAGTTGGCGTCCGTCGAGATGGGGCATTCCCAAATCCGTGATGACCACGTCGAAGGGTCTGCCCTCCTTGTTGGCGGCGCGAAAAACGTCCAAACCGACCCAGCCACCGTCGGCAATTTGAACCTGATGACCGTCGCATTCGAGAATCTCCTTGAGCAATTCCCGCAACAGCGGTTCGTCGTCGATGAACAGAATCCGCATTGGCGACACGGGCGCCGCGGTGGCCGCGTCCTTGCCGGATTCGCCCGGGGCGGCTTCGCGCACGGGGAAGATCAGGCGCATGGTCGTGCCTTTGCCGGGGGCGCTTTCGATCTCGATGGCGCCCTCGTGACGTTGCACCACGCCATAAACCATGGCCAGGCCGAGGCCGGTGCCGAGCTGGCCTTTGGTCGAGAAGAACGGCTCCAGGCAATGTTTGCGGGTCTGTTCGTCCATGCCGACACCGGTATCGATGACTTCGAGGACGACATGGCTGGGGGCCTTGGCGCCGCCGTGCCGGTGGGCCCAGGCGCCGACGCGGGTGCGCAGGATGATGACGCCGCCCCGGGGCATGGCGTCCAGGGCGTTGAAAATGAGGTTGGTCAGCGCCTCGCGCAATTCGCTTTCCATGCCGATGATTTCCGGCAGATGCGGATCGGCGTCATGTTGCACTTCCATGGAGATGCCGCGTTGCTGGGAGATGTCGCGCCAGCGCGGGCGGGTCAGTTCGACGACCTGCTGCGACAACTGATTCAGGTTGACCGGCAGCAACGGCTGGTGCTCCTCGCGTTTGCGGTAGAAGTCGCGCATGCGCGTGACGATGTGGGCCACGTCATCGCTCGCGGTTTTGATGTGGTGCAGATATCTTCGCGCGGTTTCGCTGAGGTTTTTTTCGTTCCGCAGGAGCAGCTCGGCAAAACCGGACACGGGCGACAGCGCATTGTTGATGTCGTGGGCGATGCCGCTAGCCATCTGTCCCAGGGCGCGGAGCCGTTCGTGTTGCATGACGGCCTGGTGGGTCTGGCGGAGTTCGTCGTAAGCGCTTTGCAGTTGGGTATGCAGGCGCGCCTGATGGGCCGCCAGGGCGACGTGTTCGCACAGGGTCCGCAGGAATTCGCATTCCCCGATGCTGAATCCATTGGCAATGGCGCGGGCGGCGATGAGGACGCCGAAAAGATTTCTCTCCACCATCATCGGCACCACGACGGCGGAGCCCATTTCAGTCTGGGTCAGTCTTTTGAGCAGCGGCGCTTGGGTTTTGGCAATCTCCGGTTCGTAAAGCAGTTCGCCCGTCGAGCATGCCACCAGGCCGGCCTCCGCCAGAGGCACCGTCAGTTGGTCGAGCGAAATCAACTGGGCGGTCGGCAGCAGGCTTTTGCGCCGCGACGCCGCCTGGCTCAGGATACCGGCTTGCGCGTCGAAGAGAAAGACGCTGCCATAATCGACCGGGAGATGAATTTCCAACTGGCCGAGGACGACGTTGAGCACGTTTTCCAGGTCCATCCGCTCGGAAATGGCGTGCGTGATCTGATTCAACAGGCTGATGCGCGTCAGTTGCTGATGCAGGTCACGCTCGGCGCGTTTGCGCAAAAGGGAGTGGCGGATGGAGCGCTCGAGCTGTTGCGCGTCGAACTGGCCTTTGACGAGGTAGTCGGCGGCGCCCGAGCGCATGGCGTCGCTGTCCACCAGGTGGTCGCCGAGGCCGGTCAGCAGGATGATGGGCGACAGGCAGCCGTGGGCGACGGCGGTGCGGAGCAGGTCGAGTCCGCTGTTTTTGCCGAGCCGGTAATCAACCAGGTAAACGTCGTGTTGGTTCTGGCGAATGGCCTCCAGGCCGGCGTCGTAGTCCTCGACCCAGTTCAGCTCGAAATTGTTGCCGCGGGTTTCGGCGAGGTACTCGCGGGTGAGGATGTAATCGTCCTCATCGTCTTCGATCAGCAGCACTTTCAAGCGTTGGTCATCCATGGCGGTCGGAGTCGGGACGGCCCGGGAGTTCAACGATTTCGAACCAATATTTGCCGATGGCTTTCATGACGTCAACCAATGCGGAGAATTTAACCGGCTTGGTGATGTAGGAATTGACCCCCAGGTTGTAGCTGCGCGCGATGTCTTCTTCGGCCTTGGACGTGGTCAACACGATCACGGGAATGTCCCTCAGTTTGGGATCGCCCTTGATTTCGCGGAGCGCCTCGCGGCCGTCCTTGCGCGGCATGTTGAGATCGAGCAGGATCAGGCCGGGACGCGGCGATTCCTTCGGGTCGGCGTATTTGCCCCGGCGGCGGAGATAATCGAGCAGTTCTTCGCCGTCTTCCACGCAGCGGAGATCGTTGGCCACCCGGCTCTTTTCCAACGCCTGCTCGGCCAGCAAGCGGTCATCCGGGTCATCGTCGGCGAGCAGGAGCGTGATGGGTTTGACTTTCATACGATGACGGCCTGCTTCGGCTGTTTGAGCGGCAAAGTGACGATAAACGCGGATCCCTCTCCCGGCGTGCTTCTGGCGGTGATGCTGCCTCCGTGACGATCGGCGATCTTGCGGCAAATGGCCAGGCCGATGCCGGTCCCCTCGTAGGCGCTGCGCCCGTGCAACCGCTGGAAAAGAATGAAGATGCGGTCGAGATATTTTTCGTCGAAACCAATGCCGTTATCCTCGACCATGATCTGGCAAAACTCTTCCGCCGGTCGCCGGGCGGCGGGTTCTCCGGGGGCATGAGGAAAAATCCGGCTGCGGACTTTGACGACGGGCGTTCTGCCTTCCTGGTGAAATTTGAGCGCATTGCCGATCAGGTTCTGGAACAACTGGCGCATTTGCAGCGGGTCGGCGTCAATGGCCGGCAACTCGCCCAGGTCCACCTGGCCGCCCGTCTGTTGCAGCCGCACTTCCAGGTCGGCCAGAACCTCCCGCGCGATTTTGTCGAGGTTAGCCGGCTCGAAGGGACTGGCCTTGGTGGTCACGCGGGAAAACGCCAGGAGATCGTCGATGAGAATCTGCATGCGCTTGGCGGCGGCATGCATTCGTTCGAGATAATCGCGCCCTTCGGCCCCGAGCGACTTGGCGCAGGCGGCTTTCAGGCGATCGCCGAACGCCTGCACTTTGCGCAACGGCTCCTGCAAATCATGCGAAGCCACGTAGGCGAAGTCCTGCAGCTCGCGATTGCTGCGCTCGAGCCGCGCCGCGGTGGCTTTCAATCTTTCCTCGGCCTGCTTGCGCTCGGTGATTTCCTGTTGCAGCTCGCGGGTCCGCTCCTGGACGCGCTGTTCCAAATGGTGCCGGGCCTGTTCCAGTTCGGCGTCGCGCGCCTGGATTTGTGCCAGCATCCCGTTGAATCCATCGATCAGCTCGCCCAGTTCGTCGTTGCCCTGCTTGACTGCGCGCAGCGAATAATTCTTTGCCTCCGACACCGCCCGCGTCGCTTTGGCCAGGTTCAAGATCGGCTGGGAGACGATCCGTTGCAGGCGGAAGGAAAGCAGCCAGGCCACGGCGACGGAGACCAGCAGGACGATGGCGACGATGTTGGCGTATTGCCTGAGGCGCGTGTTCAATTCCAACAGGTCCGACTTCAAATAGACCGTGCCCAGCTCGCGACGACGATCATCAACGATCTCGTGGAAAAATTCCACGTGGCGACTTTGAAATGAATGCTTGTTGTATTTCGGTGGCGGCGGCGGGGAGAAGTCCTCTTTGGCGTCCGGCCGCCGGTATTTGGCCAGCACTTTGTCGTCGCGGTCGTAGATGCAGGCGGCGATAACGTGCTGATCGGCTTTGAGTTTGTCGAGGATTTCCGTTGCCGCCTTCGGTTCCTTGAATTTCAGGGCGGCGGTGCTTTGCGAGCCGATCACGTCGGCTTTGATGGTGAGATCGTTCACCATGTCCTTGCGGAACTGGTCCATTTCGTAGGTGACAAACGCGGCGCCGGCCAGGAGCAAGGCGGCGCTGCTGGTCAACATGATAATGACCACCAGTTTTCGTTTGAGGGAGACATTCCGCAGAAAACGCATGTTACCTGGGCTCGTCGATATGCTCGATCTTGATGACTTTCGCGAGGCTCAGCAATTTCGAACTGATTTTCAATTGCGCCTGTTGGGCGGCCTCCAGATTGATTTCGAGTTGCACCCGGTTTCCGTCGTCGAGGAAATTGATGATTCCGCCCTGACGCGCAAACACATCACATTCGCCCACCGTCAACACACTTGCGCCCTTGAGCGATTTGAGAATTTGTGGGAGATATTTTTTTTCCGACGAACTGATAAAGAGGATATGGCAGGACCTCAGTTCGGCGAGCTTGCGGGCCCGTTTGAGGGCCAGGCCGTCCTGACGCCGCCCGGGGGTCTCCTCGCCCTGGAATTCCAGAGGTCCTTTGAATCGTTTGATTTGCAGCGTTCGGCCGTTGATGACCTTATCTTGAACCTTGTCCAATTGGGCGCCGAACGGGTCTTTGCCCATGACACCGAGCACGACAGCCGACTTCGCGTCGGCAAAAGCTCCGGCAGGCCATTCAACAAACTCGATGAAGTTGAGCAGATAACCGGCTTTGGTTTCATACTCGCCGCGCGGTGTCGCGGGAGCACCCGGCGAATGCCCGAGAAATGCGCCCAAGGCAACCAGGGGTAGAATCTTACCACTCATAAACCGGCCGATGCTTCGAGACCGAATTGGCAGTATTCAAGTTGGAGAATCCAAAAGACGCTCGCTGGAGCAGCGGCGCAATCAATCGACGTGGCGGCTATGACGGCAACGGACACGACATGGGAAGCCTGAAAAATGCGCCTTCGTTGCAAGCATTGCGGCCTTAAACGTTCCGCTTCACCGGCTTCATAGCGGCATCCTAGTTGATCGGTTCCGGGTCTGCAAGGCGAATCACCGGTCCCAACGGGGGCGGCACCGCCTTTGGACACCGCGCTCCCGATCCAACGTGGCAAAACTGGTTGGAATTCCGCCTTGAGCTGCCTGAAGGCGGAACTCCAGCCGATGGCGGTGCCCGGACGCGCCAATACACTCGTGGAAGTTCCACCGCGCGTTATATGGTCGGCTTTGGAGCGGGCATGCCACGCGTTCGCGTGCGCGGCAAAATGACGGAATGGGGCGGCGCAAAGCCGCTTTGCCTCTTCGAGATTGAAAGGGCCGGTGACTGGTTCGGTTCGGGGTTCACCAGTTCCAAGACTCTGCAAACTCACGCCGGCATCGAGTTGGCGGAAGACGTCGCCGCTTTTATCGCGAAAGCGACGAAGCACGAGAAGATCAATTACCACTGATCGGAGCTTCGGAACCTTTACAAGGCGAAATCACTCGGCTAGAGTCGGCTCATGAATTTTGAGAGTCGAATTTTCCTCGTCGTGGCCAGCCTGATTGTTCTGGGCGCGATGATTGGTCTGGGCGCGCATTTCCTTTCCCCCGAAGCGACGCTCGAACGCCGGCGCCGGCGCAATAATTATCGTGTGGTCAGCAAGTCGCGCCGTCCCATGGTCCGGTTGAACGTTCGCAATAAAAAGCCCTAGCCCGCATTTGTCACCGGCAACTTCAAACCGCCACGACATGCAGTCCCCGAACCGATACAACCTTTTGTTGCATATGCAACAAAAGGTTGTATCGGCAGATTTGGGCTGAATATGCGCGGACCACGGCTCCGGCCGCTCAACACAGTATGTCGAGGCGCTCCGAAAACCGCGCATCGTTTGATGCGAGCGGTTCTTCCTGACTCACCTTCCCGCGTTCCGCCCACCGCAAAAAACGGTTAGTATTTGGCAAAGCGGGTGAAGCCCATTTGACGTCCCTGCTGCAAGCTTCGTTCGAGCTCGAGCTGCCGCCTCGCGCGTTTCGGCGCGGCGCGCAGCCCGGACCTGGAATGAACGAACCTATCTTCGAGCCGCCGTTCTTCCCGCGCGACACGGCGGGGCGGATGCCGCGGGAGCCGGCGATTTCAATCCGGACCGCTGCGCGTCGTGGCGCGAGAACGGCGGACATGCTTTGAGTGACCGGATCGAAATAACGCAAATGAAAATATTTAAAACGATCGACGCCAACGAGGCGGTGGCGCGCGTCGCATACGCCCTGGACGAGGTCATCGCCATTTACCCCATAACACCCGCTTCGCCCATGGGTGAATGGGCCGACGCCTGGGCCGCGGCCGGGGTCAAAAACCTCTGGGGCACGGTGCCTTCGGTCATTGAAATGCAGAGCGAAGGCGGGGCCGCGGGCGCCATCCACGGCGCGCTCCAGACGGGCGCGCTGGCGACCACGTTCACCGCTTCGCAGGGGTTGCTGCTGATGGTTCCGAACCTGTAC
>DASPXS010000192.1:0-7717 GCA_035637175.1 Haliangiales bacterium | reverse complement strand
GCCAATTCATTGCGATAGGCCGCCGTGGCGTAACGAATGGCGTCATACATTCCGCCTGCTTGCAGCGCCTTCCAGCATTGCTCCTGTTCGTCGAACGTGGCGTTGAAAACCGTGAAGTGGGTGTGCAGCTGCGGGTCGAGTGACCGCGAACTGGTGTGAACGAACGAGGCGGCAATCAGGTTGCCCGTGGTCCGATCCCGCTGGTTGCCGGCCTTGCGCACGCGTGTGCCGGCGAATGATTCCAGTTCACGTAAAGCGACGTTTGCCGCTTGCGAATGGGCCTCGACCAACCGCAGGTCGTCCAAGGTGACCGCCAGCACAGATACCGATTTGGGAGCCGAGCAGGTGAAATCAAAGAATACCCGGCGCTGGCCTGGCGAATTCTGTCGTTGAGTCAATCGCTCGCGAGTCTGCGGATGCTGATTCTGGCACAATGCGCAAAACTGTTCGCCGGTGAGCTCCGGACCGGCAGTCAATCCCAACCGTTCCGCGCCGATTCCGATCCACTGACCGGGACGAATTTCCCCGGCGGCGTAATAATCGTTCTGCGACAGGTGCTCGACAAAGTACCCTTCTGCGGCAGCCAGGTTTTTATGTGCAACGGCGCTGAACATTCGATGGGACGTTAAAAACCTCTCGGGGAGGCCGGGCGCCTATCACGCACCATTTTGATTCTGCGATGTCGGGGACCCTTGAACGAAAGGCCGGGCGTGTGGCTCTGAACTCGGGACCCCACAAGGGATTCGTCGCTTCTCCGCTGCCAATCCGTGCCGTCGTTTCTTTTCACAGGGCACGAGCTTATCGAAACGGGATTCACCGGAGATGTATCACCTACACGAAATCTCTGTCCAAATTTGCGTGGTATGGCATTCACGCCAGTCAGATTGCCGGAACGAATTGCCGCTTTTACGTAATTTCCACACAAGATTTCACGTCGTCCCTGATGCCGCTTGAATGAGAAAGATCGCGGCCAATGACAGCCTGAGCTGCGTTCTGAGACCCGGCAAAACCACCGTCCAAACCCCGAGGCAGCGATGAAGACTCCGGTGCCGGTTGCAGCCCACTGGCCGAATGGACGTCTGAGGCGAACACAATCCCAAATCCCGACAGCCGGGACTTACCACCGCGACCAAGCCAACTTTCTGACTACTTTGCCAGTTCGGCTCTGCGGACTCACAACGTCCCTCGATGCGGCGTTTTGACTGGCCGGCTTTCCTGCGTGCCTCGGAAACCGGCCAGACAAACCGCCTGAAGTGTACCTATGCGGTCACGCACTCAACGAGCGTTCCTGAACCACGCTCCCCTTCGCTGGCGTCCGTTTATGCCACTGCCGACCCGCTGCGTTTCGCTCCGGTTTCAGGAACGCTCGCTCAGTGCTTCTCGTTCATCAGCGAGTCCTGTCGGAGCGCATCAGCATGAGAATCCGCAGCGTCATCGCGCCATTTGTGGACGTTCAGTCGAAGGTCATCTCTTGCGGCTTTCAGGAATCGAAAGCCGTTCAGTTTTGTGAGACACCATCCCCTTATCAAAAGATAAGGCAGCAAGTCGCGTAACGTCCGCGCAGCTATTCGCGCTGTGTCCGGAGAATCGTCCAGCGAAGCGTCCAATGAATGTCCGCGCAACGACTCGAGCGAACGGCGCGGAAGCATCCGGGCATTGTCCAACTAATCACGCCCGTGCAGTCCGCGAAGCGGGTCACATTGCGGGCACGAATCAACCGAGTTGGCGTCCAGTTGGCGAGTCACGCAACAGCCGGTGCACCGTCAGTCGAATCGTCCACATCATTGGCGGCGCAACATCCACGCGCAATAGCTGCGAAGCATCAGAACAGTGTCCTGGCGGCATCCGCGTAATTGACGGAAGGTTCACCCGGTAGCGTCCGGGGAAACGGCAGACGAAATATCCGCGCAATTTCCCACGAAGTATCCAGTCAGTTGATCGCGCCGCGGGCCGTGCATCAGCCGAGTCCGCGAACAAACCACGGTCTTGTCCTGTCCGCGTCAGCGGTTTATCCGAGGACACTTTGCCGTCACGGATAGGCAACACTCTCGGCCATCCGTGGCCAAAAGTTGGTGTCGGAGGAGCTTATTTGGGAAAGGGAGGCGTGACGGGCAAGATCGTGCTCGTAGCAGGGGTCGGCGCTTGAATCAGGGGCGGCGAAACAACGGGATGCAGCGGACGGCGCTTCGCGCGGCCGCTGAGGCCGAGCGTTAGGCCGCAATCGAAGGCCCCGAGACCATGCGCGACAATCATGAAGGACTGCCGGAGATTTCCGAGTTGATGGTTGCCGAGTGGTTTTGAGACTTTACTTCACCCCGGATTTGTGCGTTAGTTTCCTTGCGTCCTCAAGAGCGGCACTTTTCCACGAAGTGCGGGTGGCTTCGTGCGGTATGGGCTTTTGACCAAGCGGTGGTGTCCGTGAAATCGAAAGTCTATGAAAACTCCTTTTTCTTTCCGCCGGCGCGTGGTATCATGTCGCGGCGACGTTCGACGGCACGACGCGGCGAATTCTACTCGATGGAGTGGTGGTGGCCAGCGACACGCCCGTCGGCCATAACGCCGGGCCGGACAACTTCCGCACTCATATGTCCTTTTCAAAACGCGGGAAAAATATTTAGAATTTCCGAACAAGGTTGACGAATGAAAATAACATGCATTTCGATTGAAGCAGCCGTTTTTCTATTGGCGGCTGCGATTTCAACTCAACTCCACGCCGGGCAGTATTTTCAGGATTTTTCCGGTTCGTCCGTCGGCGCGACCAGTTTTGCCGATGGCTCGACGCTGTTCAGTACGTCCTTGGGAAACGCGGCGGCGGTGCAGGATGGTAATTTGAAGGAGCTGCAGTTGACTGAAATCAGCGTCAATAATGTGACGAGCGCGCTCGAACTGGCGGACCTGGACCCTGGCGACGCGGTTTATGCGTTCTCCGTCAAATTCAATTTGCAGGTTTATGGAAATTTTCCAAGCGCGGCGGACGGCTTCTCATTGAATTTTGGTCAACTCGCTTCCGTGAATCTTACCAACGGTCCGGTGGAATCCGGTTACGGCACCGGTTTGTGTTTCAGCGCGCAGACTTATGGGGGTAACAATCCAGGCTTTTTCGTGCGGGTTAATGGCGCCACTTACTATTCGCAGACCAACAATCCGGTCACGCAATGGGGATGGTTCAACAACACGCGGCATTTGGTGGAAGTGGACTGGAACTACGCTGCTGGATTGACCGTCCGAATTGATGGGCAAGGGATTTTTACGAACGTGCCGACTTACGGTTTCACTCCCACCGCAGGCGACCGTTTCGTTTGGGCGGCGCGTTGTGGCGGATTGAGTCAGAGATTGAGCCTGGACAACATCCTTGTCATGACGGGAGGGAACCTGGCACAAGTGCCCGCCACAAGCCCCTTCTATTCCAATCAAGGTTCAAATCCCTCGGGCGAATCTGACAAAGCATTCGACGGCATCGGCAGCACTTATTGGGTCACGTTCAGCAACACGGGATACGTCGGCGCCGCCGTTTCCCCTCGCTCTGTTGCCGGGGCCTATGTGTTGGTCTCTTCGCCCGATACCGGAACGGGCAGCGCCACGGATCCAAGAAGCTGGACTTTGCAGGGCCTCAACAATGATAGTACGAACTGGATTTCCTGCGGGACGGGAAGCGGTTATTTTGCGAACCGGCAGGAAGCGCGCGTCTGGCCGGCCACGAATTCGACCGTCTACCGCGCTTATCGCCTGAGCATTTCTCAGAACAATGGCGCTGGCGCCGTGGCGTTGGGCGAACTGCGCTTTTACCGCTTCATTCCATTCGGCCCCAAGGCATGGACTGCGAACCAGGTGCCGGTGCCGCCGCAAAGTCCCTGGGATTCGATTGCGATGTCGGCGGATGGAACGAAGATGGTGGCAGCGTCCGAGGGCGGTGGCGCTTCTTATACCAATTCCGGCCTGAATTGGAATCTTCTTGGCGGCGTTCGCATTGGAATTCGTTCCGTCGCCTCCTCGTCCAATGGCAATACGATTGCACTGGCAAGCGGCCTTATTTCCGAACCTTTGTTCAATGGCGATTACCTGGTCACCTCGACAAATGCGGGTGCCACCTGGATTACGAACTTTTCCGCCGGACGGCGTGAGTGGAGGGCCGTTGCTTTATTGGCAGATGGAAGCGAATCTTTGGCGGCAGCGGCCGACGGAAAAATTATTAGTGGGGCCTTTGCAACCACTTTGGGAGCCAACGCTGTTGCTGTCGCTTCTTCCGCAGATGGCAATGTTCAAGTAGTGATGCTGCAGGATTCCGCGCCGTTACCGTTAGGCCAGTCCACGCCATTTATAGTATCACGCGGTCACAGTGCCTTTACTCCGGAGGATAAATTTGAGCTTCCACTTGATAAATATGGACCGAATTGCATCGCGCTATCGGCAAACGGTACGAATATGCTTTTGGCATCCGGAGGCAATCATAAACTTTTTAGATCCATAAACGCGGGACAGTCATGGGCTCAGGTCAACGGCGTTCCAGACAATTATTGGAGAGCCGTCGCTTCATCCGCTGACGGCACCAAATTATTCGCGGCCAGCGTAGTTAGTGAAGGAGGTTATATTAGCCCCCTGTTGGGCTGGGGCGACGTTTTTGCTTCCTACGATTCGGGCGCAACATGGACCAGCTTGAACTTCAACCTGAACGCCTCTCCCCCTGAATGGCCGAACGCCATTGCCTGTTCGGCCGATGGCTCCAAACTGGCACTTTGCGGCCGCAACATCTGGACTTACGGAACTGTTCCGGTCGCATCGCCTCCTCCTCCGCCAACAGCGACAACTCTTTTTGCCACCAACGTTTCTCTGACCGGCGCAACCCTCAACGCCCAGGTTACCCCGGCCAACCTGGACACCTCGGCGTGGTTGGAATGGGGAGTGACAACGAATTATGGAAACGTAATCGCCCTGCAGGATCTTGGCCCCACGCCCACGCCTCGCACGATTCAGGCGAACCTTTCCGGCTTATCCCCGGGCACCACGTATCATTACCGCGTCGTCGCGGTAGATTCTTTAACTCGTGCTGATGGCCTGGACCGGACATTCACCACCCTGGGGGGGCTTCCCGCAGTAACCACCCTTTCGGTCAGTCAGTTGACATTTTCGCGCGCGACCTTAAACGGACAGGCCACCCCAAATCTTTTGGCCGCTGCGGCCTGGTTTCAATGGGGGACGACAACCAGTTATGGAAATCTCACTGCCAAACAAGGCATCGGCAGCGGTTCATCTGCTGTCGCCATCAGCGCCACGCTATCCAATCTGGTAGCCGGTGTTTATCATTTTCGCAGCGTTGCCACGAACTCTGTTGGCACCAATTACGGCGCGGATGTCGCTTTTACGATTCGTCCGACCAACGCCTTTTTCAATCTGATTCTCCCTGATGACCTGGTCATTCCGTCATCCTTCGATTTTCCTGCGGGACAGGGCGCAGACAAGGCCATCGATGGCACACCAGCCACGAAATATCTCAATTCCGCCTTTTTGTATAATCCTGGGTTTACTGTTTTTCCCACCATCACAAATGTTCCCGTGCGTGCCCTTGGTCTCATCAGCGCGGAAGATGCGCCCGAACGTGACCCGGCCAGTTTCGTTCTTTTTGGATCCAAGGACGGAGTCAATTTCACGCAGATCGCCAGCAATGCCATTCCGCCGTTCATCTCACGGAATGCGATTCAATCCATCGAATTTGCCAACACAAACACTTACCTCGCCTACAAAATTCTTTTCCCAACTGTCCGGGACCCCAACAGCGCCAATGCCATGCAAATCGCGGAAGTAGAACTGCTGCCAAACAGCGACATTACGTCGGCAGGGGATGGCGTTGGGTTTATTCCACTGACCGGTCAGTTGACGGCGGCCAGCACGGGGCCGGGGCTTCTGGACCGAATGTTGAATCAGGCGACCAACAAAATTGTGGTCGTTAACGAGTTGGCCGGGGCTCTTGCATTTGTCGTTCCAGCGGCCGGAGGAAGCATTGTCAAGGGATTCGAACTCATCGGCGGATACGATGACACAAATATCCCGGGACGGACACCAAGCGGCATTACTCTGGCAGGCTCGGATGACGGCACGAACTTCGTCTTCCTTGCCGCGGTGACGCCGCAGACGCCGACGGCGAACATGCAGGTTCAAGGGTTCTCGATGTTGGGAAACACCAATGCTTACAAACTATATCAGGTCTTCTTTGGCGCTCCACAATCGGGGACCGTTTTGCAAATCGGCGAACTGCGATTATTCGGTATGACAGCTTCGCAACTGAGCGTCTCCTCTTCTGGCAGTAATCTTTTATTGTCGTGGCCGGTTTCCGGTTTCATTTTGCAGCAAAGCTCCAACCTCACAAACTGGGTCGTAGCCACGAATGAGATTGCCGTAACGAATGGCCAAAGTCAGATCGCCGCGCCACGTACCGGCGGAAACAATTTCTATCGCCTGAAGTCGCAATAAGGACGGCGGACGTCTTTTTCCCGGCGCTTCCACGTCTCGCGTTGAAACGAATCTGCGTTCTTTGACGCCAATCGGCGGTTGAATCGGGATATTACTGAGCGCACAGGTGGCTTCGATCTAATGCCGCCGATTTCGCCGAGAAATTTAACCACAGAGAACGCAGGACGCAGAGAAAAAGTTAGACACGAATTTAAAAGCGCTGAGCGTCGCTGAGCGCAGATTAGAGGTTAATAGATTTTATTTTTTCCGGCGTCCTGCCCGCCAGCAGCCGGGCAATTCCAGGTTCGATGGACGATTGTTCGCCGGCAGCGCGCCAATTCCGAGTTCTCCGAGGGCGTTCGTTTGTACTGAGTGGCAAAATTCAAATCGACAGTTATTTCACCCGCGCAGCGCCGAGTATGCGGGCGCGCAAAAGGCAAATTCCTATTGGTTTGAACTGAAAGCGCCGTTTGATTGAATGATCGACGGCATGCTCGAATGGGCCGAGCGGGAATTGCGGCCCGCCGTGCAATCGCTTGAGCCAGGCTCGCAGATTGAAGTTGGCCGAGGAAGGAATTGAAGAAAACCGTTGCAAGAGCGCCGTTGGTGACCTGCAACGTATCGTGCAATCGCCCCGCCAACACGAGGGTATGAATTACGGGCGACCACTCGCGGTGATACCCGGCCAATACGATGGGTTGCTGCTTCTCTTCAACGCGTAACGTCGTGTTTGCCATTCCGTGCGCGGCAATTCCTTGCGGCGCGTCGAGACCGCGATGCAGCGATCGGAGTTGTCGCTTCTCACTACACTGTGTGGCAAACAGCGATCACTTATTCCAGACGGCCAGCCGGTGGTCGTGGAAATTGCCGTTGTGGAAGTCAATGATGCGGAGAAACGGGCTAAAGAAGATCCGGTTTGACTGAATCCGCCGAGGACAGCATAAAAGCTGTCTGCGAGTACGCCTCCTGTTTTCAGAGCCGTCGTCCGCCACGCGAAGATTGTTCTCTCGTATCAAATGCGGCATCCTGTGTTCCGTCCTTGGTCAATCTGATGTCGCACCGACCAAACAACATCTTTGCAGGAACGCAGGTCGTTGCGCTCGTCGAAGTGCGCGGTACAAATAATTCGCTCGTGCATCCGCGTGGTGCGGTGGGCGTCGTGACGCGCACTCCGGCAGGCGCAGAGACGCACTTCCTTGTGCGCTTTCCTGACGGGTTTGAAGCGACGCTTGAATGTTCGCAGCTCGAAGTGCTGAAACATTTCAAGGATCGG
>DASPXS010000191.1:0-9967 GCA_035637175.1 Haliangiales bacterium | reverse complement strand
GTGGGTCATCAGCGAGTATGGCCGCAGTGGCCGGCCGATCCTGAATTGGTATCTCTACGCCTATGGCCTGGCGACCGCGGCGTTGTTGCTGGGCGGCCGATTGCTGGCGCCGCCACGGCAGAAGATCGGGCCGGTCAACGCTTCGGCCGTTCTCTACAGTCTCGGCGCGGTGCTGGGATTCCTGCTGGTGAACGTCGAGATCGCGGACTCCTTCAGTGGTCCGCGCGAACGTTTGACCTTCAATTTCTCGACCAACGTCCAGAAGGACATGACCTACTCGCTGGCCTGGGGTCTGTACGCATTTGGACTGCTCGTCGGCGGCTTCAAGACCCGAAATGCTCCAACCCGTTACGCCGGCATGGGCCTGCTGATCGGGACGTTGCTGAAGCTGTTCCTGCACGATCTGTGGCGGCTGGGCGGACTTTACCGGGTGGGTTCGCTGATCGGCCTGGCGGTGGTGTTGATCGTGGTTTCGCTTATTTATCAACGGTTCCTGTCGCCGGACCCGGCGAGAAAAAGCGCCGAGAGAGCCGGGGAGGTCGAATGAATTGCCGATGGCGGACTGCGAATTGCCGATTTGGCAGGGCGAGTCTCCGGGTGTCGCTTATCGTTCCCGGGGTGTGTTTCATGTGGAACGCGATTGCCGCGGACTTTCCTGCGGACTGGAAGTACGTTCAGACCTTGCCCCTCTCGCAAACCGGTCTTGTGAAAATCTCCGTCCCGCTGGACTCCCTCACGTCGGCGCGACCGGGACTCGAAGACCTGCGCCTCTACGACAACGCCGGGCGCGAAATACCTTACTTGATCGAGCGGCCCGCGCAGGCCGAGCCGGTCACGCGCGGTGCCAAAAAATTTCAGGTCGCGGTCAACGCCGCCAGCACGGTTGTCACGGTCGATACCGGCTTCACTCAACCCATTTCCGGTCTCACGCTGCAAACTCCGGCGAGGGACTTCCTCAAAGCCGTGCAGATCGAAGGATCGTCCAACCCGTCGGCCTGGCAAACGCTTGATCGGGGCCAGCTTTGCTTTTATCAGCCCGGCGGCGCCAACAAACTGCATATGTCTCTCCCGTCCGGCGTGTGGCCGTTTCTGCGGCTCACTCTGGACGACCGTCGTTCGGCACCGATCCCGATCACGGGCGCGCAAGTCCATGCCGAGAGTGGCCTGCCGGCGCCCGCCGAGCCGGTCGAGGCGAACATCATCGGACGCAGCGAAGAACCCGGGCAGACGCGACTGACCTTGCGCCTGGCGGGAGCCAATTTCACGCTGGCGGGATTGAACGTGGCGACACCCGAAGCGCTTTTCACCCGCCCGGTGGCCCTGTCACAGTCGGCGTACGTCGAGAACGAAATCCGCGAGTCCATCCTCGCGCGCAGCAGCATTTATCGCGTGGCGGTGGAAGGACAGCCGACGGTTTCCAACCTGACCTTCGCCGTGGACACGCCGGTACACACGCGCGAACTCGTCGTCACCGTCCAGAACGACGACAATCCGCCGCTCCAGATCACCGGCGTGACCGCGCGTCGGCATCCGGTTTATCTGACGTTCCTTGCCCCGCAGTCCGGCCCGTATCACTTGTTGAGCGGCAACACCCAGTGCCCGGCGCCACGCTACGAACTGACGTCGCTCGAGGCCGATCTGGCCGGTGCAACGCCGCGCTCGCTCGCACCGGGACCGCTGACCGCCAACGCCGCCTATCGCCCCACCGATCCGTTGGCGGCGGTTCCGGCGCTGGGAACCGCGCTGGACATCTCCGCCTGGAGATTTCGCCGGCGCGTTCAGTTGAAGCAGGACGGCGTGCAGCAGCTCGAACTGGATTTGGCCACGCTGGCCGAGGTCAATGGTTCGCTCAGTGATCTGCGCCTCGTGCGTGAAGGCAAACAGATTCCCTGCATTCTGGAACGCACCTCGCAGAGCCGGAGCTACACGCCCACCGTCAATCGGGCCGACGACCCCCGGCGCCCCGCGGTCAGCCGATGGCTAGTCGCGTTGCCCCATCGCGCGCTCCCGATCACCCGGCTGACTTGCGCGACGACTGCGCCTTACTTCAAACGGGAGATGCGCCTGCTGGAGGAACGGCGGGACGAACGCGGCGAAAGCTACACCGTTTCGCTCGCCTCGGTCGTTTGCGTCCGCACGCTGGGACAGAAGCCCGCGCCAATCGCCCTGCCAATGGGCGGCGCGCCCCAAACGGACAAACTCATCCTCGAAATCGACAACGGCGACAACCCGCCTCTGGAACTCGAGAAATTCGAGGCGTGGTATCCGGTCACGCGCGTGCTGTTCAAGTCCGCCCCCGACGCCGACACGTTCTTCTACTATGGCAACCCCGAGGCCCACACCCCGCAATATGATCTCGAACTGATCGTGCCACGGCTTCTTGCCGCGGAAAAAATCACTGTCACCCTCGGCGCGCCGGAGTCGCTCGGGCCGGGCGCGCGTAGTGGAGGTTTTGCGGGCGCGGCGGGCTGGGCGTTTTGGGTCGTGCTAGCCGTGGTGGTGGCGGCATTACTCGTGATCCTTGCCCGTCTCCTGCCCAAACCGCGGGTGTGACGGAGGAATCCAAGAATTTGAAGCGGCAGGATTACCGGCTTTTCGCGGGCAAGGGATGACAAGTGAATGGCAAGAATCGCGTAGTGACTCCGGTCCGTTCCTGCGAGTGTATGCCGGAAGTGATTCGTTTCATGGAAGAAGAGGCGCTCATTCGGGAATACATGGTGCTCACCCGGTGCAACGAACGGCACGCGCAAGGAGTTTACATCCACATCATATCGCGGGCCGACGCCGGCCGGCCGGCCCCTTGCACGGCGACGGTCGAAGGCCTGATGCCGGCGCGCCAGCCTCGCTGGTGCGTCGAAAATGAGTTCGACTTCGCTCCGGCGCGAGAACCCGACTGGTTGGAAACCGCGTCGGCCGCCCTGGATTTGCGGCCGGCTTGAGCCTTCCCATGAACCGACCCAAGGGCCGCCAGGTTTTGGACTGCGCCAGTCCTCTGGCGCTTTTTGATCTGGTCTGGGGGCGCAAAAGCGGCAGAGGACTGCCGCAGTCCAAGACGCTATCGCGACCGACGCACCTTCCTCCGCGGTTCAGGGTCCCAATGCATGCGGAAAAACGAAAGCAGACTGTCCCCAAGCAGTCCTGAACATTGGTGGATTCTTGTTACTCCCTTTCGTGAGGTTGCCCAGGTACCGGGGCTCGGGCTTCAGTCCGCTTCAACAGAGGCGAGCCCGGTGATTTCTAGCCGGTATTCGGCAAGTGAAAGTTGAAGCGGCGTGAACGCCGCGCTCCCTTCGCCGTTTATGAGATGAGTTAAGATTAAGAAAGGGTTTGTAAGCGGACTTGTGAAATGACGTACTGGGTTGACGTTGTTCACGACGGCCCTGCCAGGACACAGTTGATCATGCAAAAGCAAATTGTCTTCGTCACCAGCACGGACACCGGCGTCGGCAAAACGATGCTGATGACGCTGCTGGCGCGCCATTGGCGGAGCCGCCATTTTGCCGTGGCGGCTCTCAAACCGATTTGTTCCGGAGGACGGGCCGACGCGCGGGCCATTCAGTCGGCTCTCGATGGCGCGTTGACGCTGGACGAAATCAATCCGTGGCACTTCCGCGCGCCGCTGGCGCCGTTGCTCGCCGCGCGGCGGGAAGGCAGGAGCGTCAGACGCGCCGACGTGCTCGCGCATGTGCGGAAGGTTCAACGCAACTTCGACCTGGTGCTCGTCGAAGGCGCGGGCGGTCTGCTCAGCCCGCTGGGCGAGGACTTCAACGCGCGCGACCTCATCGCGGCGTTGCGCGCCAGGCCTGTGATCGTTTGTCTCAACCGTTTGGGCGCGGTGAACCAGGCCCTGCTCGTCCTGACCGCGCTCCCGGCCGGGGTCGCGGCTGCCGCCCCGGTGGCGCTGATGTCCCCGCCCCGTGCCGATGCCGCCAGTCGCTCCAATCCGAAGTTGTTGGCGGAATTCGTCGCGCCGGGATGCGTTATCGTGTTGCCCCGTTTGAGCCACGACCAACAGGCCCCGGCCACTTTGAAAAGCCCGGGCGCTCGCCGCACCCTGGATGCCCTGACGCAGCAACTGCTTCCGCGTGGTTCGGTCGAGCCCGCCCGTTGATTCCCGAGACTGCAAGATCGGAATTCGAGACGAGTCCCTTCATGCGAGATAACCGGCTTTAAAAACGCACTGACAATTCACGAGGCCGGGCCTCGTTGCCAAAACGGATCCAAAGCAACCCGGCGGCGGAATATTCGAAGCTCTCCAGCGATTGACCGTCGAGCGTGACGGAGCGCGGTGAATGTGGCGCGGGAAGCAGAACAATCGCCGGCGTATCGGCAACGCCTTCGACCGCGAACGAAAATGTTTTCGCGTCGCGTTTCACCGGCAGGGTTTTGCAGGCGGAGGCCAGCGTTTGCGGCGGGTCACGCCGGCCCGCGTCCAGGTCGAGGAGCAGGAAACGCGAGCCGGGAGCGAGGGTGACCTGGTTCCGGACGCGGAGTTCGGGATCGAACAGATTCACGAACCGGCCACGAAGCTCCTTCGGTTCGGCGGCTACCGATTCGTCGAGGCCGGAGGCGACCAGGTACGGCCCGCGACGGAGCAACAGGTAGTTCGTCTCGCGCCACTTCAATTTTGCGCGCGACGCCGCCTGCTGCACGGTTTGAGCCAGGCGCGCGTCGCCTTCCGCGTGGGCGGCGAGTTTGGCCGGGTTCTCGTGCAACCAGATCACGCCGCCTTTGCCGATGGACCACGAATTTGTGAACAGAGAAGCGGACAAACCCGCTCCCGATCTCTCATCGGAAGGGAGCTGGCGCAGGGAAGCGGGAGGCGAGTTCCCCTCCGGCGAGGGGTCCGGGGTGGGTTTTGACGCGGCGCTGCGGCTGATTCCCAGCGTTTCAAACAGATGTTCGCGCGGTGTGGCGTAATGATGTCCGTTGCTGTTCCACCATTCACGGACTTGGTTGTAGGGATCGGCATCGTCGTCGCAGACGACCAGGACGCCGCCCCCTTTGACCCAGTCGGCCAGCGGCGCGTGCACCTCCGGCTCAAGCGGCTTCATCCCGTGATACGTCAACAGAAGCACTCGAAACCCGTCGAGGTAATGCGGCACGGCCACGTTCTCAAGCTGCACCGGCGTGACCGGCATGCCGCGTTTGAGCAGCGGCAGCGCCAGGCCGTAAACATGACTCATATGCTCATCGCTCGGAGTCGGCTCGCCGCGCTCGAACATCAACGAATCGCTCACCAGCACGCCGATTCCCGTGGTGCCGCAGTCCCATTCGACGCGCCGCTGGTTCATGTCGTTGAGCGCGTTGATCACGGTTTGCAATTCCGTGGCGTAAGCCGGCGGTATCGGCTTTCGGTCCGCGCTTCTCCTCGGATAGCGTCCGCCGAAGACCCGTTCGGGCCAGGGCGCCACTTCGTATCGCCAGACCTCGGGTTGGAAAAGCGAGGCGACCATTGTGGACTCCCAGTTGGCGCGGTAGTCGTTCCAGTCATGGTTCGGGTTGTCCTCGATCGGGTCGTTCAAATACCAGACGGTGCGGCCGGTGGCGCGGACGAGGTTTTGCATCGCGCCATATTCGAGAAACGCGGTCTCGAAGGTGCGTTCGCGAAGCCGGCCACGATACACGTTCGGCGTGCGCGAGGTCCCGGTCCAGACCTGCGCAATGTAACCGTCGCAACCGTCGAGCCGCGCCAGACTCGATTCCGGGCTGACGATGCGCCAGTGCGCGTAGTTGAGCAGACTGTGCGTGGGCACGTAACAACGAACGTGACGCCCGGCGCGTTGGTTGTAGTTCCGCACGCAGTCAAACACCTGCTGCAACGCCCGGCGGTAGAGGAAATACTTGAGCTTCGACGTCCGCCACTGGGCGTCCACCGAGCTGTGCGGCGGCTGCCAGTCTTCGCCGTAGTGATTTCGCCACTCGCGTTTGAAACCCTCCGAGTAACCGCCGCGGACCCAGAACTCCGGTTCCTCGAGGTGGATCGCCTCCGCGCCGGCGTCGAGCGCGCGCTGGACGCCCAGGCAGAGAAATTTCCCATAATTCGTGCCGGGACACATGTAATAAACATCGCCGCCGTGACTGATTTTGCTGCCGTTCCGATCGGTCTGCGCCTCGTCCTCGTGATTCACGCCGTCGAACCGGCCGTAGAGATAATCCTGGTAACGCCCCCAGGAGACGCCGGTCATCACGTGGATGCGATAACCGCGATCGCGCCAGCTCTGGATGCGTTGCGGCAGGCCGGTGTCGATGCCGTAAACGATGGCCACGTCCGAACGCAGGTTCCCCGACGCGCTCCAGGCCTGGCCGGTCTGAAAGCAGGTGCGTTCCGTGGGTTGATCGGGATCGACGGGAAACCCGCTCTCCACGGCGAACAACGGCGGACCGGCAAGAAACAAAATGGCCGGCAGATTTCGAATCAGGAGAAACATGAGGATTGGATACGCCGATCGGCTCCGCTATTCAAAGAAGGCTTGGAATTGTTCACCCTAACGTTGCACAAAGTTTCCCCTGACAACCTTTTGTTGCATATGCAACAAAAGGTTGTCAGGGGAATTTCGAGGTGATCGACACACGGTCATTCCCAGCGGTCGTTCGCGGGCGGCACAAATCATCAGCAATGGCATGTCAGGTAAGACTCAAATTGCAACCTCGGGACCCATTATTGCAACAATAGTTCACTCGCCGATTTTCCCGAACGCTTCGCGCAGTTTGAGGCCTTTGTCCGGGTTCACCATTCGCGCGTAAAGCTCACCCGATCATATCCACTGGGGCTCCGTTCCATCCGCCTTTTTTTGAAGCTGGACCACGTGCTCGATTTTTCCGTCGAAGGCATCGTCGTGGGAGACGACCAGGAGTTGGTCGAAGGCGGCGGCATGGTGAGCCTCGACGATGGCGTCGGCGAGTTTTTGACGGCTGTCGGCATCCACGCCGTAGGTGGGCTCGTCGAAGACGCAGAATTTCAAGCCGCTAAACTCCTTGATCATCGCGAGCGTCATGGCGAGGGCGAGCTTGGTCTGTTCGCCGCCGGAGAGCATGGCGAAGCGGCGGTCGCCGGGATGTATGCGCAGGCTGTAGCGCTCGGAGTTCCAGTCCAATTCCATGGGTTCGTGGTTGATCTGGTTGAATATCTTCTGGGCGCGGCCGGCGATGCGCCGGCAGAGGTGCTGGGCGACGTAAGGGGCGGCGTTCTTGAGGACGCCGCGCGCTTTTTCGCTCAGCGCGATCGCGGCGTTGAGGCGGGCGATCTCCAGGTCGAGAACGGCTTCGTCTTTGAGCGCCGCCTGGTATTCGCCGAGGCGTTTCTGTTCGCGCTCGAGGTCGGTTTTCGCGTTGGCGAGGTTGGCGGCGAGCGTCGCGGCGACAGTGTTGGCGTCTTGAAAGGCTTGGCGCGCGTCGTCGAGCGCCCGGGGATCGAACGCATCCTGCGCTTGTTTGAGCGCCTCCTCCCTGAGCCGGAGCTGATCGGCGGCCCCGCTCTCGGCTTTCAGCAACTCATCGAGCGCTTGCTGACGGTCCGCGAGCTGCTCGGCGATTGGCCGGGCCGCGATGTAACGCCCGTGCCCTTCGGCGTGCCGGGTCTTCAGCCGCTGTTGCTCGCGCACCTGTTGGTCGAGCGTGGCGAAGGCCTTCAGTTTCTCTTCAAGGTCGCGCACGATGTTCGCCTCGGCCTGTGCCCTCGCCCGGAGTTGCCCGGCCTCATTCGTCTTCCCGCCGGCCTTGTCGGCGAGCGATTCGGTCTCGACCTTCAGCTCTTTGATTTGCCGCTCGTGATTTACCAGGTCGCGTTCCTGTGCCAGGCGCTGGTCGCGCTCCATATCGAAGGCGTGGAAATGCGACTTCAACGCTGGCGCGATGCCATCGAACCATTCGCGGGCGCCGGCGGCGAATGCGCTCGCCGTCGCGGAGATTTCCTGGGCGGCACCGGCGCGCCAGGTCGTGTGGTCGTTCCGAAAACATGCCTCGCGAAAGACCGGCGCGGGTTTCGCCGGCGGCGTCGAACCATTGAGGAATTGCGCCAGGCGGGTGGCTGCCTCGCGCTCAGCGTCTGAGAGAAGGGCATTGTGCTCATCGAGGAACTCGCCGAGCCGCTTCTCGAGGTTCTTGCGGATCTGGCCGAGCTGTGTCTCCTGCCCGGTGAGCGTGTCGAGTCGCGTCTTGGCCCGGCGGTGGGCCTCGCGTGCGTCAGGGAGCTGTTTTTCGAGCGCCTGGATCGCGGCCTCCTTGTCGTGGAGATCGGCCCCGACTTTGTCCGGATCGAACTGCCGGCAGCGTTCTTTCAAGAACGGGCAGACACCGCCGTTGATTTCGTCGAGCTGTGTCTTGAGGGTCTTATGGCTCTCGCGCGCGGCGGTGAGTTGGCCGAGGAGCGTTTCGAGCTTCTCAGCCGCGTGCCGCTCGGCTTCCTTTGCGTCATCAAGGAGCTGGGGATTCCAGTCAGCGAGCGTCTTGCCCAGGCCCTCGATCTCCACAGCGCGGGGGGCATTGGCGGAGAGACGCCTGGCGAGGCTGCCGAGCCAGTGCCGAACGGTTGCCTCGTCTGCGCGCGCCTGCGCCACGGACGCCGCGAGCTGGTCGAAGCGCGGTTTGCCATCGGCGAGAGCGAACTTCAGCCGGCTCGCGGCTTCCTCGAGCTGATTGAGCGAGGCGGCCTTCGCCTGCCGCTGTTCGAGGAACGTTTGTGCTTGCTGGGTCGCGGCGGTTGATTTGCCTTCGAAATCAGTGCGGCGATTGCTCGCTTCAGAGCACTCCTTTTCGAGGCGCGCCTTTTCCGTGTGGCGCTCCTGGAGCCCGCCGAGCGCGGTTTCGGCACGATTGAACGCTTCGAAATCGACTGCCTTCATTGTGAGCACCACGGCGGCTTCGAGGGATTCCTTCACGCGTTGCGCGGCGTTCTTTCGCTGTTCGGCAGCCACGGCGAACGCGTGGTTTGCTGCGTCGCGTTTCTGCCGGGCGTCGAGCGCTGCTTTCTCCCTGGATTCGTGCTCATGTTTTTTCAGTTCAGCCGCATTCAGCGCGGCTTTCGCAGTGTCGAGTTGGTGTTGCAAGCCATCCACCTGGGACTGGCGTGCTTTGATCTGCTCGGGGCTGTCCTGCCGCTCACGGATGCGTTCCTTCACTGCGGCGAGCTTGGTCTCCTGGCCACGCTGCAACTCCTCGAACTCATCCACCACGGGCTTCAACCGGTCGAAGCACTGCCGGAAAATCTCCACCTCGAGCAGCGGTTCGAAGTGCTCCCGCGCCCCGGTTTTTTTCGAGTCGAAGGGCCAGGTGAGACGGCCCTGCTTTACACCCACGAGCTTCGAGAACAGCTCGACCAGGCGCGCGGCATCCGCGAAACCGAAGAGCCGGCAGAGGAAATCCGCGACGCCTTCGTCGGTTTCAGCGGCGACGCTGCCGTCGCTGAGATGGACGACTTTCGCGCGGCGCTTGTTCTGGCTGCCGATGCCGCGCTCGACCCGGCAGGTCTCGCCCCGGTGCTCGAACGTGACGTCGATTTCGCCGGCCTTTTTTCCCGAGCGGAGCAGATACGTGGCCGCGTCGAAGTTCTCCTCGAACAACGGCTTGGTGAGGAAGAGCGCGTAGCCGAGGGCCTCGATCAGGCTGCTTTTGCCGTGGCCGTTTCTGCCGGCGATGCGGTTGATGCCGGGTTCGAAATTCACGGTGACGCCGTTGCCATCGGGGCCTTCACCGTAGGATTTGATGTTCTTAAGGCGGATCGAGCGAATAATCATGCGGCAGGCGGTCCTTCCTCGACGGGCGCAGCAGCCGCGGCCCTCGCTGCCGGCGGCGTTGTCAGCGCGACGCGAATCTTTTCGACGAGGGGGCTGGAGCGAATCGTCTCCGCGAGTTCCTGCGTCGAGCGGCCGTTGTGGATCGCTTCCTTGAGGTCGTAAAAAAGATTCGCAATCGCCTCCTGTTCGCCGTCGAGGCCCCAGAGATGTTCCTCATTGACGAGATGGCGCAG
>DASPXS010000190.1:0-10672 GCA_035637175.1 Haliangiales bacterium | reverse complement strand
AGGGTCGGCGACAGGCATTCCGCGTTCGTCACTTCGCTTCCTTTGGAAGAGCTGGTCGGAGCGACAGGATTTGAACCTGCGACGTCTTGGTCCCAAACCAAGTGCTCTACCAGGCTGAGCTACGCTCCGACTTTGTGGGGTGGTAATATACACAATGGCCCCGTGGCGCAACGATTCTTTTGCTTTCTTTCCCTGTAGTGTCGAGGTTAAACTGCACCATGCCGTTTAATAAATTAGGGCTTTCCCCGGCGATTCTTGAAGGCGTCAAGGCGATGGGTTACATCGAGCCGACGCCGATTCAGCTTCGCGTCATTCCGTTGATTCTCGCCGGACAGGATGTTATTGGCAGCGCGCAGACCGGCACCGGCAAGACCGCCGCGTTCGCCCTGCCGATCCTTTCTCACCTGGGCCAGCACAGCAAAGCCTCGCGCGTGCTGGTCCTCGAACCGACGCGCGAACTGGCCGCGCAAGTGGAGACGGCGATCCGCGACCTGGCGCGGTTCACGAACCTGCGCGTGGCGGTGATGTACGGCGGCGTGGGTTATGGCCGGCAAAAGGACGCGTTGCGAGAAGGCGTCGATGTTCTCGTTGCCACGCCGGGCCGCTTGCTCGACCATCTGCAGCAAGGCACCTGCAAACTCGATCAGATCAAATTCCTCGTGCTGGACGAGGCGGACCGGATGCTCGACATGGGTTTCCTGCCCGACGTGCGGCGTATCGTGGAGAGATGCCCGCGGGACCGGCACACCTCGCTCTTTTCCGCCACCATCCCGCCGGAAATCGATTCGCTCATCAAATGGGCGATGCGCCGCGCGCAAACGGTCGAGATCGGCGTGCGCCGGTCGCCGGCCGAAACCGTCAAGCACGTCATCTATCCGGTGGCGGAAGACCAGAAAAGCGATCTGCTCCGCGAGTTGCTCGAGCGCGTGAACTACGATTCGGTCATCGTTTTTTGCCGGACCAAGAACCGCGCCGATCGCATCGGCAACCTGCTGCGGAAGAACACCCATGCCGTGGCGATTCTGCATTCCAACCGCACGCAACGGGAAAGAGAACAGGCGCTGCGCGGTTTTCGGGACGGCCGCTACGAAGTGCTGGTGGCGACCGACATCGCGGCGCGCGGCCTGGACATCGCCAACGTCAGTCACGTCATCAATTTCGATGTGCCGCAACACCCGGAGGATTACGTCCATCGGATTGGCCGGACCGGCCGCGCCGAGGCCAGCGGCGACGCGTTCACGCTCATGGTGGCGGAGGACGCCCGGCATGTGCAGGCTATCGAGCGATTTATCGGGCAAAAGGTCGAGCGGGTAAAGTTACCGGACTTTGATTACAAATATACCGTCATTCTCGACGAGAAACGGGTCCAGGCGCCCGCCGACGAGAGCCGGACGCGCGGCGTGCGGTTGCGCGGCGGGTATTATTTCGGCCCGGCACGCCGGCGCCGCTGAAGCGCTCGCTCGCCATGAACCGTCCTTTCGTCCTTTCGTCCTCGTCCTCGATCGGATGGCACGGCTTCGAGGACGAGAACGACGACGAGCACGAGGACGAACTGGTTCACGGTCCCAATGCATGCGAAAAGACGAAAGGGGGCTACCCATGAACCGCGAATGGCCCCCTCTCCCTGTCCCTCTCCCCCGGCGACGGGGGAGAGGGTGCCCGACTTGTCCGCCGTAGGCTTGGCGAAGGCGGAAGGGCGGGAGAGGGGGAGGTTCATGCTCCCAATTCACGCGCGAAACGAAAGGAGGCCACTCAGGAACCGCCCGGATCAGTCCCGCTTCGCCGCTATGCAAAACAGGTGCTTGTCGCCGCGAATGAAGATCTGGTTCCCGCTGATTGCCGGCGAGGCAAAACATTTTTCCCCCAGTTCGTTTTTGGCGAGGAGCTGAAATTCGGGGCCGGGTTTCACGATGTGGGTTGCCCCCTCATCGTTGAGAAAATAGACCAGCCCGTTGGCCGACACCAGGGAGGCGTGATGTTCGCCCATCCTTTCCTGCCACAGCAATTGACCGGTCGCGGCCTGGAAACAGTGGGCGACACCCGAATCGGACACGATCAGAAAATAATCACCCTCGATGATCGGGGAGGGAACATACGCCGCGCCCTTGGTCGTGCGCCAGACGATGTGCGTTTGCGTCACGTTGCCGTGACCGTTCGGCCGGATGGCCAGAATATGGTGGTCCGGGTAGCCGCCCGTGATATAGATCAGGCCGGTTTTGGCGCTGTAAACCGGCGACGCCACGAACTGCTCGGTGGGACCGTCGATGATCCATTGCAGCCTGCCGTGGTCCGGATCGTAGCTGGCCACGCATTTGTCGCCCGACAGAACCATCTGCGTCCGTCCGGCCAGTTCGCGGATGAGCGGCGCACAGTAGCTGCGCGTGTGGTGTTCGCGCGGAGTTTTCCACAGGGTCGCGCCGGTCCTGCGCGCCAGGGCCGCCAGATAAGAATCGCCATCGTGATCGCCGTTCACAATGACGGTGTCCTTGAACAGCAGGGGCGAACTGCAAAAGCCGTGCATGCTCGCGAAGGGGCCGGGACGGACGAGCCATCTCCGGTTTCCTTCGAGATCGTAGGCGGCGACCACGATCTCGTTTCGGTCGAGAAACGCGACGTAAACGCGTTCGCCATCGGTTGCCGGCGTGCTGGAGGCGTAGCTGTTCAACGAGTGTTTCTTTTCCAGCGGCGAACGGACGACGGTCTGTTGCCAGAGGATTCTTCCTGTCCCCCGGTCGAGGCAGAGCAGCACGCGCTCCTGAGTCTCCGGCAAGGCGGCGACAGTGAAGAGGCGGTTGCCCCAGACGATCGGCGAGGCGTGGCCGACGCCGGGAACCTCGGTTTTCCAGGCGACCTGGGCAGTCGCGCTCCAGTGGATGGGAACATTGGTTTCCAAACTGGTGCCGTCGCCGCGCGGACCGCGCCAGGCCGGCCAGTTTTCGGCGGAAGCAACGGTCAGTGAAGCCAACAGTCCGAGGCAGCAAAATGAAAGGCGCGTCGCGTGATCAAACATGATTCCTGACCTTCCGGTGTCGGGCCTGAACTGTTCCCGACTCTCCTCGACGGCACAAGAGTTTTGTTCCTGCGATGTGGTTCGGACCTGCGGCCTGCGGCCTCGGTCCGCGGCCAGCAGCGGGCGGGGTGAAGCGCTATCTCCCCTGATTGAGCAGCCGTTGTTTTCTTTCCTCGGGCAACGACGACTGCGCAATCCAGGCGCGCGCGGCGGTTTGGTCGAAGTTCATCCAGTTGCGCGCGATGTTTTCCATCTGATTGTTGCGCATTTGCTCGTCGGTGATGGCGGTTGTCCACTGCGCCGCGAGTTCGGGGTATTGCCAGGCCAGGTTGCCGACGAATGAGTTAATGGCGTTGTCGCGTGAACTCCCCGGCGGAAGTCCCTTGAGCCAATTGGCCGCGCCGGTGGGGTCGTTTTGCGCCCATTCGCGGGCCACGGTTCCCAGAGCATTGTCGCGCAAGTGACCTTCGGGAAAGGCGGCGGCCCACGCGGCGGCCGACTGCGGGTCGGACGAAGACCACGCGCCAACGACGGCGAGCGCCGCGTTGTTCTGACCTTCGCCCGGCGGCAAACCAGACACAAACTTCGCGGCGTCGCGCGGCGCTTGTTGCGCCCAGTTCGAAACAATGCCGCGATAAACCTGATCGCGTTCGCCGCCTTCGGAAAGCCTGGCGGCCCAGGCCAGCGCGGCCTGCGGATCGTTGTTCGCCCATTGCGAGGCGATGTTGTTCAGGAAATTAACCCGCATGTTGCCGGGCGGCAGATTTTTTGCATACTCCGCCGCGCCTTGCGGGTCCGTCTGCGCCCATTGCCAGCTCATGTTTTGCAACGCGCTTTCCTTCGCGTGACCGTCCGGCAACTGTTGCACCCAGGCAATGGCGGCGGGCAGGTCCGAGTTCACCAGGTGCGAGGCGATCTGGCCGACCATTTCGTTCTGCAACTGGCCGGGTGGCAGCGAGAGGATCAGGTCCGCAGCTGCCAGGGGGTCTGAGTTGAGCAGGGGATACATCACTTGATGAAAGGCGTCGCGCTGGGCAGGACCGGCGGGCAGTTCCTTTACCCAGGCAACCGCCGCGACCGGGTCGATCTGCGCCCATTGGCCGGCGATGCCCGCCAACGTTTGGTTCTTCAGCTGTCCCGACGGCAAGGCCAGCGCGTAGGCGGCCGCGGCCTCCGGTTCAATCTGCGCCCACGCGGATACAATGTTTCGCTCCGCCACATCGCGGCTCTGGCCGGCCGGAAGATTGGAGGCCCAGTTCAAGGCGGATTGGGGATCGGCCTGAGCCCACTGACTGGCGACGTTCCCAATCACGTTGTTTTGCACGTTGCCCGGCGGCAGGGACAACGCGTAGGTGGCGGCGGACTTGGGATCCGTTTGCGCCCAGGTGGAAAGCGCGCCTTGCAGGGCGTTGTTGCGGCCCTGGCCCGACGGAAGATTGGACGCCCAGGTCAAAGCAGCCTGCGGATCCGACTGCGCCCATTGATTGGCAATGGTGCCCAATAAATTGTATTGCGCGTTGCCCGCCGGCAAGGTCTGCGCGTAAGCCGCCGCCGTCTGCGGATCGGTTTGCGCCCACTGCCAACTCACGCTGTTCAGCGCATTTTGTTTCGCCGCGCCTTCCGGCAGTTGCCGCACCCAGCCGACGGCGGCCTGCAAATCCGTGTTGACCCAGGTCGATACCGCCGCACCGATGGCCTGGTCGCGCATTTGACCCGCAGGCAATGACATCGCAAACTCCGCGGCGCGCCCGGGATCCGCATTGGCCAGTCCGTAAACCAGGCTTTGCAGTGCGGCTCGTTTGCCGTGGCCGTCGGGCAGACTTTTCACCCAGGCAATGGCGGCGTCCGGATCTTTTGCCGCCCACTGACTGGCTATGTTGCCCAGGAAATTTTCGCGTCCCGCCCCCGGCTTAAGCTCGAGCGCCTTGGCCGCAGCCGCGGCGGGGTCCTTGCTGGCCCATTGGCTGAAGATCGCGTCATAAATATTCTGTCCGCCGGGACCGGAGCTCAGACTTTGCGCCAGATCGAGCGCGGCCTGCGGGTTTTCCTTGGCGATCGTTGAGACCAGGGTCCAGGTTGCCTGTTTGCGAAGCGGGCCGGAAGGCAATTGCTGAAACCAGGCCATGGCGCCGGCGGCATCGTGCTGTGTCCAAACACCCAGCACGTTCAGTATTGATTGATTCCGCTGTTGAACCTGGGCGATGCCTTCGGCGTAAGTCATTGCCGAGACCGGGTCCGACTCGCTCCAGCGGGAGATGAGCCGTTGGATGAAACTGTTCTTGAGATCGCGATGGGCAATCGCATCGGCCAGTCCCAAAGCCTTTTGAATGTCGGCGATCACAACGGCGTTTGCGATTCTCTGGAGCGCTTCGTAGCGTTTGGCCTGATCCTTCTCCGAGAGCGCAACCTGGATCGCCGCGGCGACGTCTTCGATCCCCATCGTGTTCGCCGGCGCAAGTCGGGTGGTTGCGCGCGCTGCTTCCGGTGTTTTAACAATGGGTATATTTGTCGCAGGCGTTCGAAGGGTTTTCGTGCCGTTTGAATCGGAAGCCCTGACCTGCCTGACAGCGTTGGACGCCGAAGGATCACCCTGGCGGCTGCGGCCAATCATGAACCCGGCCATCAACCCGGTCAGGGTCAGCCCGGTGGCAAGCAAAACGCCTTTTTTCGTCATCCAGTTCCTTTGCGGCGCGGCCAGCGAAACCCCGTGCCTCAATCCAGGGATTAGTCGGAAAGTTCGATGCTTTGCCCCGCCAATCGGTTCAAATTTAATTGGCCTTCGAATCAACTTTCGCCGCGCGAACGGCCGGTCAAAACAGCCGTGCCACGTTCGTCGGGATGCTATCCCGCGCCGCCCTCGATTGCACGGACAAATCAAGCGGGGCCGAATTTCTTTTTGATGGCGCGAGCCTGCTCTGATAGGTTGGCTTGCCGAGAGTTGCGGCCGCCGCGTTCAGGCCGCGCGAGATGCCGCCCCGGCCTGGACTCGAGTTGCAGGAGGCGGGCATCCTGCAGAGCGGAACGCGTCAACCCGCAACGGAAAGCAATGCGATGTCAAAAGCTGTCATGGACCCCGCTGAGGTCCGGCGTTTCGCCGAGGAACTGAAGCGGTTCAATCAGGATCTCCAGAACCGGATCACCCTGCTGCAAGCCAGGTTTACCGCGCTGGGCGAGACCTGGCAGGACCAGGAACATGCCAGGTTCGCCGAGGAGTTCCGACTAACCATGAAGGCGCTGGCGAAATTCATAGAAATCTCCGGTCAACACACCCCTTTCCTGTTGCGGAAGGCACAGCGCATCGAAGACTATTTGTCCCAGCACTGATGCCATGCCGCAGCCCGCCAAGGTCACGTCGATTGAGGCCGTGGACGCCTTCAAGGCCAGCTTGATCGTTTATCTCGAGAAAGCCGGTCGCCTCCTGGACGAAGTCAGCGAGGAGGTCGTGCGGACCCGGGGCTGGCTTCAAACCGACCGGCTGCTTCACTGGAAAAAACAGGTGTATCAACGGAACAAAGAGCTTGCTCAGGCGGAACAGGAGCTGTTGACCTCCCGGCTGTCCGGCCTGCCGGAGGCCGTTAAGGCAAGAGGCATGACCGTCAATAAAGCAAAGCTCGCCCTGCAGGAGGCGGAGAACAGGTTGAATCGCGTGAAACAATGGAACCGGCAATACGAGACACAGGTGGAATCCCACGCAAAAGTGGTCACGCAGCTTCGTCATTCACTGGCCTACGATATGAAGAAGGCCCTCGCCTTTCTGGAAGGCGCCGCCGCCACGCTCGCTGACTACGCTGAAATGTCTCCGCCCGCGGATTCCAGTGCCGAAACGCCGGCCGGCGCCGACGTTGCCGCTCCGCAGAAAGGGATCTCCGAACCGCCCGTTCCTGGAGCCGATGCCGTATGAGCGCGAGTGCGAACGGGGCGCGATTGGCAGCGCTCACCAAAGATCTGCTGATCCGATGGCGACACACCCGGGAGTACTGGATGGACGCCAAAGGCCGGGAGTTCGAGGAACGATACATGCTTCCCCTTGAAGCCACGGTGAATTCGGCGATCACAGGCATCGCGAACCTCGAAAGTGTCATCCGGAAAGTCAGGAGCGATTGTGAGTAGCGATCATTTGGGCCTGGACAGGACGCTGGAGTTTTTGGACCGCTTGAAGCGCGTCATCCAGGACTGTGGCAAGCGCGCGGATCAACTGGAACGGGAATTCCATCTGAACGCCTCCCGACTGGACCGGCAGATCGACAAGGAGATCAAGGAACGGGAGACGCGACTGCTCGCGGCGATCAGCGAACTGGATGGCTCCTTCCAAAACCATAAGGAACGACTCGAATCCATCCATCATCGACGCAAAGCCGCTCTCCTCCGCGCCCACCCGGCAGCCCGCAAACATCATTTGAAGATCATAGAAAGTCGCGAAGGCCGGCAAATCAATGAAGTCCAGCAGGCGCTGCTGCAAACCAGCCGCGGCCGGGAGGCCAATCAAAAACAGATCGACAAAACCCTCGCACTTTTCCAGGAAGAGTTGGCCCGCGAACAGGAGAGGTTGGCCCTCCTGGATCGCAAGACCCGAAATGCCTTCCGCGGATACGCCGCCTTCCGCAAACAGCTCGTTGCGCCGCCGGAGACACCCCAACCGGACCCGGCTTCCGACGAAAACCGTCTGTTGGAGGAACTTCGCGCCTTGCTCGCGCAGACAGGTCGGAAACTCTTCCGGTTTCGCCTGTCGCCGCTGCCACTCCTTTTCAGTCTGCTTCCGCCCTGGCTGCTGGTTCTGCTGTTGTTGGCAGGTCACATCGCCGCCGTCCTCGCGCTGCCTCGTTTGGGTGGACAGACTTTCACCTGGCCACAGGCGGGTATCTCCTTTGTCGCCTGCCTCGGCGGAGTTTTCATTCTTCATTTTCTGGGACGGCTCATGGCCGGACGAGGCGCGAAGACGCTGGCCACCGCGATTGGCCGCGCGCGAGCGCTGCTGGATGCCTGCGCGAAAATGGCGGAGGCGCGCTGCCAGCAGGAACACCAACGCGTTCGCAACCAGGCCGAAAGCAGGACCGAATCTCTTCATCATCGCTGGAATCACGCTGTGGAGGAAGCCGAAGAAATGCGCAAAACCCGGATGCGGCGACTGGAGGAGAAATTGTCACGCGCCACGGCGAAGAACGATCAGTTTCTCCGGCAAGGCCTGGAACGACTGCAACAGGAACACAACGATCTGGTCGAACGGCTGAAAAGCGACGCCGGCGCCGAACGCCGGCGGCTGGAGGAATCCCGCTCGACAGATAAAAAACGGATGGAATCGGATCAACACTCGCAACGCCAGGCTCTGGAAGCGGACTGGAAAGAGACGACCCGGTCCGTGTACGACGCCTTCGCCGCGGCGCGCGGATCCACGGACAGACTCTTCGCCGACTGGCGAACCGCGCTCTGGGAAAACTGGCAGGCGCCCCGCGAATTTGTCTCCGCCGCGCCCTTCGCGCGCCTTGAAGTGGATTTGGAGCAACTCGCCGGCCCGTCGCCGCGCGACCCGCGACTGACGCTTCCGGGTCCTGCAAAATTTTCCGTGCCGCTGTTGCTCACCTTTCCGGATCGCGGTTCGATCCTGTTTGAGACAAAGGATTCCGGGCGCGACCTCGTGATCGCCGCGCTCAATAACCTGGTGCTGCGACTGTTCGCCGGCGCGCCGGCGGGTCGCGTGGTCTTCACCATCCTGGACCCGTTGGACCTCGGGCAGAGCTTCGCCGGCCTGATGCACCTGACGGACCACGAGGATCGTCTGATCAATCGCCGCATCTGGACCCAACCCGAACACATCGAACAGCGACTGGCCGAGCTGAATGAGCACATCGAAAAAGTCACCCAACTCTATCTCCGCAACGAATACGCAACCATCGCGGAGTACAATCAGCAGGCCGGCCGCATCGCCGAGCCGTACCATTTCCTGGTGGTTGCCGATTTCCCGGTGAACTTCAGCGATCTGGCCGTACGGCGTCTCTTCAGCATCATCGCCAGCGGCCCCAGGTGCGGCGTATTCACCCTGATTCATTGGGACCAGAGAAAATCGACCACCACCGAGTTCATCCCCGATGATCTCCGCAAGGCCAGTGTCTGCGTCCGCTCCAAAGGCGGCCGCTTCTTTTTCGCCGACAAACCGCTAGAGGGAACTTCCCTGGTTCTGGACCGGCCGCCCGATCCGGATCTGGCGACCGCTTTTCTGGAAAAGGTCGGCCGCGGCAGCGTGGACTTTAACCGGGTGGAAATGCCTTTCGCTGAAATCGCCCCGGACGAGTCCGCCTTTTGGACTCTGGAAACCGCCGCCGAACTGCGGGTCGCCATTGGCCGCACCGGCGCGACCAAGTTCCAACACCTCGCCCTGGGCAAGGGCACCCGCCAGCATGCGCTCATCGCCGGAAAGACCGGCTCGGGTAAATCCACGCTGTTCCACGTCATCATCACCAACCTCGCGTTGTGGTGCGGCACGGACCAGGTCGAGTTTTACCTCGTGGATTTCAAGAAGGGCGTTGAATTCAAATGCTACGCGACTCACCGGTTGCCGCACGCGCGCGTGGTCGCCATCGAGAGCGACCGCGAATTCGGGTTGAGCGTCCTCGAGCGGGCGGACGAGGAACTGCGCCGCCGGGGCGATCTGTTCCGCCGACTCGGTGTCCAGGACCTTCCGGGATACAAACGAGCCGGCGGCGCCGAGCCGCTTCCCCGGACGCTTCTGATTATCGATGAATTCCAGGAGTTCTTCGTCGAAGACGATCGCATCTCGCAAACGGCGTCGCTTTTGCTCGATCGACTCGTGCGGCAGGGCCGCGCCTTCGGCATTCACGTGCTGCTCGGTTCCCAGACCCTCGGCGGCGCCTACACGCTGGCCCGCACGACGCTCGGTCAAATGGTCGTCCGCATCGCCCTTCAGTGCAACGAGGCCGACGCGCTCCTCATCATGGACGATGACAATCCCGCGCCGCGTCTTCTCTCGCGGCCGGGTGAGGCGATCTACAACGACTCCGCCGGTGCCCTCGAAGGCAACAGCCCGTTCCAGGTCGTCTGGCTGTCGGAAGACGAGCGGGAATCGTGGCTCAAAAAAGTCCGCGTGCGGGCTGGCCAGACCGCGGCACCGCCTCCCGGGCCGGTCGTTTTCGAAGGCAATGCCCCCGCCGATGTGCGCGACAACAGGCTGCTGCAAGGCCTCCTGGAAGCGGCCTCAATCCGACCGGCGCCCGATGCGCGGGCCTGGCTCGGCGCGCCCAATTCCATCAAGGGACCGACCGAAGTTGTCTTCCAGCGCCAGAGCGGCAACAACCTCCTGATCATCGGACAGCGCAACGAGTCCGCCCTGGCGATGTTGGGCACCTCGCTCGTTTCGCTCGCCGCCCAACATCCACGCGATACCGCGCGATTCATCGTCCTCGACGTCACCTCCCCGGGTTCGCGGCATCGGGTTTTTCTTGAGAACATCGTCCGGGCCATTCCGCATGAGACCGCTTTGGCGGGCCATTCCGAACTGGGCGGAATCTTTGCCAAACTGGCAGACGAGTTAGGCCAACGAACTGACTCTCATCGCGCAGGCGCGGCCCCGGCCGTGTACCTGTTCATCCACAGCATCGAGCGATTCAAGGGATTGCGGCACGAGGACGAGTTCAGCATGACCTTGGACGA
>DASPXS010000189.1:0-3040 GCA_035637175.1 Haliangiales bacterium | reverse complement strand
GGTCGATCGCCAGGTCCAGCGATGGGAACTCGGCAAAGTATTTCCGGAATCGATGCCAAAGCTGTTCGTTGGTTAAGGTCAAATCGCAAACGAGAATAGAGGGTGCGGCCCCACAAACGAAACAACAAATATTTTGTCACCCACGCCACTTCAGTCCGGCTCGACCTTCCAGGAACGGCTGAATTACAATCACGGCAACAGTTTGTAGCTTTGAATGAATTGCCAAGCGTGAGTTACCCGTTAGAATGCGCTCATGACAATTCCAATCATCCTCCTTCTGGTCCTGATCGGACTGATGGTAGTGGCCGGTTTGTGGCTGATGGCGGCCTACAACGGCCTGGTGACGCTGCGCCAGGCGGTCAAAAATGCGTGGGCGCAGATTGACGTGCAACTCAAACGTCGCCACGACCTCATTCCCAACCTGGTCAACACGGTCAAAGGTTACGCCGCGCACGAAAAGGACACTTTTGAACGAGTCATCAACGCTCGCGCTCGAGCCACCAGCGCGACCTCGCCGGCGGAAGTCATCAAGGCTGAAGGAGAACTCAGCTCGGCGCTCGCCCGCTTGCTGGCGGTGTCGGAGTCTTATCCGGAATTGAAAGCGAACCAGAATTTTCTTTCGCTGCAGGAGGAATTGACCAGCACGGAGAATCGCGTCGCTTATGCCCGCCAGTTTTACAACGATTCCGTTACCAGGCTGAACACGCAAATCCAAACGTTCCCGACGGTTGTCATTGCGGGTGTATTCGGGTTCAAAGAGGAGCCCTTCTTCGAAACGCCGGGCGAGGAAAAAGAAGCGCCCAAGGTACAGTTTTAAGGTGAACGTCGTTGCTCTTCAATTCGACATCGTTTGGGAGAACAAAGCGGCCAACTTCGACAAAGTCCGCCGCCTGTTGACCGGAATGCAGCCCGGGAGAGATTCGCTGGTGGTGCTCCCTGAATTGTTCGCCACGGGTTTCAGCATGAATACGGCAACGATGGCCGAATCGTACGGCGGCGAGACGGAGCAATTCCTCGCGGACACGGCCAGGGAATTTGGCGTGTGCCTGGTGGCCGGCGCGGCGATGCGGGGGCGCGACGGACGGGCGCGGAACAAGGCGCTGGTGTTTTCGCCGACGGGCGAGTTGCTGGCTTTTTATGCCAAGATGCGGCCGTTCACGCCCGGAGGAGAGGCGGAACACTACGCGGCGGGTGAACGACCGGTTGTTTTTCGCTGGCGCGAGTGGACGATTTCACCGTTTGTCTGTTACGACCTGCGGTTCCCGGAAATCTTCCGCCAGGCAACGGCGGCGCATCGACCGGAGTTGTTTGTGGTGATCGCCAATTGGCCCGTGAAACGGATCCATCATTGGGTGCGGTTGCTGCAGGCGCGCGCCATAGAGAATCAGGCCTGCCTTGTCGGCGTCAACCGCGTCGGGCACGATCCGCATCACGATTACAACGGACGCTCCGTCATCGTTGATCCACACGGCGAAATTCTCGCGGATGCCGGCGATCGCGAAACCGGCATCGGCGCGGAGTTGGACCTTGGCGCACTGACGGAATACCGTCGCGGTCTGCCGTTCCTTGCGGATATGCGGGAACTTTAGGGGAATCAGCGCGCCTGAGCGCGGCGCGACTCGGCGCGCACTTCAACACCCGGCACTTGCTTGACTTCCATCAAGGTTTCTCGCCTGCTGGAGCCATGCGCCAACAGCCAGATTCAACCGAACGCAGACGGGCCCTGCTCGTGGCGTTGCTCTCTGTTCTAACCGCTGTGTCAGGCGGAGACGCCGTTGCCGCCGAGGGTCGGCGCCCAATGGAGTTCGACGACCTCCTCCGTGCCCAGCGCCTCAGCGATCCGCAGATTTCGCCGAACGACACAATGATCGCCTACGTCGTCACCGGGACGGACAAGGCGGAGAACAAGACCGACAGCGACATCTGGTTGGTGCCGCTGGCGGGGGGCCAACCGCGTCAATTGACGGCCAGTCCGAAACAGGATCGACACCCGCGCTGGTCGCCGGATGGCAAGTGGATCGTGTTCGAATCGAATCGAGGCGGGGCGTTCCAGCTTTATCTAATCGCGGCGGATGGCGGCGAGGCGCGGCAACTCACGACGATTGCCACGGAGGCGACCCAACCGGTCTGGTCACCCGATGGCAGGTCTATTGCCTTTGTGTCGGCGGTCTTCGCCGAATTCTCCGAGAAACCGTTCAAAGAAAGCGATGAATTGAACAAAAAGAAGCTCGACGAACGCGAGAAAAGCAAGGTCAAGGCGCGCGTCATCACGCGACTGCTCTACCGGCATTGGGACAGTTGGGTGGACGAAAAACGTCAGCACATCTTCGTCGTGCCCGTTAAAGACGGCGCCGCGGCGGGCGATCCGCGCGACCTGACACCCGGCGATCGCGACGCGATTCCGACCTCGAGCACGTTTTCGGCGGGCGACGACTTCGCCTTTTCGCCCGACGGCCGGAAGCTCGCTTACACGGCCACGCCGTCCCCAGCCCGCGAGGAAGCGTGGCGGACGAACCATGATATCTACGAAGTGGACGTGGACACCGGGGAGCGTCGCCTTCTCACGACCAATCCTGCGGCCGACGCCTTCCCGCGCTACTCACCGGACGGAAAGTGGATCGCTTATCGCGCACAGTCGCGCCCGGGGTTTGAGGCGGATCGCTGGCAACTGATGTTGTATGACCGCGCGACCGGAAAGACGCGCAGTCTCACGCCTGATTTCGATTCGTGGGTGGAAGCTTTTGTTTGGGGGCCCGACAGCCGAACGCTTTATTTCGAGGCGGAAGAACGGGCAGCCAAACCGCTGTGGTCGGTCACGATTGGAGACAGCAAGGTCACCAAGGTTGTGGACAAGGCGGTGAACGGGGAAACGGCGGTTTCGCCCGACGGAAAGGTCCTGGTGTTCGCCCGCCAGACTCTGTCGCGGCCGGTGGAGATTTACCGCGCGAACGCGGCGGGCGGCGACCTCCAGCCAATCACTCATGCCAACGACGCTTTGTTCGCGGGGATTTCTCTGTCCGAACCGGAGCCTGTCTATTAT
>DASPXS010000188.1:0-3311 GCA_035637175.1 Haliangiales bacterium | reverse complement strand
GAAGACGTTGGCGGGTTTTTTCAAGATCACCGTAGTCACCGGGCACATGGACTGGGGCCTGATGGGCGCACTCGCGGCCACCGCGGGCAGCGGTGGCATCGGCAATCTGACCGTCACCAGTTGGGCGCGCGACAAGGGACTTGGCATGGCAAAGTATGTCGGCGCGATTCCCAGCGCCGTCGGCGGACGCGAACTGAAGCTGTCGCACGTCGGCAAAGTTTTTCCCGTGACCCCTGAAAATCTTCGCCGCTGGAAAGTCTGGCAAAAGTACGTGCACGCGGACCAACTTTACCTGTGGGGTCTGTTCGCGTTTCTGGGGATGTTTCTGAACGTGAACCTTGCGACCGGCGTCATTCCGGCCGGCACCGAACTGAAGGGGATGGCCAGCGGAGTATATCAGGCGAAATATCTCGGCGATACGATGTGGTCCGGGCTTTGGTTTCTGACCTTGCTGAACGGCTTCTGGATTCTCTACTCGACTCAACTCGGCAACACCGATCTGCTCGTGCGAACCATGACGGACGTGCTTTGGATGGGATCGAGCCGGATTCGTGGCTGGCCGTCGCAGGGCATCCGCAAGCTCTACTACACGCTGCTGATCCCCTACACGGTTCTCGCCATCTTTGCCGTGCGCCTGGGCGATCCGCTGAAACAGTTCAAGATTCTGGCGAACACGGCCGGGTTCATCCTGGTGGTGGCCAGCGTGCAAATCTTTTTTGTGAACCGGAAATTCCTCCCCCGGGAAATCCGCGTTCCGTGGCGCGAATGGGCCTTGCTCGGCGCGGCGCTGTTCTATCTCTTCTTCGCCATCAAACTGGTGATTTAAAGCTGCAAGCTCAAAGTTCGAAGCTCCAAAGAATGGCGAAGTTCCAAACCTCAAGCCCAGGTTCCGGTCCTTCCGGGGTCCTTGGAGCTTGGAGACTTGAGCATTGGAGCTTGTTTTGAGCTTTGAACTTTGGACTTGGAGCTTCCCGGTGTCCGGGCCGCGCTTACATGGGAACCAGCTTGTAAACCTTTCCGGTATTGCCGGTGACCGCGTTGCGGCCGTTGGTCAGCACGTAGAGTTCGCCGTCGGCGTCCTGGCCGAACGCGACGATGAAGGCGCCGACCTTTTCCGGCGACACCAGTTTGAGCGGTTCGAGGGACCAATTTTTGCCGGCGGACGGCCCGGGTCGAGTCGCGACCAACAACACGCCGTCCGGCAGCACGAAGTTGCGCGACCAATCGCCGAAAAGGTATTTGCCTTCCAGTTGCGGCAGCGCCTTGCCCCGATAGATGTAGCCGCCGGTGACGCTGATGCCACGCGCCTCCGGGTCTTTGCGGTGGCCGTTGATGTTCTTGTATTCCAGAATCGGATCGAGCAGGGGCTCGCCGGAGGCGCCAACGGTCGGGCAATTCTCACGGGGATGCAGCGGGTCCTGGCGGTTGAAACAATGAAAACCTTCCCGAATGTTCCAGCCGTAATTGCCGCCCCGTTGAATGATGTTAACTTCTTCGAACATTGTTTGGCCCACGTCGCCGGCGAACAATTCATGACTGCCTCCACGATCAAACGAAATCCGCCAGGAGTTGCGAATGCCATAAGCGACAATCTCGGGACGGCCTTTCTTCCCGTCGGCAAACGGATTGTCCGACGGAATCGCATAAGGATCCCCTTTGTCCACGTCGATGCGCAGGATTTTGCCGAGCAAGACGGTCGTGTCCTGGCCGTTGCCTTGCGGCGAATGGCCGCGTCCTTCGTCGTTTGCGTTCCCGCCGTCGCCAACGGAAATGTAGAGATAACCGTCCGGCCCGAACGCGATGCAACCCGCGTTGTGGTTCATGTAAGGCTTGTCAATCTCCAGCAGCACCCGCTCGGACGCGGGATCCGCGCGCCCCGAATCGTTCGGCAAAACTTTGAATTCCGAGACGCGAAAAGTGGAGGTATCGGACGCCTTGAAATCCGGCGCATTAAACCAATCCTGCGGTGCGCTCGGACGCAGCGGCGCGCTGTAAGTCAGGTAGAACTTGCGGTTTTCCTTGAAGCGCGGATGCAACGCCAGGCCGAGCAGACCGCGTTCGTCAAAACTTTGGTTGAGTTTTGCCAGCCGGCTGCGCGCGTCGAAGAACGGCTGCTCCGCTTTCGCGCCCTCCTTTGTCAGCAGGTAGAGGATTCCGATCTGGTCCGCCACCAGAAACCGCCCCGAATCATCTTCGAGCGGAATCAGCGCCGTCGGCGAAGTGAAGCCTTCGGCAATCAACTTCAGGCCAATGCCGAACCTTCCCTCGGCGGCCGCCGCCGGCCGGGGCGTGAGGATCAAAAGAAGAATCGATGCGAGCAAGACGTTGGCGCGGCCATAATGTTTGGTTTTCACGCGGCGGACTTTACCGGCTTTTTCGGTGATAACAAGGGCTTTGAATCCGCCGGCGCTACGGAAACGGGATCGCTTTCTTAATCTTAATCCTGCTCTTAATCTTGTTTTCTCCGCGGCTTTGGGAGCGGGATTACGAGTAAGAGTGAGATTAAGAACCTGAGAGTGCGCCTTGATTCAATGGCAGACGCGTGGGTTCATCAATTTTCCCACCCCAGGACGCTGGCAGGGCCTGGCTACGCCGCCGAGTGTGCCTGCGCCGGGTGACTCTCCTTCTTCGTCAGGAGATGATCGACCGAAAAGCGGCCCGCGCCATAAACAAAAATCAGCGCCAGCAAAAAAAGAACCAGCGCCGAGAACTCCAGGTTCTGCCGTTGTTCGAAGAACAGCACGTTGGGCAGCCAAATGTAGAAGACCGCGCCGGCCAGGATGGGTATCTGAGAGAGCGCCGCCAGCCGGGTCAACAGTCCGAGCGCCAGCAACAGCCCGCCCACCAGATGGACCGGAATGACATAATGCGCCACCAGGCCCTGGGCGAACGCCAGGTTCTCCGCTCCTTCGAGAAATTTTTTCAGAGCCTCCTGGTGCATCACGAAGTAAAGCCCTTTGATGAACAACCCGATTCCCAGATACACGCGGACCAGGTCGATGACGATGTCCATGTGCGATTCGATCCACCGTTTGCATTCATTGATGTTTTTCATGAAGGGCCTTTCGTTTGTCACTGTCCGCTCGCCGACCTCCGGCAACGCCCGCGGTGGAACCCGAACCTCAATGACCGCAACAAGGTGGCGTTTGCGTTTCCGGGCGGTGGCTTTGTTTAAGAATAGACTGCCGCGCCGCAAAAGGCAAACAGGGAGATGGAGGGGTAGAGTCGTAATTTCAGATCAGGACTCTACCGATGGAGGAACTGACGCAAACGCCGGGGCTTAACCGTCGCTCCGCGTCGCCAGGAACTCC
>DASPXS010000187.1:0-16339 GCA_035637175.1 Haliangiales bacterium | reverse complement strand
CCACGCGCGTCGGTGAAATTTTCACTTCCCCTTCGAGAAAGCCCACGGCTTCGCGCAGATTTTGGATCGGGATGACTTGCAGACCTTTGACGACCGCCGCTTGGGCGGCGTTATCCTTCGGCACCAGCAACCCGATCTTGTCTTCGGCTTTGGCGCGCAGGGCGATGGGCAACGCCCCTTTGACCGAGCGCACAGCGCCAGACAGAAGTTGCAACCAGGCCGAAGGATTGAGTCTAACAAAAAATCCGGCTTGAGTGTGCCGCCGGTTGAAGGTGGGCTGGGCTGGGTCTGCGTCGTCCGGATTCTCGCCGTTCTGTGCGGAGTGTTCATGCTCCGCGGCTTCAATTGGGCGCGCTGGCTTCTGCTCGTTTGGATCGCATACCACGTAATTCTCAGTGTCTTTCACTCGCCATTTGAGTTGGCGGTGCACGGTTTGCTATTTGCGGTCATTGCATATTTTCTTTTTCGCCCGCAGGCATCGGTCTATTTTCGAGGCGCGAGAGCAGGGCCGCCGGATTCCAGAGACAGATGATACAAACGCAGCTTGACAACTCCTTGTGGTTGAACAAGACTGGCTAGACTCCACCGGCGGTGTCGTTCGCCCCGACGCGGCTAAAGGATGTGACGAGCGATTATGTTGACTATCTATGGCTCCAGACAACGGTTCTGCGACGGAATCTCCCGCAGAAATTTTCTCAAAATCGGCGCCCTCGGTCTCGGCGGCCTTTCCCTTCCGCAACTGCTCCAGGCGGAAGCGCAGTCGGGCATTCGCCGTTCGCACAAAGCCGTCATCATGATTTTCCTGCCGGGCGGCCCCTCGCACCAGGACATCTTCGACCTCAAGATGGATGCACCTTCGGAGATTCGCGGCGAGTTCAAACCGATTTCGACGAACGTCCCCGGCATCCAGATTTGCGAGCACCTGCCGCTCCTGGCCAAAATCATGGACAAAATGGCGCTCGTTCGCTCCATCGTCGGCGCGACCGGCGATCACTACGCCGTGCAATGTCTCACCGGCCGTTCGCACAAAAACCCGCCACCGGGCGGCTGGCCGTGCCTGGGCTCGACCGTGGCAAAACTTCAAGGGCCGGTGAACAAGGCCATTCCGCCGTTTGTCGGCCTGTCACCCAAGATGGGTCACATGCCGTGGGCGGACAACGGACAGCCCGGTTTTCTCGGCCCGGCTTATGCGCCGTTCAAACCGAATGACGCCGGCAAAGACGACCTGGTGCTGAACGGGATCACGCTGGACCGGCTCGCCGAGCGCAAAATGTTGCTCGCCAGTTTCGACCGCTTCCGCCGCGACGTGGACGCCAGCGGTCTGATGGAGGGACTGGATTCCTTCAACGAACAAGCTTTCGGCATGTTGACTTCGAGCAAACTTCTCGAAGCTTTGGACATCGAGAAAGAAGACCCGAAAGTTCGCGCTTGCTACGGCAAAGGCGATCCAAAGAACCGCGACGACGGCGGACCAAAACTCATGGAACACATGCTCGTCGCCCGGCGGTTGGTCGAGGCGGGCGCGCGCTGCGTGACGCTGGCTTTCAGTCGTTGGGACCATCACGGCGATAATTTCGGCGCGCTGCGCCAGGACCTGCCGTTGCTCGACCAGGGCGTCAGCGCGCTGGTCCAGGATTTGCATCAACGCGGGCTGGACAAGGATGTTTCCGTGGTTGTCTGGGGCGAGTTTGGCCGCACGCCGACCATCAACAAGGACGCCGGGCGCGACCATTGGCCGCGCGTCTCCTGCGGCCTGCTCGCCGGCGGCGGCATGAAGACCGGCCAGGTGATCGGGGCCACCGACCGCCTCGGCGGTGAAGCGGTGGAGCGTCCGGTCCAATTCGGCGACGTCTTCGCGACGTTGTATCACAATCTGGGCATCGACGTGGCCAAAGTCACGGTCACCGACCTCAACGGCCGCCCGCAATACCTGGTCGATGCCGGCTGTCAGCCCATGAAGGAACTGGTTTAAAATTTCAAATTCCCAATTCCCAATGCCCAAAGGATCCCCAGGCCCCAATGATTCAAATCCCCCGGGTACCAGGGTCCCCGTCAGGATTGGGCGTTCGCCCTCGGGCATTCTTTTGGTCATTGGGCCTTGGTCATTAACTCCATGCTGACCATCTATGCCAATGCACCGGGGGGACGCCGCTTCTGCGACGGAATCTCGCGCCGCAATTTTCTGAAAATTGGCGCGCTCGGTCTGGGCGGACTCGCCCTGCCGCAATTGCTGCAAGCCGAGGCGAAGTCCGGCATCCGCAATTCGCACAAGGCAGTCATCATGATTTATCTGCCAGGCGGACCGCCGCACCAGGACATGTTCGATTTGAAGATGGACGCGCCGCTTGAAATCCGGGGCGAGTTCAAGCCGATTCCGACCAACGTTCCCGGCATCCGTATTTGCGAACATCTGCCGCGGCTGGCGAAGATGACGGACAAACTCGCCATCCTCCGCTCGATCTCCGACGCCGTGGACGATCATTCCGATTTCCATTGCCTGACGGGCCGCTCGAAGCGCAACCAGCCGCCGGGCGGCTGGCCGGCGTTTGGGTCGGTGGTGTCCAAACTTCTCGGTCCGACCGATCCGGCGGTGCCGGAGTTCATCGGGCTCGAGCCGAAGATGCGGCATCATCCGTACAACGATGCCGGCCCGGGCTTTATCGGCGCCGCGCATCGTTCCTTTCATCCCGAGGGCAACGGCAAGGAAGACATGGTGCTCAATGGCGTGACGCTCGATCGCCTCGCTGACCGCCGCGCGTTGCTCGCGGGTTTTGACAGGTTCCGCCGCGATGTGGACGCCAGCGGGCTGATGGAAGGGCTGGACGCCTTCAACGAACAGGCTTTCGGCGTGCTGACCTCCAGCAGACTGCTGGAAGCGCTCGATTATCAGCGCGAAGACAAACGCCTGATCGAACATTACGGCAAAGGCGATCCCAAACCGCACGGCGACGCTGCGCCGATGTTAATGGAACAGTTTCTCGTCGCCCGCCGCCTGGTCGAAGCCGGCGCGCGAGTGGTGACCGTCGCCTTTGGTTTCTGGGATTATCACGGCAACAATCACAAGAACGCCAAAGCCGACCTTCCCCTGCTCGACCAGGGTGTGACCGCGCTGGTCGAGGACCTGCACCGGCGCGGATTGGACAAAGATGTGTCGGTCGTCGTGTGGGGCGAATTTGGCCGCACGCCGACGATCAACAAAGACGCAGGCCGCGATCACTGGCCGAGAGTGACCTGCGCGTTGCTCGCCGGCGGAGGCATGAAGACCGGACAGATCATCGGCGCGACCGACCGCTGGGGCGGGGAGCCGGTCGAACGGCCGGTGGTCTTCGGAGAAGTCTTCGCGACGCTCTATCACAATCTGGGAATTGACGTGAACAAAACCACCCTCGCGGACCTGGCCGGCCGGCCGCAATACCTCGTCGAGGCCGGGTGTCAGCCGATGAAGGAACTGGTTTGAAATGTCGAATGACGTACGCCGAATGACGAAAGAAGCCCGAAATCCGAATGGCGAAAGCTCAGCCGACCCATTGCGGGTCAGCCGTTCGGGCTTCGTCATTCGTCATTCTTTCGGATTTCGTCATTCGTCATTCGTCATTGGGCTTCGAGCCCTTGCCCGGTTGATCCCGGTGGTTCTTTTCATCGGCGCTTGCGGCCTGCTGGCGGCGGCCTCGGCCGGGACGCCAGGCGCAATTGTCAGCCTGGAATTCCAGCTCCCCTCCCCTGGCGGAAACGAATCGCGCCCGGCACTTCATCTGCGCGGAAAAACTGCGCGACGCCAACTGCTCGTCACGGCAGAACTGGACGACGGCGCACTCCGTGATTTCACCCGCCAGGTGAGCTACTCGGTCTCGCCGCCCAGGATCGTCAGCATCGATAAAACCGGTCGGGTGACACCGCTGGCCGAGGGCGCGGCCATCATCACGGCAAAAGGCCCGGACGGTCAGAGCGCGACACTGTCCGTCGCGGTCGAGTATTTCAACGAAGTCGCCCCGATCAATTTCCCGAATCAAATCGTGCCCGTTTTCACCAAGGCGGGCTGCAACGCCGGCGGTTGCCACGGCAAATCGAGCGGTCAAAACGGTTTTCGCCTGTCGCTGCTCGGCTTCGAGCCAATGGAGGATTACGAACATCTGGTCAAAGAAGCGCGCGGACGCCGCCTCTTCCCCGCTTCGCCGGAAAACAGTCTGCTGCTGCTCAAGGCGACGGCGACCCTGCCGCACGGCGGCGGCAGACGAATGGACAAGGATTCCGACGATTACCGATTGCTCGTTCGGTGGATCTCCGAAGGTCTGCCCTACGGCAAACCGACCGACCCGAAAGTGGATCGCATCGAGGTCTTTCCCCGGGAGCGCACGATGGCGCTCGGCGGCGAACAACAACTCGTCGTCATGGCCCGGTACACGGACGGTTCCACCGAAGACGTGACCCGCAGCGCGCTCTATGAGCCGAATGACAAGGAAATGGCCAGGACCGATGAGGCCGGTCACCTGCAACTGTTCAGCCAACCGGGCGATGTCGCCGTGATGGTGCGTTACCAGGCCCGGGTGGCGGTCTTTCGCGCCACCGTTCCCCTCGGAGCGCCGGTGGCAAACCTGCCCCCGCCGCGAAACCTGATTGATAAACTCGTCTTCAAAAAATTGACGGCGGTCGGGATGCCGCCGTCGGAGGTCTGCGACGACGCGACGTTTATCCGCCGTGTCACCATCGACATCGCCGGTCGTCTGCCGACCCTTGACGAGGCGCGCCGGTTTTTTGCCGAATGCGGAGACGCCGTCGCGGAATCCGCAAACCTTTCCCCTCACCCTCAGCGGGAACCCGCCCCTGACCCCTCCCAGGAGGGGAACGGAAGAACGACCAGCTCGCAACAGTTCCCCTCCTCGGGAGGGGACAGGGGTGGGTCCGTTGTCGGCGCACCAGTCGGTTCCGCTTCCTCGCGCAGCCAGGCTGCGCGCGAGGCGCTCATCGATCGGCTCCTCGACAGCGCGGATTACGCCGATTATTTCGCGAACAAATGGAGCGCCTTGCTCCGCAACAAGCGAACCGAAGCGAAACAGGCCCGCAGCACTTACGCCTTTCACGCCTGGATTCGCGACAGTTTGCTGGAGAACAAACCCTATGACCGGTTTGTGCGCGAGATTCTGACCGCCTCGGGCGACATGGAGGACAATCCGGCGGTCGCCTGGTATCATCGGGTGCGCGAGCCGCAGGCCGAACTGGAGGACACCGCGCAGCTTTTCCTCGGCATGCGATTGCAGTGCGCGCAGTGTCATCATCATCCGTTCGAGAAATGGAGCCAGCAGGATTACTACAGCTTTTCGGCTTTCTTCACCCAGGTGAGCCACAAGAACGGAACGGAACCGGACGGCGAAATGGTTTTCGCCAGACGCGCGATGCCCACCGCCACCAACAAAAAAACCAAACAATCGGTGAAACCCGCGGGACTCGGTTCGGGTGCGTTGAATCTTTCGCCCGACGACGACGCCCGTCAGGCGTTGGCCGACTGGATGACCGGAAGGAACAACCCTTATTTCGCCCGGTCGCTGGTCAACCGCTATTGGAAACATTTCTTCAACCGCGGCATTGTCGAGCCGGAGGACGATATGCGCGAGACCAACCCGCCGACCAATCCGGAGTTGCTGGACGGCCTGGCCGGACATTTCATCGCCCACGGCTACGATTTGAAAAACCTGGTGCGCACCATTTGCCGCTCGCAGGTTTATCAGCTCAGCGGAATCCCCAACCAACACAACCGGATCGACAAGCAGTATTTTTCGCGTTACTACCCGAAACGCCTCACCGCCGAAGTGCTGTTCGACGCCGTCAACCAGGTAACCAAAACGCCGAGCAAGTTCGACGGACTGCCGGCCGGCACTCGCGCGGTCTGCCTGCCCGACAACAGTTTCAACGCCAGTTCGTATTTCCTCACCGTGTTTGGCCGGCCCGATTCGTCGAGCGCCTGCGAATGCGAACGTTCCCAGGACGCCAGCCTCGCGCAAAGCCTCCATCTGCTGAACGCCAAAGAGATTCAGCAAAAACTGGCTGACGACCAGGGCGTGGCCGCCCGGCTCACCGCGGACACGAAACGCAGCGATGAAGAAAAAATCCGCGAGCTATACCTTACAGCTTACGCGCGCGAACCGGATGCCAGCGAAGCGACTCTGGCCAGGGATTACCTCGCCAAAAGGACGGCGAACAAGGATGACAAGGAATCGTTGACCGGCAGGCGGCAGGCTTATGAAGACATCGTCTGGGCGTTGATCAACACGAAGGAATTCCTTTTCAACCATTAGTCCTTCTGAATTTGGAGCAGCGAAACATCCAACATCCAACATCCAACATCGAACATCGAACAGGACGCGATGCACTGCCGCATTGGATGTTGGATGTTGGATGCCGGACGTTGGATGTGAAATGGCCGTTTGTCCCTCGCTCCGGGCAGGGTCGGGTTGGCAACGGTCCGCTTCGACGCCTCTCTATCATCACACTGATTTGGCTGGCCGCCTTCGCCGCACCCACGTCCACACAGGCCCAGCTTCCTCTCGCCCGGCTGTACACCCTTTTTCCCCCGGGCGGCAAAGCCGGAACGACCTTTGAAGTCACGGTGACCGGCGCGGACCTGGACGACGCCAATCAACTTCATTTCTCGCAGACCAACATCACGGCGAAACCAAAGCTTTCCGAGAAGACCGGCGAACCGGAAGCGAACAGATTCCTCGTGACGATTGGCCCGGACGTGTCGCCGGGTAATTATGAAACCCGTGTCATCGGACGATTCGGAGTGTCCAATCCGCGCGCGTTTGTGGTTGGCGATCTGCCGGAAATCACCTCGTCCACTACCAATCATGCCCCCGAATCGGCAACGGAGGTCGCGCTGGGGACTGTCGTCAACGGAAGCGCCGACGCGAATGCCGTGGATTACTTCAGATTTGCCGCCAGGAAAGGTCAACGCGTGCTGATCGAGTGTCAGGCCAGAGAGCTTGACTCGCGGATGGACGACATGCTGATCCTGTATGACGCCAGCGGCAGAGAACTCGAACGCCAGCGGCGCGGCGGCCTGCTCGATTTCATCGCGCCCGCCGACGGCCGGTTCATTGTTGCCGTGAGCGACTTCATTTACCGCGGCGGCGAGGAATATTTCTACCGACTCACCATCGGCGCCGGCCCGCATGTCGATTTCATCTTCCCGCCCTCGGGACTGCCCGGCGCAAAAAGCAAATACACTCTTTATGGGCGAAATTTGCCCGGCGGCGCGCCGGCCGAAGGATTGTCCACGGCCGGCAAACCGCTGGAACAACTCACGGTGGAAATCGAACTGCCTGGCGATCCGGCCGCATCGCAAAGTTCCGCCACCGGTCTGGCGCCGGGTCCCGCCGGGGCTCTGGTTGATGGCATCGAATACCGGTTGAACACCATCGCCGGCGTTTCCAGCCCGGTATTGTTGAGTTTCGCGACGGCGCCGGTCGTGACCGAACAGGAGCCGAACAACCAACCCGACCAGGCGCAGAAAGTCTCCCTGCCCTGCGAGTTCGTCGGCCAATTCCATCCGGCGGGCGACCGCGACTGGCTGATGTTTGAAGCGAAGAAGGGCGAGCTTTGCCGCATTGAAGTTTTTTCGCATCGGCTCGGTTTGCCGACCGCCCCGTTTGCGCTCGTCCAGCGGGTGAGCAAAAACGAAAAAGGCGAAGAAAGCGCCTCGGATGTGCTGGAGCTTTACGCGTCCGACACCAACCTTGGCGGACCGGAGTTCAACACCACGACCCGCGATCCGTCCGGGCGGTTCGAAGTGAAGGAAGACGGCGTCTATCGCGTCCGCGTCAGCGACCTGTTCAATCGATACGGCAGCAATCCGCGCTTTGTTTATCGCCTGTCGCTGCGCAAAGAGACGCCCGACTTTCGCCTCGTCGCCCTGCCGCAGGCGCCGCCGCCGGTCAACAAAGACGCCAAAGAAGCCCTGCTTTGGACGCCGTTTCTGCGCCGCGGTGAAACCATGCCCATCAAAGTGCTGGCCTTTCGGCGCGACAACTTCGAAGGTGAAATTCGACTCGCGGTTGAAGGATTGCCGCCGGGCGTCACGTGCGCCCCGGCCACAATTGAAACCAACAAGAATTCCCAACTGCTGCTCCTCACCGCTTCGGATGACGCGGAGAATTGGTCGGGCCCCATCAGGGTGGTCGGCAAAGCCGGCGTCCGCAATACCGAGCTCGCGCGGGAAGCCCGCGCCGGTTCGGTCTCCTGGACGGTGCCCGATTACAACAATGAAGCCGTGCGCCCCAGACTCATGCGCGAATTGTTTCTCGCGGTCAGCAGTGCCGAGTCTGCGCCCATCAGCGTTGAGCCGGCGGAAAGCAAAACTTGGGAAGCCGCCGCCGGCGGCAAATTCCAAATCCCGCTCAGGCTCGTCCGGCGCGGGGATTTTAATGAGACGTTGAAGCTGAAAGCGATGGGCGCCGCCGGGCTCGACGGGTTGAAGGAACTGGACGTTGACAACAAAACCAACTCCGCCGTCCTGGAAATCGACCTGGGCCAGCACAAACTTTCGCCGGGCACGTACACGTTTCATTTACGGACCCAAACCAAAGGCCGGTATCGCAATAATCCCGAGGCGGCCAAAGAGACGGATGAAGCCGCCAAACAATCGGAAAAGCTCGCCGCTGATTTGTCTGCTGAAGCAAAGAAAGCGGACATGGCTTTCGCCGAGGCGACCAAAGCCGCGGAGGAAACGGCAGCTCAAGCAAAGACGGCCGCCGAAAAATTCGCCGCGGCGAAAACCGCCGCCGAGAAATTGGCCGCCGACACCGATTTGATCGCCGCCCGGGACGAGGCCGAGAAAGAGTCGGAGGTCGCGGCCGAGAAAGCCGGAACGGCTGCCGAGGCCAAAGCTGCCGGCCAGAAATCAGCCGAAGAGGCCTCCGCCAAAGCCAAAAAAGCGGAAGCAGAAAAGGCCGCAGCAGCCAATCGCGCCAAGGCTGCCGGGGAACGGGCCAAACCACGCGAGGTAACGATCACCGTCTATTCCGTGCCCATCACCATCCAGGTGAAGGCGGAGGAAAAGAAATGACGAAAGGGTTCACATCGCCGACCTGCGTTTTGATCCGGCTTCCCGTGAACCTCCCCCTCTCCTGCCCTTCCGCTTCCGCCAAGCCTACGGCGGACAAGTCGAGCACCCTCTCCCCCTCGGAGGGGGAGAGGGATGGGGTGAGGGGGACACTGGCAGGTTCATGGTCCCAATGCATGCGCAAAAACGAAAGGGGGCTTTCCAGGAACCACGAATGGCCCCCTCTCCCCGTCCCTCTCCCCCGGCGCCGGGGGAGAGGGACGGGGAGAGGGGGAGGTTCACGGTCCCAATGCGCGATTTCCCGTGGCGTTTTTCCAGCCCTGCTCGCATCGCTTCTTTTCTCCGGACCGCTTCACGGCGATGAAAAGAAATCTGAAGACAATCATCCCAAGCCCATTTCCATTGCCAAAATCAAACGCTCGACCCCGATAGATTTCGACAAGGATATCCTGCCTGTTCTGAAGAACAACTGCCTCGCCTGCCACAATAAAACGACTGCGAAGGCCAGACTTATCCTCGAAACGCCGGAGGACATGCTCAAAGGCGGCGATTCCGGCCCGGCCGTGGCGCCGAAACGGGGCGGTTCAAGTCTCCTGCTGAAAGCCGCGTCGCATCAACTCGAGGATACCGTCATGCCGCCGCCGGCCAACAAGGTGCAGGCGTCCGAGCTCACCCCGGAAGAACTCGGCCTCATCAAACTCTGGATCGACCAGGGCGCAAGAGCTTCGGCCAACATCGCCCGGCCACTCGAATGGCAACCGCTGCCCGAGGGGCTGAATCCAATTTACGCCGTGGCCCTGTCGCCCGACGGCCAGTTCGCCGCCTGCGCCCGCGCCAACCAGATTTTCATTTACCACCTCCCCTCCAGGCAACTGGTGAGCCGATTGACCGACCCGCAACTGCTCAGGTCCGGTCTCTCCCGGAAACCCGGCGTGGCGCAGCGATCGATGGTCCATTCGCTGGCCTTCAGCCCCGATGCCAGTCTGCTGGCTTCCGGCGGCTATCGCGAAGTCAAAATCTGGCGCCGACCGACAGACGCGAAAAAGTTCCAGCTCACGTCGGTCGCGCGCCGGGAGGTGCTCGCGGTCGCGACCAGTCCCGACGGGAAATGGCTGGCGACGGGCGGCGACGATGGGCGCGTCAAGATCTGGAACCTCGCCCGCGCCAAGCTGGCGAAAAATTTGACCGGCCACCATGGCGCAATCCGTTGTCTCAAATTTTCCGGGGATGGCGCCAGGCTGGCTTCTGCGTCCGCGGACCAGACGCTTCGGGTCTGGGAATTGCCCGCCGGCAAACTTCTCGCACAGGCCCGGACGGATTCGGAAATCAACGCCCTGACGTGGCTCGGCGACAATGCCCGGCTTGCCACCGGGGGCGCGGACAAACTGCTTCACATCTGGCGCCGGGACGCAGGCCGAACGGACCTCGAGCCGATTCAGGAACTCAAAGGCCATGAAAACGCCGTGACGGCTTTGGACATCGTTCCCTCCGCAAACGCGCAGATTGTTTCCGGAAGCGAAGACGGTTCGGTGCGGATTTGGAACGCCGAGACCGGGCAGTTGATCCGCAAAATGATGCCGGGCGGGCCGATTTCGGCCGTGGCGGTCCGCCCTGATGGCAAACGTTGCGCCTCGACGGGCACAGATAACCTCGCCAAACTTTGGGACGCAAACGACGGAAAGGAAATTGCGCAGATGAAGGGCGACCGTTACGCGAAGGAATTGACCGCCGATCGTGAACGCGCCCTCGTGTTCGCCAAATCCGAGGTTGATTTTCACAAGGCCGCGTTGAAGTCGGCGGAGACAAACCGAACGGCGCAAAGCGAACGAGTGAAGAAAGCCACGGAAGCGAACGAAGCAGCGGAACGCGCGCTCGCCGAGAAACAGAAAAAACTGGCGGAAGCGACCGAAGCGAAGGCCGCGACGGAAAAGACGATCGAAGACGCCAGGGCCGAGGCCAGAAAAGCAACGGAGGATTTCGAGGCCGCCGAAAAAGCAGCCAAACAAGCCGAGTCCGAAGCCAAAGCCATCAAGGAAACTCCCGGCCAGGATCAGGAGACGATCGAAAAGGCGGCGACCGAGGCGGCCGCGAAATCAAAGGCGGCGGCCGAAGCCAAAAAGGACGCCGATAAAATCTCGGCGGAAGCGAAGCAAAAGGAAAAGGCGGCAACCGAGAAACTGAAATCGGCGACCTCGACGCTGGCGGAGGTCGAAAAGGAACTCAAAAAGGCCGAACAGACCCGCTCGAACGCCGAAACGGAATTGCAGTTGGCCGGCAAGGCGACCGACGAAGCCGGGGAGGCCGTGAGCAAAAGCAGCGAGTCGATCCAACAAGCCGTGGAGTTTCAACAAGCCGTGGAAGCGGAACTCGAGGCGGCGAAAACGGCGGCGGCCGCGTCCGAACAGCCGCTGCGCGCGATTGCTTTCTCGCCTGACAACCTGACGCTGGCGACCGCCGGCGATGACGGGTTGATCCACCTCTGGAGCGCCGAAACGGGGGCCGCTTTTGAAACCTTGAAAGGCCACCGCGGATCGGTGTTGACGCTCGCTTTTACCGGCGACGGCAACCTGGTTTCCGGCGCCGCCGACCGCTGTGTGGTGCTGTGGGACTTGAAATCGGAATGGAAGCTGGATCGCGTCATCGGCACCGGCGATGCCAATTCGCCCCTGGCGGACCGCGTCAACGCGCTGCAATTCAGTCCGGATGGCAAATCTTTGGCCGGCGGCGGCGGCGAGCCGACGCGCGGCGGCGAAATCGAAATCTGGCAGGCAACCACCGGCAAATTGGCGCAATCATTTACCAACGTGCACAGCGACGCGGTGTTCGGCCTCGATTTTTCACCGGACGGAAAATATCTCGCCTCGGGCGCCGCCGACAAGTTGGTCAAGGTGATCGAGATAGGCACGGGCAAAATAGTGAAGCAGTTCGAGGGACACACCCACCACGTGCTGGGCGTCAGTTGGAACCGGAACCAGCGCACGCTGGCCAGCGCCGGCGCGGACAACGTGGTCAAAATATGGGATTTGGTGAACGGCGAGAAAAAGAAGAACATCGCCGGCTTCGACAAAGAGGTCACGGCGATCAGCTTCGTCGGTTACACCGACCAGGCGCTGGCCGCTTCCGGCGACACCAAAGTGCGTCTGGTTCGCGAGGACGGCACTGAAGTCCGTTCGTTTGCCGGCGCGACTGACTTTGTCGAATCCGCCGCCGTCACGTCCGACGGCAGGATCGTCATTTCCGGCGGTCAGGACAGCGTCCTGCGTGTATGGGATGGCAGGGACGGAAAGCCAATTGCTTCTTTTCCTCCGCCCGACGCGAAGCAATGATGAACTGCAGTCCAAGAGCTGGCGCGCTGCGTTCAGTATTGGCGAACGCGGTGCGCCTTGGAGTGCGGCAGTCCTCTGTCCGTCGCGATTCCAGGCGGCGTTTTGGCACGGTCCGCGCGGAGGCAACTCCTTCAACCTGCCAGTGGTACAGTTTGATGGGACTACAGACGAGCGGCTCGCGAGGACGCTCGCCCCGACGCAGGCAAACTGTAACACGACCTTCAAACTTGCGTCCGGGACCGGTTCGTGCGAAATCGGCGTCGTGCAAACCCGTCCTTTTTTGGGCAAAACCGGCCTCAACATTTCCGTCGTGAGCTACGGCGCGGCCTCCATCGGAAATGAATACGGCAACCTTGACGAAGCGCAGGGCATCCGCTCGCTGCACGTTGCGCTCGACGGCGGCGTCAACTTCATCGATACCTCGCCCTACTACGGACGCACGCTGTCTGAAAAAGTTCTGGGCAAAGCCTTCAAGGAAATCCCCCGCCATCGTTTCCTCATCGGCACCAAGTGCGGCCGCTACGATGTGGAAAAGTTCGATTTCTCCGCCGGGCGCGTGACGCGCAGCGTGGAGGAGAGCCTGCAGCGGATGGGCCTCGATTATCTCGACATCATCCAGTGTCACGACATCGAGTTCGGCAACCTCGATCAGGTCCTGAACGAGGCTTTGCCCGCCCTGCGCCGACTGCAGCAGCAGGGCAAGGTGCGGTTCGTGGGTGTGACCGGATTTCCGCTCAAAATTTTCAAATACATCCTCGACCGCGCGCCGCTCGATTGCATGCTTTCCTACTGTCATTATTCGCTCAACAACACGTCGTTGCTCGGTCTGGTCCCCTACCTGAAAAGCAAAGGCGTCGGCATCATGAATGCCTCGCCGTTTTCCGAGCGCCTGCTCACGCGCCAGCCGCTGCCGAGCTGGCACCATGCCCCGCCGGCACTGCGCGAGTATTGCCGCAAGGCCGTCGAGTGCTGCGACCGCAAAGGCGTGGATATCGCGTCGCTGGCGATCCGCTTTTGCATCGAGAATCCCGACCTGACGACCACGATCGCCGGCACCGCCAATCCCGCGAACATGGCCAACATCCTGAAATGGATCGAACAACCGCTGGACCGTGAATTGTTGGGAGAAGTGCAAAACATTTTGGAGCCGGTAAAAAACGTTCTGTGGCCCGTCGGCCTTCCCGAGAACAGCGAAAACCAGGAAGCAGGGCTCTGAACCTTCACGCTCAAATCGCAGCCGCGCGATGTCCGGTAGTGGCACGGGCGTCTCGCCCGTGCGTTGGCTGCCCAAGCTCTCACGGGCGGGACGCCCGTGCCACTACGCCTGCCCGGCGCACTTGCGATTGAGAATTTCCTCACACTGGATTATGTTGGTGGGTCAACAACGGAGTCTGTTGTGAGCGACAAGAATGAAATAACGGTTCTCACTAAAAACGCCCGTTTCCTCTGGCTTGGGGCGCTTTTCGTGCCTCCACTTTCTGCCTTCGGGGCTTATGAGTTGATGCCCCATGAAGAAATCTGGCACGAAGTGCTTTATGCCCTCCTGTGTGTGCCCATATTCGGTTTCTGGCTTATTGCAGTGTTTGGCTGCATCATTTCGTTCGTCAGCTACCGATCAACTGCTGGTACGTAAATTCTCAGGTCTTTTCGCTGGCGTTATTACGAATGAAAGCGGGCCTCAAGGCGGGGCGCGAGGCGTCCGGCGCCGTACCCGGAGTCGTATTCAGCGAAATACTTCAAGGTGCTTGTTCCGTGCGAACCGGCTGGGGTTCTGCAACAGACGGGATGCTGCCTGCCAGGGAAGCCGGGCCGGATAATGCCATTATCATAGTGCAAGACAAAAACAAACATCGCGGCGCCGTCGTGCCGCTGGTGACGCCGGTGACGCCGGCTGGCGACCTGGATGAGGCCGGTCTTGGCAGGATGATTGATTTCATGCTGGCGGGAAAAGTGGATGGCATCTTCGTGTTGGGCACAACCGGCGAAGGGCCGTCAGTCCCTCGTGGCGTGCGTTGCACGATGGTCGAGCGCGCGCTGGCGCAGGTGGGCGGGCGTGCCCTGGTGTATGCCGGCATAGGTGACACCTGCCTGGCGGATTCCGTCGAGTCGGCCTCTCGGTATCTCCGGGCCGGCGTGGATGCCGTCGTGGCCCAACCGCCGGGTTATTTCCCGCTGCAACCGGGCGAGTTGCTCGCTTATTTCACGGCACTGCTGGACGCCGTGCCCGGGCCGGTGATCATTTACAACATTCCTTCCACCACGCACGTCTCCGTCCCGCTGGAAGTTGTGGCTCAGTTGCAGGGACATCCCCGGCTCGTCGGCATCAAGGATTCGGAAAACGACGCGAAGCGCCACGAGGAATTGATCGGCCGCTTCGGTGGTGCGCCGGGTTTCTCCATTTTCGTCGGTGTCCCCGCCCTCATGGCCCAGGGGCTCGAGCGCGGCGCCAATGGCATTGTGCCGAGCGTGGGCAATCTCGTTCCGGACGTCTGCGCCCGACTCTGTCGGGGCGCGTTCCGCGGAGATCGGGCCGAGGCCGAGCGCCAGGCCGCACGCATGTTGGAGGTGGCCGAGCTGTATCGGAACGGCCGCACACTCGGCCAGTCGGTGGCGGCCCTGAAAGCGGCGCTCTCCTGGCGGGGACTGATCCAGCCCCATGTTCTACCGCCGCTCGTGGCGGTTGCCGAACGGGAACGTGAGACCATCCGCGCGGACATGCTTCGGCTCGGCCTGCTGAACTGAGGCGAGGCGACCCGTCATTGGCATAACGATGGGAGAACCGGCAGGCATCGGACCGCAGCTTTGCTGGCGGGCCTTGCGCGGGCCGAGCGTGTTCGCTGAATGCGGCCGGTTATGTTCGTGGCCATCGAATTGATCGAAGGCAGGAAGACCACGGCTGCGATCGTATGATCGGTGTTATCGCTGACGACCTTACCGGGGCGGCGGAACTGGCAGGTGTTGGCCTTCGCTACGGGCTGAGCGCCGAGGTCGTTTCAGCACCTGAAACCGGCGGCGACGCCGAACTGGTGTGCGTGGACACCGATTCGCGCTCCTGCCCGCCTGAGGACGCCGGGTGTCGGGCGGCGGAAGCCGCCGGCAAATTAAGAGCATCGCGGGCGGAATGGATTTACAAAAAGGTCGATTCGGTTTTGCGCGGACACATCGTCGCAGAATTGGAAGCCATCATGGCGCAGTTTCGCTTGAACCGGGCTTTGCTTTTGCCGGCGAATCCTGTCCTGGGACGCATCATTCGCGACGGGCAATATCTCATCGGAGGCAAACCCATTCACGAAACGGACTTTCGGTTCGACCCGGAGTATCCGCGCAGTGCGTCCTCCGTGCGCATGATGATCGGCACTTCGGGATCGCTCCCGGTCCGCGTGTGCGGACTTCACGGGCCATTACCCTCCGAGGGAATCATCGTCGGTGAAGCTCAAAGCGCGGATGACCTGACTCATTGGGCGAGCCGAAGCGACGCATTTACTCTGGCGTCAGGCGCATCGGAGTTTTTTGCGGCGCTGCTTGAGAAGACGGGTCGAAATGCGGTTTCATCGGCATCCGGACTCTGGCCGACTCCAAAAGATCGGCGCCGACTTTTCGTCTCTGGAAGCGCCAGCGAAGCCGGCCACGATTTCCTGGCCGAGTCGCGGAAACAAGGTGTGCCTGTGTTTTGCCTTCCTGCGGAATCCGTGCACGAAACGGAGCTGGGTCTCTCGGCAAAAATTCGACTCGCCCGGCAAGTCAATGAGGCACTGGAATCAAATCCGCGAGTTGTTCTGGGAATCGGGCTTCCGCCAGTCAGGGATCCGCGTGTGGCGCGGCGGCTTGCGAGTCACCTGACTCAGCTTGCCGAAGCGGTCCTCTTGCGGGCCCCGGTCGGACATGTTTATGCGGAGGGCGGCGCGACGGCCGCCAACCTGATACGACGCCTGGGCTGGACCCGTTTGAGAGCGCTGCG